>DLCK01000003.1 GCA_002480565.1 Phycisphaerales bacterium UBA7800 | reverse complement strand
AAACCCATCGCAAGGACAATAAAATGTTCTCTTTCGTTAACTTGGCATTCTTGACGACTTGGCGGTAATGTCTTTTGACTTATGTCCCTTCGGGCATTTCCTTACGCCCACGGATCAACAGCTTGATGGGAACTTCACTAAACGGCAATTGATCACGCATGCGATTAATGATGAACCGTTCATAGTTGTTATCAAACAAATCCGGATGGTTGACAAAAATGCCAATCGTTGGTGGGTGTGTTTGTAGTTGCGTCACATAGAACACGTTCAAACGTCGGCCCATGTGTGCAGGAGGTAGACGCTTGGTGATGATATCGCGGACAATGCGATTAAGTTCACCAGTGGGCACGCGGTGTCCGGCTTGATCGTACAAATTCTTGACCATCGCCAAGACCTGCTTTAAGCCCTCAGCCTTTTGGGCACTGAGGAATACGATGGGCGCAAAGTCCAAACCTTTAAGCGCATCATCGAGATACGCAGCATAATCTTCCTGTGTTGTTTCTTCGGGGACCAGGTCCCACTTGTTGATCACAATCACCGTGGGCTTGTCATGCTTGAGCACTTCATTGCCCAACTGCTTGTCGACACTACTGATTGGCAACGAAGCATCGACCATGAACAACACGACATCCGCGCGACGAATCGCACGCAGAGATCGATGATGCGAGTAGTATTCGATATCACCTTTGATGGACTTGTGCTTCTTCACACCCGCGGTGTCGATTGCAGTAAAGACATGCTCGTTGACTTCAAAACGCACATCGACACTATCTCGGGTCGTGCCTTCGATTTCACTGACAATGACACGTTCTTCACCGGCAAAGGCATTGACGAGTGTACTCTTGCCGGCATTACGCTTGCCGACGATGGCCAGCTGAATACCTGGATCAAGGCTGCGGTCATCTTTGCCTGCAGCAGCGAGTGCTTCAAAATCAATCGCCTCACGGACACTCTCAAGGAACGATCGCTTCATGTGGTTGGTGACGGTGGAAACCATAACTGGCTCACCAAAGCCCAAACGCATAAAGTCCGCAGCTTCCATCTCCAGCTTTTCGCCGTCAACTTTGTTGCAGACGAGCATAATCTTGTTCATGTCCGCCCCACCGGTACGCAGGAGTCGGGCGACTTTTTCATCCAAAGGCAGAATCCCCGTCTGAGCATCAACGACGAATAGAATCAAGTCGGCATCCCCAATGGCGTTGGCAATCTGACGTTCGACACTGGTGGTCAGATTCTGTGAGTCTTCGATGCCATAGCCGCCGGTGTCGTAAAGTTCGACAACCGGGCCTTCCTGGCCGGGGCGTTTGGGGGGAAGCTGCACAACTGCGTTGACGCGATCGCGCGTGACCCCTGCGGTGGGATCGACGATACTGATCCGTCTTCCAGCGATGAGATTAAATAGACTGCTTTTGCCCACATTAGGGCGTCCGACGATAACGACTCTTGGCATCATGAACAGGTCACTCGCTTGTTCTTGTTTTGTTCCCAGAGCTTGACCGCCTCTGGTTCACGGGCATACAGCGGCACCAACGCATAGGCGTCGACGAACTGCTGGTCACTTGCCAGTAATTGACCGATTTGCCAGACATGCTTCACCTGCGGTTTGGCAAGCTCCACATCCAGCACCGACAGACCATCACACGATGGAACCGGCGGCAGTTTTTCCCCAAGTAACTGTGTCAGACCGCTAGTTGCGGTTAGCAGTTGTTCGAGGGTTTGCACGTCAGGTTCACGGGTGGATACCCAGCGATTCCCATCGTGCTGATACAGACCGCCAAAGACGGTTTGATGTTTTTCATTCAATGCCACCGCCAGCGTCGCATCACTGGCGGGGACGTTTTGGGCCACCACGTCAATGGTCGGGACGGCAACGATTTTTGCGCCGGTAATCATGCTCACGACCTTGGCGGTGGTGACTGCGATCCGCAGGCCGGTGAACGATCCAGGACCAATGGAGACATAGATTTCACGCAGGTCGCCTGGACTGATCTCGTGATCAGTACAGAGTTTGGCGACAGACGGCATCAAGTCCACACGGTGACGACGAGGTGTTGGCAGATCGACCGCGCAGAGCATTTCACTGCCCCGACCCAATGCAATCGAACCTTGTCTACTGGAAGTCTCAATCGCCAAGTTGTACGCCAAATTCGCCATAGCCCAGCCATTCTACCTTAAATCATGCCAAACGTGAACCTTTTTTTGTTTGGTGCTTTTAGCGGCATACAACCGTAAGGGTCAGCGACACGTAGTGTCGCAGCTATTTTTTCAATACATCGAATTCAATCCACCATCACCACGACTGCAACAACCGTCGCTCAGTCACGGTTTGATCGCCTGTAATGATTTTCAATATTGCTTGTTTCTTTTCACTGTCTGGCAATGGTTCGATGAGTTGCCTGGCCAACGATGTATCACGCAGCGGCTGCTCTGGGCAAGTAACGAGTATCCATGCCAGGTCCAACTTCAGGGCATCGGCTGGTTGCTTGGTCAACGCTTCTTTGAGTAACGCGATCGCCTGTTGTGAATCACCGAGCATGTACTGTGACAAACCCAGTGACCAAAGCACTGCAGGTTCGCCGGGGCGCATCGCCAACACGGTTTGGAATTGTGTCGCTGCCCTTTGGAACTGTTGATGCTCAAGCCACATCAAACCCAACTCCTGATAGGCGGCGGGGGATTGGGGACGTAACGCGATGGCTTGCTGATAAGCTACAGACGCCTGCTCAACATCATCGCGTTTAGCAAAGGCGCGCGCCATATGATGCCAAGCTGAGACATAACCGGGAAAGAGTTCGACAGCTTGCTGGTAATGCGTGATGGCGGCATCCAACTCGCCGGACTGCTCCAATGCCAAGGCCAACCAGTAATGCCCCTGTGGCAAGTCGCGTTGGAGTTGCACTGCCCTTTTGAGTTGCGTAACCGCGTTGATTGGATCACCGAGTTTAATCAGCGCGCTGCCATAGTTGGCATGCAGTTGGGCGAAGTCCTGATGCAGTTTCAAACCTTCTCGGTAATGATGCTTTGCCACTGCCAGCAATTGCGGGTCGGCGGTGTGGTCATACTGTTTTTCATATGCGACACCTAAATAATTGTGCGCCATCCATGCGTTCGGATTCTTGGTTAGTGTGTCATTAAACAGCGTAAACCAATTCTCATAGGCAGGCGCGTATCGCATCGTCTGAAGACTGAGTCCAACAAGGATCAGGGCGATGACGATTTTGCTTAAGACCGGTTTACAGTGATCAGACAGCAGGACAATCACGCCAACACCAATAGCGATCAAACCCATCGTCGCGTGATAGGCAAAGTGATCTGCCACGAAACTAAATCGCATTGGATATACATCAAACAAACCTGATGCAGGCAACAACGTCCCCACTGAAAAGAGCAATCCAGCAAGAGGCCAAAGGGTTACACGTTTTCGCAAACACCAAAGCGTGACCGCCAAAACCAACACTAATAATGGATAGACATAAAGCGCCAGATTCTGCCCATCAATGTCCCATCGCGGGTAGTTGAACATGAACTCATCAGGCACAAACACCTTGGATAAGTAGAACAACACCACGCGCCCATAGATGACGATCCGTTCGGGGAGGGTTTGATCCCATGCTGCCCCACTGGCACCGACTTCGTTGGTCTCCATGCTCATGGTGAGTTGGGCGAGTGTGATACCAATGACAAAAAACGGCAGCAAGTACAGTACCTGTTTCCAAGGCAGTTTCCGCAACACGTTTTTAAATGAATCCGTCGATTCACAGGAGCGAACCCAAAGCACCAACACCATCGCAGCAGGGAATGTGCAGGTGACGGTTTTACTCAGTAGCGCTCCGACAAAACAGAGTAGTGCCAGCAAATACCACAGGATAGATCCACGTGCATTACGTGTTTGTGATCGGCTGCTAAGACCTGTGAAATTCAGGTAACACCACGCAGCAAGCAAATAGCACAACAGCGACAACACGTTCTTGCGTTCGGTGATCCAGCAGACGGTCTCCACATGAATCGGATGGATCGCAAAAACCAATGCTGCTAAATAGGCAATGCGTTTGAGTCCCAATCGGGTCAGCAAGACCCACCACAACAGACTCACACCCAGGTGCAGAATCAAATTGGTGCAGTGATAGCCTGGCGCCCATAAGCCCCATGTCTGGTATTCGAGCCAAAATGTGGAATGAACCAACGGGTAATATTGAGGTGTTGCCCCGCGAACTGTCCAGATGTCCACAAGTCCCTGCGTGGTGCGCAAAGTCGGATTGCCTTGGACATAGCCATCATCGTCCCAGATGAATCCGTTAGACAGACTCGGCACATAGCAAATGAGCGTCAGCAGGATCAGCAATGCGAACTGCATCGCCTTGCGCTTTGGCATCAGGATTCCAGAAACAGGCAACGTGGTATCAGACATGTCATTTACGATAACAGACGATGCGGACTTCGCCATCATAGGTAAGCTTGCTTAACTCATCCTGCATGATTTCCAGGACGCGTTCTGGTGACACTCCGCCGACACCTGCACCGATTAAGGGCATGGCGATGGAAGTGAATTGCTTCTCCGCAGCCAGCGCGATGGCATGACGCACGGACGTGCGAATGGATCGTTCACTGCTGACCCAGAGAAGGTTGATTCCTGCAACATGGATGATGGCTTTGTGCGGTAACCGCCCTGCGGAAGTCAGTACGGCATGACCAAGTGGAATCGCCCCGTGCTTGGCAAGTTCTCTAAATGGGCCGTACCCGGCGCGTTTCTTGATCGCGCCGCTGACCCCATGTGGCCAAAGTAACCACCAGGGGATGATGTTGCGATTCCAGGCATTGACGATCACATCGACATCCTGATCCAGCAAATCACCATGGACTATTTTCAGCTTCATCGACTCACAAACAAATTGCGTTCGATTTCCTGATAGATCAGCTTGGCCTGTTCCTTGTCAACGTAATCCTTAAGGCCGATGATCTCAATACGGGTTCGGTTCAAAGCAACCCCGGTGACGATCAGGCGATAGTTGCGACCCCGAGCGCTGGAAAATTCAAACACGGCATCCACAGCCGTCTGGTTGGGCTTGATATCCTGAAGCCTCAATTGCGAAAGCGTACTATGCGTTTGTTCCACCACTCGTCGTGGTTCAACCTTGACCGTCTCACGAACCAAGGTCACTTCTGTCCCCTTTTTGGCAACAACATTACTCACCGGCGCTCCGCTTGAGCATCCGGGAACCGCCACCAAAACGGCCAACGCAAAAAGTAATATCAGACTGTAAATTTTTGATTTCATACGTTCAACTTCGGCTTATTTCACGTGATAACTTGAAAGTGTGTGGATTGGGTGAACTCCTATAACCTACTGATCTGTCCAAGTGGGTTTGCTGATGTGACGCGGTTGTTTTAGCATCATGTATTGGATTAGCCCGATAACAACGAGACAGTATCAATGCAGAGCGCCTTTAAAGAAAGATTGAATCGCAGCAACCCCGTCTGGATGAATTTTGGTCCTGATGAAGGGGCTGTGGATGTGGTGGAAAGCTTCGGACACTATGAAGCTGAGTACGCAGCCATCCGCAAAGGTGTCGGCATCCTGCACATGCCCTGGTGTGGCATTGTCAATATCGGGGGTTCGGATCGCCTGAGCTTTCTGAATAACATGGTCACCCATGACACGGTGAATCTCACGGCCGGCCAAACCCGTCGATGCTTTTTGCTCAACAAACAGGGACGCATCGACACCGACATGATGATCTGTCAGAAAGAAGGCAACTGCCTTTTACTCATGGATCGCTATGCGACGAGTTATGTCGCCCGTGAATTGGAACGCTATGTCTTCACCGAAGACGTGGACACTGCGGACATCACCGACCAATGGGAAGTGCTTGGACTCTTTGGCCCCATGGCGATGCGCGTTCTGGAGTCGGCGGGAGGTTTTGTCGAACTCATTGATTTACCCGCTGGGCAATTTAAATCCATCGAACTTGATGGCCAACCCTGCATGGTGATCCGACAGGATATGGGTAGCACCCTTGGCTTACTGGTACTCGTCAAAACCGATGCGCTTGATACGTTTTACAACTTGCTCACCGAGCAGGTCGGCGGGATCGTTCCTGATATTGATCAGTCCGGCGAAGCAAATCCGACAAGCCCCAAACGATCACTGGTCGGTCGCGCGATTGGTTGGTCTGCCTACAACACGGCTCGCATTGAGTCGGGCGTCCCCTTGTTCCGCGTGGACTATGGCCCGGATTGCTTGCCGCATGAAACGAGCATTCTCGAACAGACGGTGAGCTTCACCAAGGGTTGTTACCTGGGACAGGAAGTCGTCGCCCGCATGGAGTCGCGTGGTCATCCCAAACGGAAACTGGTGGGCATCAAGTTTGCCAGCACCGATCTGCCCATCGCTGGATCACAGATTCAGGATGATGATGGCAATGTCATCGGCGGGATCACCTCCTCGACCCAATCACCCCTCAGTGGCATGAACGCAGTCGGCTTTGCGATGATGAAATGGGGCAAACACCGCAAAGGCACCAAAATCAAAGTCGGTGCTGAAGGCAAACTCATTGACGGCGAAGTCTCGGATTTGAAACTGGTGTGATTGCTTCTTTACCACCAAGCGCAAAGCGATCAGAATACAAAGAGTCACACAAGCCGCCAGATGAGTGACCATCGGGAGCGAATCTGACGGGCCGCAGTAACGTTATACACCTTCGGCCCGTCAGATTCACTTTGTTCATCTGGCGGCTTGAGGGATTATTGGTTCTTATCCCAATTCCAAAAAATTCTTGTGCCATGTGATGTCAGTTTTTTTGAGCCAAGACAATTAACCACAGATGAACACAAATAAACACAGATGTTAAAAAACTGCTTTTGTCTTTTCCGTCCCTGGCGCCTTAGCAGATCAAAAATTTTCTACCTGCCTAAAACCGTTTTCCGCTATCATGTTTGATTGTCGAATTGGGGTATCTGTTGGGACTTGGTGGCCATGCTAAATGACTCGCAACAATATGATCGCGCCCGGAGTATGCTTCGGGTGTTGGAAGTGGCAAAGCAATTGGCAGCACCGTGCCCGTTGTGTGATCTGCTTAACGCAGTGATTGAAGCTGGACGCGATGTGCTTCAGGCGGATCGTGGGTCGGTGTTTCTCTATGACGATCAACCCCACGAACTGTACATGATCACCGGGACGGGACTTGAAGCACTGCGTTTTTGCGCAGATCAAGGACTCGCCGGTCAGTGTGCCAATTCGCGAAATGTGCTTAACATTCCTGACTGCTATGCCGACAGTCGCTTTAATCAGGACATCGACCGCAAGACCGGCTACCGTACGCAGAGCATGATCACCGTCCCCCTTGTCGGACTTGAAGACAAGCTCGTAGGTGTGATCCAGATGCTCAATGCTCAGCGGGGTCACTTTGATGATGAAGACGAACAAATTGCTTTAGCGCTTGCAGGTCAGGCAGCGGTGGCGATCCAGCGTGCTCAACTACTCGAAGAACAACAGGTCAAAATCCGCATGGAACAGGATCTGAGTTTGGCACGCGATATCCAAATGGGTGTCCTGCCTACGGAATTACCAACCGTTGAGGGTTATGATATCGCGTCCTTCAGTCAGCCTGCGGATTTAACCGGGGGCGATATCTTCGACGTGGTACGGCTATCCAAAGATGAAGGTGATCAAGACGATCCAAAGTCACCGGTATTGGTAATGCTTGCCGATGCCACTGGTCATGGGATCGGGCCTGCCTTATCCGTCACCCAGATGCGCGCGATGTTCCGCATGGGGCTTCGACTGGGTGCTGACTTACCAACGCTTCGCCAACAGATTGACAGTCAACTCGAAGAAGACCTTGGCGGCAGTCGTTTCATCACCGCGTTCTTTGGTTTACTCGATCCTCAAAAACATGAGATTGATTACGAAGCGCCAGGTCAAGCACCACTACTTTGCTATCACATAGCCGATGACAGTTACGAATCACGGGACGCTTCAGGCATGCCCATGGGGATTATGTCTTCAATCCCCCATGATGCCGTCGAACCTTTCAAGATGGCTGAAGGTGACATTTTCATCCTTCTCACTGACGGCTTTTTCGAATGCCATCGTGAAGGTGAAAAAGCAATGTTCGGCGAGGACGGCGTTATGAAAGTCATCCGTGAATTCCGTGATGCGTCAGCAGAAAAAATCATTGAAGAGTTGGTCAAAGCACTCAACGCCTATGCCCCCAACCAACCCCAGGCAGACGACTGGACCGCGATTGTCATCAAGCGATTGCCTTCATGACCTATCCCCATCCTGCTGCGATTGATCCGGATGAGCTTTACGCTGAGTGTTCACTCAAACAAACCCGTGGCACTGGTCCCGGCGGGCAACATCGCAACAAGGTGGCCACCGCGGTCATCCTCACGCATGATCCAACAGGCATCACCGGTCAGGCATCCGAACGCCGTGAGCAAATTGCCAACCGCAAGGTCGCGCTGTTTCGACTGCGTGTGAATCTTGCTCTGCAAGTCCGACGGACGCCTGCTTACCCACCCAGTGATCTGATCCAGGCCCGATTTCTCAAAGGCAGTATCAAAGTCAATCCAACCCATACCGACTTCCCAGCGATCTTGGCTGAGGTGTTGGACAATCTCTATGACTGCCAACTCGATCCTCGGCAAGCTGGTTCACGACTGGGTTGCAGCACGTCTCAACTCGTCAAGTTCCTTAAAAATGAACCCCGCGCGTTACAACAGATCAACACCAAACGCGCAGAAAAAAAGCTGCATCCCTTGCGGTAAATACAGCTTGTTTGGTTTGGTTTATTTAACACGTTATTTCAAATGCATCATTGATTCAAAATCCAAAAGCCGGTTCGTCGTCACCTTCCACAGCGTGAGGCAAGTGGCGATGATGAATCCGAATCACTCGCGAGAGCTGCTCAGCAAGCAATGTGGAGATCGCTTCAAACGTCTGAATCATCTCCGAGGCAAACGGTGTGGACTGGTCACGAAACGCAACGAGAACCGCAAGCGTTTCATCTTCATGCTGACATCGTACGGCTAACACATGCGTGTCTTCCAGATACGCAGCGTCGGCACCAATCCAACTGCCCAATGCATCATTGTCGGTAATGTGCAATGCGTTCTGACGGTCCACCATTTTCGGTGCAACCACATCTGCAAGGTGTTGGAGAATCATCGTCGTCGATTCACGCGAACCATCCAGATTCACATATCCGCCAAGCGAGTATTCATCGGCAATGGCGGGAAGGAACAACGCAGCATTGGTCGGACCTGCCTTTTCAAGCACATATTCAAGAGACCGACGCAGAACATGTTCCAAATCCAACTCGTTACCGATGTAAGACAGAAAGTCATTGTTCTGCACGGTGTCGTGCATCTGCGTCGCCAAGTCGTGATACGCATGCACAAGGTCATTGCACAGCACATCCACCTGGCGGCTGACATCCTGATGCGCTTGTGTGAGTTTGTCGCAGGTTTTCTCAAGCTTGCGGATGCGCAATTTTTCACGGCGACGTGAGACAGCCCGGTCATGTGCGAGCTTCAAACGTGACATGAGTTCATCACCCTTAAGTGGCATGCATAGCACGTCCGTTGCCCCACTGCGCATGGCTTTAAAAAGCATGTCCGCAGAAGGCAATTGCTTACTGATGAGAATGGATTCGGTGTTGGGGTGCTGATCCTGAATCTGCTTGAGCACCTCAAGGGTCGCAGCTTCATTCTGATCGGCACAGGCGATCACCACGTCATAGCGGTGATGCGACAAGTCTTCAAGTGCCTGATTGATATCACTCACCGCCTGAAGCTTGCATGCAGCAATTTGCTTCAGAGATGATTGCAACTGGGCATGAGCTTGCGGATCGACATCCACAAGCAAAGCACGCCATGAGCCGGGCTTCTTGCCAGACTTACGTGTTGCTGAAGGTTTCACTACGTCAGCGGCCTTGTGCTGCGACGAGTGATCCGCAGAGTGTTGGTGTTCACTGGTCAAAACTTTCTCCTGCACATCCTTGAACAAAAGTCTGTGCATCTCACCCCTTGGAATCTTTCCCATGGCACTGCGTCGTACCAACAATTCCAAGAGTACCCGGGCAGACCTCGCAGTCTGTTTCCCCCCAGGGCTTTCCTCCAATGTTTCTATCGGTTTATCTTTAATGTAAATCGAGTGGCAAAGACAAAGTTACTGTCGTTCCTTTGTTTGCTGCGCTGCATAATCCCACCTGCCCACCATGTGCGGCAATCAATTGACGGGCACGGGTCAAACCCATCCCCATCTGGCGGCCGGCAGGCTTGGCGGAAAAGAATGGATCCATTGCGTGCTGCAAGGTGTGCTGATCCATCCCCGGACCGTTATCGGTCACTTCCACGTTCAAGCAACGACGATCATCACTGAGCATCGCTTTGACCGTTGCATGATGTTTGGTGTCCGCTTCAACCGCATTGAGAATCAACTCGCTAATCGCCTGTTGAATCTGCTGTGTGTCCACGGCAAGTTGAGGCATACTCTCAGGCAATTGCACCTCAACGTTGATTTGATCCGTGAGTTTATCAAGCTTCTTTTTCACATCCGCAATGGCGTGATCAAGCAAGTCACCAAGATTCGCTGCTTCCTTGTTCGGATGAGCAGGTTCAGTAAAAAGCTTAAGTGCAGTGATCAGATTACTCAGTCGATGTGACTGTTCAACAATCGTCTGGGCATGTTTGCGTTGGGCGGTCCCATCGGGCAATTCACGCGCCAACAACTGACTGCGACCGGAGATCACGGCCAACGGGTTATTCATTTCATGCGCAGCGCCAGCAGCCATCTCCCCAAGACGTGCCATCGACTCGTTACGCAACAAGGCATCCTGTGCGTCAGCCAATGCAAGGTTCGCTTCAGCCAACTGCTCACCTAGACGACGTGCGCCTTCGTGTTGGGCGACTGCTGCGATGGCTGCGCCCCATGTGCCAGTCAATGCCGAAAGGTGTTGCCACTGTGGTAAGTTGGATCGGTCGTGGAGCATTAATGCTGCCGTCCCCCAACCACAACTCAATGGAAGCATCTGAATCTTGCGTACATCCGGCGCTTCAATGAGATAATCACTGACCCATGGGATGATACTCACCAGATTCATCGCAGCCGGACCCGATGGATCCAGCTCATCGAGATTCGGTGCATGGGGTGGCGGTGCAATTAATTCCGAATGCATCGGGCGAGCATTTAATCCAAACTGCATCACCATCCATTGATGGTCGGCATCGGATGATTGAGGCTGCCAGATCATGGCCATGAAGCCTTCGTCCAATACGTGGCGTGCATTGCGTGCCACAGCATGAACCACGTCAGGCACATTGCGTCCGGGGACCGCTTCGTTATGAAATTGCGTGATGGCTTCGAGAATTTTGGATTGTGTCACCGACACACGGGACCGACGTTCCAAAGCACTGTTGAGTCGGCCCAACTCCTCGTTGGCTCGCTGGATGGATTCGTGATACAACTCGCGCGTCGGGGCTTCGCCAAGTCCTAGAACCTGTGAGCGTCGTTCAACTTCTTCAAGCAGTGTCTTTTCAATATCCTCAACAATGTCAAGGTTCAAATCCAACTCACCTGCGAGCTTTGCAGGCGATTCCTTGACATTGAAATTGCCGGAAAAACCCAGGTGCTGACGGCGTACGATCAAATCCGCCAGGCTGATGAGTCCGACAAGACGTCGATGATCCAGTTGAGGCAGAGTCGTATAGTCCGCCCCGTGAAGCCAGATGGTGTCCTGGAGTTTATGAGGTAACCGCCATTGTTCTGCTAAACGTTTACCTGCTGTGTGATGATCAATACCGACGATGCGGCGTTCGAGTTCTGCGATATTGCCTTGATTCAGTTCGGTGAGTTCGATGACGCGGTCATAGCTTTTAGGCAGAAGCATATCCAAGGCCAGCTTCCCCATGTCATGAAGCAAACCACAGACAAACGCATCAGAGGGTGCAAGGTCTTTATGGTCTGGATGAGCACGTGAAATGCTTTCTGCGGCGACGGCGACGGCAACACTATGCCGCCAGAAACCGGGACGATCGAATCGACTTTCAGGTTTTATCTCAGGCTTAAGCGATTGACCGTTACTGCCAAAGGTATCAAACACCTTCATCGACAACACGGCATTGCGGATGGCATTAAAGCCCAACATCGTGACCGCACGCTCGACGGTCATCACTTCATGACGGATACCCAGATCAGCTGCACGACAAAGTGATAACACCTTGGCGGTCAACGCCGGGTCCGTGGTGATCAAATCGACCACTTCCTGAACATGAGTCTGATCATTGGCTGTCAAAGACAAAATGCGCATCGCCACGGCGGGGAGAGTGGGCAGCGCTTCGACCTGACGGAGAATCAGTTCGATGTGCCCGGTTCGTGGTTGGTCATTGTTGACGGTCAAAGATCGTATACCTCAGCGACAGTCACGTCGCAGCAATATGACAAATGGATCCTGGAAACTCACACGCCCAGCAGTTCACCAATGCGACTGAGCAGTTCATCAATGGAGAACGGCTTTTTCACAAAGGCGTCTGCGCCGGCACTCATGAGCTGTTGGACTTCACGCTGGTCAGCCACGCCCGAGACGATGATGATCTTCATGCCTGCGACATTGGGATTGTCGCGGACAGTTTTGCAGACCACATTGCCGTTAATGTCCGGCAACATATAGTCCAAAATCATCAAGTCCGGTTTGAACTGCTCGGTGAGAATCCCAGCGTCATAGCCGGTGGATGCCGTCTTAATGGTGAAACGTTCATCATCACAGAGCATGTCCACAAAGAGTTCGCGAATCTGTTCATCGTCATCGACAATAAGCAGACGCTTGCGCGAGCCTTCGAGTTGTTCAGTTGGAATCTCGTTTTCACGCATGAAACGAATCAACTCGTCACGCGGGATTCGACGGAACTTACTGCCAGGGACGCGGAACCCCTTGAGCTTGCCCTTGTCGAAGCAACGGATAATGGTCTGCTGGGAAATCTTACAAATGTCCGCAGCTTCGCCGGTGGTATAGACCTGCTTATCAGTCAGATCACTGTTGTCACTAACCATGATGTTTCTCCCCAAATCTGTGCGTCTCTCCGGTCGCCAGATTACCCGGCTGACCAAAATTACCCAGATTCTCTGTTTTTACATCGACGTGGTAAGGGGGTGACTTTATTGGATAAGCAAAATACCAAGGCGTTTAACGTCCGAGAAAGCCCTGACTTTTGATCAGAATGTGTAAAAAATACGACAAGGTTCCGGTAATGATTGCTCGCATGATTGATCCGGCGATCTGTGGTTTGTATTCACTTTTTTTGTTTTCCGATCAAAAAGCGCTTTGAATCGTGTTCACGAACCGTTACCATGCACGTCAAGTTCTTATCCATGGCATCGTTATGGCAATACAGATCACATTCCTCGGCGCATCGCAACAAGTCACTGGCTCAAGGTATCTCCTTGAAGCCGGGGGTTTGAAGCTACTTATCGATTGTGGCATGTTCCAGGAACGTGAATTTCTCGGGCGAAACTGGGACGATCCGCCATTTGATCCGGCGACTCTTGATGCCGTTGTCCTCACGCATGCACACCTGGATCACGTGGGAACTTTGCCACGACTTGTCGAGCAAGGCTTTAATAAACCGGTCCTGGCGACCGAGCCTACGGTTGAGTTGGCAACGCTGATCATGCTCGATTCTGGGCGCATTCAAGAGGAAGATGCCAAGTACAAACTCAAGCGGCACCGCAAGAAGGGACACAAAGGCCCGCATCCAGTTGTCCCGTTATACACCGTTGAACAGGCTCAACGAACCGTCCCGCTGCTTAAGGGTTACAAATACGACACGCCTTTGACACTCAACGAAAATGTCTCGGTCACCTTCATCGAAGCCGGACACATCCTCGGTTCGGCATCACTGCTCTTTGATATTCAGGACGAAGGCAAGAATCGCAAACTCGTCTTCTCCGGTGATATCGGCCAACACAACAAACCACTCATCCGAGACCCAGCTAAAATCGACACTGCTGAGATCGTGGTCATGGAGTCGACTTATGGTGACCGCAACCACAAAGATGCCGGCCCGGTGGACAAGCAACTCGAACGCATCATCAACGAAACCTACAAACGCGGTGGCAACGTGGTCATCCCGACCTTCGCCATCGAACGTGCCCAGGAATTGATGTACTACATCAGTGAACTGGCCTATGCGGACAAAATTCCCGACATCCCGGTATTCATGGACAGTCCCATGGCGGTGGATGCGACGGAAATTTTCAAGCGCTATCGTGGTTACATGGATGACGAAACCATGGCCATGTTCGACAAACATGAGCCCCCCCTGCGTTTCCCGGGACTGACCTTGGTGCGTAATGTCGAAGAGTCCAAAGCAATCAACACGCGGACTTCGCCATCAATCATCATGTCCTCATCAGGCATGTGTACCGCAGGTCGCATCAAGCATCACCTGAAAAACAACATCACCGACTCTCGCAATACGATCCTCTTCGTCGGATTCCAAGCCTTTGGCACATTGGGGCGGCGACTGGTCGAAGGCACCAAGGAAGTCCGCATCCACGGCGAACATTGGCCAGTCAAAGCCAAAGTCGAACAGATCCACGGCTTTAGTGGTCACGGTGATCAGGAAGACCTGCTCAACTGGCTTTCAGAAATGGACCCAATGCCCCAACGCCTGTTTTTGACCCATGGTGAAATGGATGGCGCGAAGGTATTGGAAGGCATTGTCCACAAGCGCTGGCCGCACATGAATATCAAAATCCCTGCCTATCAACACTCGGTGGAGTTGTAAGCCATGTCCAATGGCGGCCCGGTTGTTGTGATGGGCTCATCCATCTTCCAGCAGTGGTTCAACGTCCAGGACCTTCTGCCCTATAAAGCCACCATCAACTTAGCAGTCGGTGGCACGACGACTTTGGATTGGGTGGATTGGATCGCACCTCAAGTTCTGCCACTTAAACCGTCCATCGTTTTGTTCTATGCAGGCAGTAACGATATAAACCGCCCGTATCCGGTGGCTGATATTCTGTCTCGAACACATCAGATGTTAAACCAGATTCACGAAGCGATACCCGACTGTAAGGTGCATTACTTTTCGGTAATCCGAGCACCGCAAAAACAGCCGGTCTGGGATCAGGTCGACCAGATCAACGAGACCATGCAACAAAACGCAGCAAAGCAGGATTGGCTGACCTTCGTTGATTTGAATCCAATTTTTTATGACGATCAAGGAAGCTGCCTCGAACACCTGTTCGTTGATGATCAATTACATCTGACTGCCGAAGCATACAACTTGATGGTTGAATACGTGCCTCAACATCTTGCGGTATTAAATACTCAAGATCGACCTTGACCTTTGTTCAACCTGCCACATCACGCGGTAGCTCACCCGAGCAGGCAATGCATACATCCGTTTTACCTGGTGTATCCGTGATTTTTCTTTGACCTGAAATTCATCGGGATATAATAAAGATGGTAAGAGAATCCTTTCTTCGTTTAAGTCTCTTGGTATGTCCGTCTAGGAACAGAGGAGACGATGATGACACACTCCCGGCATACAAGAAGTATGGAATTGGACCACGACGAGGCGGAAATCCTGTTGGATCTGCTGGATCATGAGCTCTCAGATCTCCCCAGCGAAGTGCGGCATACGGATCGTGCTGTGCTGCGGGATGCCTTAAGAGCACGCGCCCAGCAACTCAAGGAATTGCGAGATCGTCTGCGTCACGAATTTGCGTTCACCACTGCTTCGTGACTCTGGTCGTGGCCTCTGAAGACAGGGCATGTCCCCTTGTATTGCCATGTCCTGAATTGATAGCCGCGAGAAGTCCAACCGACTTCTCGCGGGATTTTGCATTGGATCAATCTCAATTCATGCCTTTGATTTGAATACCATGATCCACAGATACTTCATTACTTGATTTTCGAATACCACGACTGATATCAATTACACCGGCCATTCCAAAAAGATCATCTATAACGACGGTTAATACCTATCATCAAGAACTCATCTAAAAACAAATCAATATTATTTACATATCAACCTTAACGTGATACGATTCGTCACGTCTTACAAATTCAATTCCGGGAAAGGGGGCAATCTATATCTTTCACGAACTGTTTACAGCACCCTGCGTGTGGATTTATCGGCAAGTCGTCATTTTCAATAGAAGACCGACGGATCATCGCAACGCTGTAGTACGTTCATATTTTCGCATCATAAAAAAATGACTGAACACCACATCCGGTGTCCGGCACTGATACTCATTGCATTAAAGGAGCAATACATTGAATCGTCAATTTCGGGGCAAAGCTTTCACACTTATCGAACTACTGGTTGTTATCTCTATCATCGCATTACTCATTGGTATCCTCTTACCGGCTCTGGGTGCGGCTCGACGTGTCGCGCGACAGATGCAAAACTCCACACAAATTCGTGGGATTCAACAATCATTGGTAATGTTCTCACAAGGTAATAACAGCTACTATCCTGGGAAGAATACCCAAGGCGCCGTTGCTGCTGCTACCGATCTCTATGACGGAGACGGCACGGCTCAATCAGGCGAGGATGGTTATGCACCCATGCTCCGTTTCCGTGAACTGCTCGAAGACAATTACTTTGAAGGCGAATATGCCGTGAGCCCTTCGGAAACCAAAACCGCATGGGGTGGAACCGGCACCAGCGTACAGCAAATACACATCTCCTATGGCCTGCTGGATATCGCCGATGCCGGACAACGTACAAGAGAATGGCGCGATACCAGTAACAGTGAAGCTGTTGTCATTGCTGATCGGGCAATTGATAACAACGATTCGGGGTCCAACAACATCAAGTCCGTACACACCAACCCGACCAAAGACACCAAGGAATGGCGAGGTAGCGTCGGCTTTAACGACAACCACGTCTCATTCGTGGCAACGCACGACGACCAAAGTACACAGTACGGCGACACCACCATTCACAACGACAACCTCTTTAACAAGACAAATGCATTTGCAAGTGACAGCGTCGATGTCACCACCTCCGGCGGAACCACCGCAGTCCCCGATGCAGATAACGGCAACCTGGCATGGGAATCTTCCATCAGTGCCATTGATGACGGTGATGATACTGGCAAATCATCCAGTACCAGGCCTTGATATTAAAATTGAGTAAAACTAATCGTGATCAAACAACAACCGCCCATCTATTGACGACGGGCGGTTGTTATTTTGATTGATAAGTTCCCGATTTACACCTGTGCCAGATACGCACTAAGCAGATCGCGGCAGGCAAAGAGATCATCCTTGTGGATCGTTTCGGTGACAGTGTGAATGTAGCGGGTGCCACAAACCAAAGTCATCACGCGGTAGCCCTCACCCTTGCGTTGGATAGCCAGTGAGTCGGTGCCACCACGCGGCAGGATGGTGCGCTGCGTTTTGATCTTGTTCTTCTTGCCAATGGTTTCGAATTCTTCGAGCAGTTTCAAGTCAGTGATACTGCCTGAATCCATGACCATCAGACCTGCACCTTCACCTTGAGTAGTAATGGCCATATCCGTTGGTACGCCAGGTGTGTCGCAACAAAGCGTGGTATCCAAAGTGATGGCTACATCAGGATTGATCGCAGCAGCAGCAGGCCCGGCACCGCGACAGCCAACTTCTTCCTGCACAGTGAATGCAACGTAGATATCGCAATCATGATGCTTGAGCTTTTCAATTGAACGGATACCCAACCAGCAGGCGATACGATTGTCCAGGCATTGACTGACGATCATATTGCCCACCTCGGTAAACGGTGCGCGGATGACGACCATGTCGCCGATCTGGACTTTCTTTTTCACCTCATCGCCAGGCAAACCCATATCCACAATGAGTTCTTCAACTTCAGGAACCTTCTTGCGGTCTTCAGGAGACGCGATGTGTACCGGTTTGCCACCGGGATTCATCACCCCCGGAAGGTCTCCGCCTTTTGTGCATATCGTGACCAATCGAGCAAAGAGATTTCGGGTATCAAAACCGCCGACAGCGTTAACGCGTAAGAAGCCCTTCTCATCAATGTGACGAACCAGAAAACCAATCTGATCCATGTGACAGGAAAGCATGACCTTCGTTGGCGCTTTTTTGGACTTACCTTTACCACCGGTCGATCCGCCCTTGGCTGGTCGCGCTTTGCGATAGCCAATGAGTGTTCCCATCGCATCGGTGGTGAACTTGTCAAAGAGACCTTTGCTTTGTGCTTGGATGAGTTTTGCGACCCGGTCTTCGCGACCAGGTACGCCCGGTGTGACGCAGAGTTTTTCGAGTAGTTTCATGGTTGACCAGTGTATCCATATTCAGGACACCCCTGCAAGGCCAACGCGTCAAACATCTGCGAACAATTAATCACATAGCAACGGTTCGGCTGGAATGAGCCTGTTTCTGATCAGCATCCACGCCATACCTGCCAACTTTAAAAAAATGATCCATCGGCACATGGCTGATAAACAACGCGCTGAACTCAGCACGGCTGGAAACCCCAAAGAGACGATAGACCGCTTTAATGTAGCTATGAACCGTGTGCGGACTTAAATACAACTGTCGAGCAATTTGTTTTTCGGTATAACCCTGAAGCAACAACCTTGCAGTCTGCGATTCACGTGGGGACAAAGGCGTACTCAGATAACACTCCATGGACAGCCGCGACTTTTTAATCATCCGTTGAAGCTCTAAAAGCAGCAAACGACACAACCGCCGCAATCGCAGACCACCAGAACGCCCGTTAAATCGATCGGGGACTTCAAACAGCATGCAACGCAGGTTCCGGCTGTTGAGTTTATAGGTTAATAACACCATTGTTTTATCAGCAAACTTAACCACTTCAAGACGAACTTGATTATTCTGATACCAGACAACGCTTTGGTCATCGAGCATCAGGTTCACCCAATCGATCACTTCGGACGTATCAAAGGATGGATGATCCACTGAACGTGTCCATCGCTGTTCAAACTGATCACACATCTGAATCAATGCATGCGAACCCACCGCTAACGCCAATTCATCAAAAGTATTTTGCTCACAGGAAACACGGCTATCTGTGATCACAGCGTTCCAGATACAACGCAAATCAAAGTATTGATGCAAGCCGTGAATTAACACCTGTCGCCACATCGACTCATCAAAACCATTAATTTGAACACGGTGAAGCAGTTGATAGATATGGCGCATTTTGCGCAACCGCATAGTACGATAACTTGTCATTTCTTTTCCCCCCGGAAAATAGAATCACAGAACGATAACAAAACAGATTATTCGTATCAAAGCGATTCCATCTTACCACAGTAATTTGTTTTGTCACATCTTTCCCGGACATTTTTTTAATCCCTTCCGGTGATCTTCAAATTCAAAATAAGGATAACTGCCCACCGCCCTACAGCTATTGGCACAATCCAGTGCTTATCAAACAACCTGTTTAGGTGATGTCATTTGAGCTTGTTTAAGTCAATGGTGAATACCAGGCCACAGCCAATAATAGGTTCGCAAGAGTAGCAACCACACACGATTGTGGGAGAGAGAATAATCGTGAATATCCACTCAATGACCCTCAGAACGGTCTGGCGTAATCGCATGAACACCCAGGCTATCAAACGCGCTATCCATCCCCCCGCTTTGCGCGTGATATTAATGTTACAACCCAAACGACCCTGGCAATATAAGCTCATTTTCCAAGCCAGATTCGTAAGGATTGGCGTTCTATTTCATCCTATTTTTCTTCTTTTTCAAAAGGAGGTTCAGCAATGAACTCCAGACTCAAGTACCGAGCGTTTACGCTCATCGAACTGTTAGTGGTGATCTCCATCATCGCATTACTGATTGGTATTTTGTTACCAGCACTTGGCGCAGCACGTCGGACAGCACGCCAAATGCAAAACTCAACGCAGGTCCGTGGTATTCACACGGGTATCGTCTTGTTCGCCCAAGGGAACAATACGTACTATCCGGGTTTAACGACTATTGGAGCCGATGGCACAGCAGAAGATGATGCAGCTGGAGTACTCACTACAGAAAATCGGTTTTTCGTATTATTGGCAGACAATTACTTCACTTCTGAATACGTAATTAGCCCGTCAGAAACCAAAACCGACTATGACGGCGGAGTTGCGATCACTGCCAATAACTACTCCTACGCCATGAGTGAATTGGCAACTGGACAGCGCCGAAACGAGTGGCGAGAAACATCAAACTCCGAAGCAGTTGTGATTGGCGACCGCGCCAAGAGTAATGCTACGGCCGCAGCTGCAACTAGTATTAAAAGTGTTCATACCAACCCATCCACCATTGACACTAACGAATGGCGTGGCAGTGTTGGATTCAATGATAATCATGTCACTTTTGAAGCTACTCACGACAAACTCAATACACAATTCGGTGACCAATCAGTTACAGCGGACAACCTGTTCGAAGATACAGGCGCTGCAGCAACCAATGACTACGACGATGGAGTTACTGGTGATCCAGCGGTGGGCGCTGGCGACAACGGATACCTGCTTTATGAAGGAGCAGCTGAAGTCGTTGACAACGGCACGACCGGCAGCTGATCTGCCATACTGGACTTATTCATAATTTTAAACCACAAGGTACATAATATGAAAACTGAACCACTACCGGCTGA
>DLCK01000017.1 GCA_002480565.1 Phycisphaerales bacterium UBA7800 | reverse complement strand
CTTCAGCCGGTAGTGGTTCAGTTCGTAGAACGTGTTGACGAGCTTTTGATTGTCTTTTGACCTATGCGGTTTACAATGAAGGTACATGACAAAAACAACTTTCAAACAAATCGTCTGTCTCCTGTTGATGCTATGTGTGACAGGTTCATTTTGCCACGCTCAGGCTCCTGCACCAACCACTCCCATGGACGCGATGCGTGATAAGTTGGACAACGGTTTACGCGGCGTCCTGCTTGCGACATTCATGGATCGCAGTCCTGATAGTTCCATTGCCAGCATGATCACACGGATCAAGTTTCGTACGCAGCAGCCGCCATCGCTTTACAACATTGAAGATGAAACCTTCGTGCTTTATGTCCCCAAGGATTACGATCCCAAGGACAAGTATGGCTTATTGGTTTATATGAGTAACATCCCTGCAATGGTGCCCACCGAGGATTGGCAGAGGGTGCTTGACGACCAGAAACTCATCTGGATATCCGCCAACAACGCAGACAAATCCAAGCCTGCCTACCGTCGGATGGGGATGACATTGGATGCAGTCTACAACGCAACGATGCGTTACACCGTGGACTCGGATCGCATTTACATCGCAGGTATGCACTCAGCGGCGGACCTGGCAAGTGTGCTGGCGATCGATTATCCCAAGACCTTCGCAGGCGGACTCTTTATTCACAGTTGTCTGTATCACCGTGACATCGCAGCAACCAAGGCCGATCCGATTGCAGTGGACGAAGGCTTTCGGCGTCCCATGATGGATAAGCTCTATCGAGCCAAAACGGAGAATCGTTATGTGCTGCTCACCGGCGATCAAGCGAGCAATCTGCCGAAGCTCAAGACGATTTACAATCGCGGTTTTCTGGAAGATCGATTCAAACATGTGCAATTGCTGACGATTCCGCAATCCAATACACAGCGCCCGGATGCAAAGTGGTTTGCCAAGGCAATTGAAGCACTTAATCCAATCACCAGTGAGAATCAGACCGCAGAGTGACATCACCAAAGGGGGTTGCCATGTCAGATATCAAACCCATTTTAGCCAGTCAGTACCACGCAGCACTTAAGACAATTAAACAAGCGATTGATCGCTGCCCGCAAACGTTATGGAGCGAGCCAGGCCCCCAACCGGTCGCCTATTGGCAGGTCGCTTATCACGCGCTGTTTTTCACCGACCTGTATCTGCAGATTGATGAGCATCACTTCAAGCCGTGGGTCTACCATCAACACACGTTTATCGACTTGGATCAGGCAATGAAACGTCAAGGTAAGTTGCCTGATGGACTCCAAGCCTACAGCATCGCACAGATGCACGAGTATTGGCAGATTGTCGATGACATGGTTGAACCTTGCTTAGACCAGATGGATTTATCGTCTGCTGAGAGTGGCTTTCACTGGTACAAGGTCAGCAAGCTTGAACATCAGATCATCAACATTCGACACATTCAGCATCATGCTGCACAGTTGGCAGACCGCTTGCGTGTTGCTGCAAATGTAGGTGTCGATTGGGTCTCAGCAGGTTGAAATGTGATTGATAATAGCTGCGACACTGCGTGTCGCTGATGCCTTGGCGTAACGATTTGGCCTAGGATTAATTTGATGTTGTTTAAAGATTATCCCATTCGAAAAATTGCTGAGATGGATAAGCCATACCGCTGTCCGGTGGTGTATCAGGTTGGTTTACCGCCGAAGCATTCGACGCGACTTGCCAAAGGCGTATTGTGGATTGATACTCAGGGATTACATCTTGATGGGACGATCCAAATGGATATGCCTTTTGATGCGATCAGAAGATTGAATTATCAGCGTATAGCATATCGAAATTTCATCCGCATTCAGTCGCGCTGCACGCTATACATCATGGCAGTGAACTTGCATCTGGGTTTGCAGGGATTATCCAATCCTCATCATATGGAACAAATCTATTCACGACTGCATCGCCAGATCGGTGGCAGAGGACGCTGCGGTGAATGTGGCTACAACATGCTCATGAGTCAGGGCAATTGTCCAGATTGCGGGAGTGTTCGCGTCTTCCCCGGCATCCCGTTGCGTTAATTCATCACGACGCAAGTTGCGATTCATCAGCTTCAATCGTTTCAACACCCTTGGCCATATAATCCCGAAACGCGTTGACGTCTTCAATGAATCGGACTTCCTGTCGCAGGTGAGGCCAAGGTTGGAGGTAGGGCG
This sequence comes from Phycisphaerales bacterium UBA7800, assembly GCA_002480565.1. GTDB lineage: Bacteria > Planctomycetota > Phycisphaerae > Phycisphaerales > Phycisphaeraceae > UBA7800. The sequence goes on along the minus strand of DLCK01000017.1, from coordinate 1,035 downwards.
AATACTTGCTGATACGTTGGCGGATCATGTTCAGGGCAACACGTTCACCACGGAACCGCAGCAGGTTTTCAAAGTGCTGCATCACAACCTTGACGCGCTCAACGCGTGAGAGCGGCTCGGGCAATTCGCCAGTCGCAAGGTAATGTGCCGTGTCCCGGAAAATCCAAGGTTGCGCTAACGCGCCACGTCCAATCATCACGCCATGGCATCCGGTGACATCCATCATGATTTTGGCATGTTCCGGCGCAGTGACATCACCGTTGCCGATCACCGGAATATTCGGATGATGCTTAGCCATACTCGACACCACCTCAGTGATACCCGGCAGGCGGACGTGTCCTGAAAATTTCTGCTCAGTGGTTCGGCCATGCACCGTCACCGCTGCGACACCCACATCAGCGAGTGCCACCGGCAGGGTCTGCGTGATGTAACTCTTATCATCCCAGCCCAGACGAATCTTCGCCGTCACCGGCACGGAGACCGCCTTGACCAACGCCTTGACGATGTCCACCGCCAGCATTGGTTCACAGAGCAGTTTCGACCCGCCGTTTTTTTTCGTCACCTTATCCACCGGGCAACCCATGTTCACATCAATCGTCGTCGCATCATGTGCCTCAGCCCAGCGTCCAGCTTCAGCCAAGACATCCGGGTGACGGCCATATAGCTGCATGCACACCGGCTTGTCTTCATCATTGGTCGCGGATAACCACAGCGACTTTTCATTTTCGCGCAAGATCGCCTGTGGGCATAGCAGGTCGGTACAAGCCAATCCCACGCCACCATATTCCCCGACAATACTGCGAACCACCAGCCGAAAAGCAAGGTCACAGTACCCGGCAATCGGAGCCAGCAGCAGGGGCGTTTGAAGTTGAACATCACCAATTTTGAGCATCGGTGCATTGTAGCATTTCAGGGAGTAGGGAGTGTTGCAATCCAAAGTCATTGGCTTTTACCACAGAGACACAGAGGCACAGAGTAAGGCATGAAATGTTTATCTATTTTTCTCTGTGTCTCTGTGTCTTGTAAGTTGTTTTT
>DLCK01000053.1 GCA_002480565.1 Phycisphaerales bacterium UBA7800 | reverse complement strand
AACCCATCGCCGTGACAATAAAATTGCTACGTGAATCCAGTGAGCTGCTCAAAGTGATATTGCAGACAAGTTATGTTTTTAAGTATCAAAAAGGGTAAAAAAGGTTCCTGTTTTGTGCCATGGAGTATGACCCTTGTAAAATGCTATTTGAAGTATTGATAAGCCCCGCTTTTGAAAAAAATCTTTTCTTGATTGATGCTTTATGTCCTTTAGCTGCTATGATGAGTAACATGTTTCCTAGCGTTTCTCATTCACAGGTGATCTGATGTCCTCAGTTCGTGAAATCGCCAAGCTCGCAGGTGTTTCGATCACCACGGTATCTCGGGTGCTCAACAACCATCCGAAGGTCAATCTTCAGATGCGCGATCGCGTCTTGGAGCAGGTGAACAAGATGCGTTATGCCGCCGCTGCCGGTCGCCCGGACGTGGTGAATCTGGGGTTGGTTTACATTGCTGAGACATCCGCATCATTCATGCTTAACTCACCTTTTGACATGGCTTTACTCCAAGGCATGGCTTCTGAGATGAGTCAGAAAAATTACAATTTGCTGATCCTCGACGCCAGCCGGGATGTCATGCAAGGCGAGACATTCACGCAAATGTTCCACCGCCGAGGTGTCCGGGCAGCGGTGATCCGTGGCGGTTCCCGTGATCGTCATTTATGTGCTCAAATTGCCGCTGAAGGATTCCCAAGTGTCGTCATAGCAGAACGTTTTGCCGATCAAGGTGATGAAGCCAAAGTCAGTTTCGTCCGCAGTGATTCGCGTCAAGCCAGCCTGGAAGGTGTCCGTCATTTGATCAGTCTGGGGCATCGACGGATTGCCATCTGCATGAACTGGAAAAATGATGATGACCATACGGATCGTTACAATGCCTACGCGCAAGCATTGACTGAATCAGGACTTGAGGTAGATCAATCGCTGGTGATCCGGCTGCCCGCTGAACGACGAAGCGGACCACAACTGATCCATCGACTTATGGCGTTAACTCCTGACCCCACAGCAGTTTTCATCACTGACCCCCAGACAGCAATCGGCGCTTTGCACGAAGCGTTAAACCTTGGAATCAGCATCCCCAGCCAGTTTTCGATCCTTGGTTTTGATGATGCGGATCTGCGAATGGACACCTTCCCACCAATGGCAGCCGTCTGTCAGGATGCTCGACAAGTCGGTGCTGCAGCCGCAGAAGTCGCTTTAAAACTCCTGGCAAATCCCGATGCCCCACCTTTACGCCATGTCCTGAACACCTGGTTGGAACTGCGTGGCTCAATTGGCCCTGTCCCAAGCTGATCTGCACTTATTATCATATCCAAAATAATATCAATACTTTACAGCCATCACGGATACTAATCCATCTTTGGCTGCTACGATGCCGTCGTCTCTTGATAACAATGCCATTGATCTGTTGATCACTTTCACAAACCACACTTTTTTGATCCCTTTGTGTTGACTTGCGATTCTGCGGCGCTATCATGAGAAACATGTTTCTCACACTGTTTCGGCTTTCTGTCAGCAAATGGAATCACATCCGACTCACAGACCGTCCAACATTGAGAAATCGTATTTTTTGAATGCTCGAAACTTCACTGCCATTTGATTCGACTTACTGTCAAATTGAGTCGTACAATTCAAAGAAGGACACCGCTCATGTCACAATCCAATCACAAGACCAAGGCCTTCACCCTTATTGAATTACTGGTGGTGATTTCGATCATTTCACTATTGATCTCCGTCTTGCTGCCGGCATTGGCAATGGCCAAGAAGACCGCCAACGCCACACAGTGCATGAGCAAGATGCGGCAGATGGGCCAATCGTTGATCGTCTATTCACAGGACTATCGCCAATCCCTGCCACCAGGTACAGCCTCCGATGCGGTGGTTGGCGCTGGCAATGCCACCAACTGGATGGTTCTGACGCTCAACACCATGGGCATCGGTGGTGTGACTTTTGCTCAGCAAGCTGCATTGAAAAATCCATTGGCACTGAGCTTTTTTGCGGACACCGATTCCATCGCCCCAACGGCTTCCAACGGCAATCCCAATCACTATTCAGTTCACCCGCGTTTGATGCCTGATGTGAGTACCTATGAATCATCTGGAGGTCCCTTCACCGGCGTTCGTAAACCTGCCAGAATTGATGATGTCAAAAATCCATCTGACCTTTACATGGTATATGACGGCACCCAAATTGGCGGCGGCAATTGCGCATCAGTTGGCCTGGGTCTCGATGCCGACCGCATTTACTACAGCACCTATCTTGTCTGGGGTGTGACCGGTTCACCATCGGATCGCGCTCGTGCTGGTGAAAATCGTGATGCAGCAAGTTGGGGTGATACCAACGTCGGTGAAATTCGCTATCGACACATGAATAACCGACGCGCCAATACTGCCTTTGTTGACGGTCATGTCGCTCCTCTTAAGTACGGTGGAAACAACGACACGGAAATCTATCGCAAGAATGTCAACGTTCGGTATTGAACATTACATCCTGTGCATTGATTCAAATTACCTTCAACACGCACCATCCAAAGCACTTAAAAACCTGCCCCAATTTGCAAACGAATTTGCAAAAGAAAACGCTTTACGAATCATGCATCTCATGGCATGCTAGTGCGATTGTCCTTTGTGAATCCTGCAACAACTCCACTTTGATAGAGAGTCCATGTCCATGAAATTGCTCTACGCCTGTCTCGCTTTTGGCCTTATTTTTACAAGCATCGCTTCTGCTGACACCATGCCAGACGGTGGTAATGTCATCCTTGCCCCGCAACCAACGCCGGGGAATATGGCGGGAATGCGATTCGCAGGCAAAACCGGTAACGTCCAAATTGTCCCGACCACCAACGACAAATATGCCTACCGCATCACCGTCGACAAACCCGGTAACTATCGCTGGGATGTCCAAATGAACATCGGCATCCCAACTGCCATTCGCGAAGGTGATGTCTACCTGCTCAAGTACGATGCACGTTGTATCGAATCGATGAATCAGGAAGGCACGATCCATTCCAATGTCGAACGCAACGGCCCACCGCATAACAAAGCCATGAGCAGTCGCGTTGATTTCGGCACACAATGGACCACGATTTACCATCCCTTTGTCGCACGCAAAGGCTACGCATTTGATCCCAACGGTTCGGTCATTGCCTTGCATCTTGCAGCAGCCCGACAGGTCATCGAACTTGCCAACATCAGCTTCATCGACTTTGGCAATCGTGTCTCCGTTAACGATCTACCCAAGACTCGGGCAACCTACAAAGGCATGGCAGCCGACGCACCCTGGCGAACCGATGCAGCCAAACGCATCGACCAATACCGTAAAGCAAATTTGAAGCTGACCTTCACAGATTCGCAAGGCAAACCAATTCAAGGCGCTAAAGTTCACATCGCCCAACAGCGTCATGCCTTTGCCTTTGGCAGCGCATTTAACATCCGCTATTTCAACTCCGGCGATGAGCATGTGGACACCTACAGCAAAGCGTTCCTGGAACGTTTTAACGCAGTGGTCTTTGAAAATGGACTCAAGTGGTTTAACACGCATGGCCATACCGATGATCAAGCAGTCGCCAAAGGTATCAAGTTCGTCCAGGACAATGACCTGTTCATGCGCGGTCATGTCCTTGTCTGGCCCAGCGCTCGACATGTACCTGCACAAGTCCGCAAGCTCATCGAACAACTCAAAGCCAATCCTCAAAACCAATCCCTTCGCACGCAACTTCGCCAAGAAGTCGAAAAACGTATCACATGGATGACCACCACCATGGCAGGCAAAATTGATGATTGGGATGTGGCTAACGAAACCTTTGCCAACCACGACATCATGGATCTTCTCGACGCACCGGGCACGCCGCATGGCAAGGGTGTCCTCTCGGACTGGTTCAAACTTGCCCGCAAAGGTGATCCCAACGCCCAACTCTTTCTCAATGACTATGGCATTCTCACCGCAGGCAATCACTGGTCAACACATCAGCAATATTTCTACGACACCGCCAAAGACCTCATTGAAAGTGGCGCACCAATCCAAGCCATCGGCATGCAGGCACACTTCGGCGCAGCCATGACTTCGCCAACAAGACTTTGGGAAATTCTCGACCGTTACTCGGAACTTGGCCTGCGCATCAAGGTCACCGAATTTGATATCAACTCCGATGATCCCCAGCTGATGGCATACTATACCCGCGACTTCTTCACCGCTATTTTTGCTCATCCGCAAGTCGATGGCCTGTTGAGTTGGGGCTTTTGGGCAGGTCGACATTGGCGTCCCGAAGCTGCCTATCTCGACAAACAATTCAAGCCCCGCCCCCATGATTTGACGATGCGAAAGCTGCTCTTTGAAGACTGGTGGACGAACACCACAGTAAGCAGTAATGCTCAAGGTGAAGTCAATAACCGCATCTTCAAAGGCCAACACCAACTCACCATCACCTGGCCGGATGGCAAAACCAGCACGGAAAATATCACCGTGACCGATGACAAAACGATCAATTTCAAACGGTGATTTACACGTCGGCCCGCAATTAAAATTAAATCTTGACGCCACTGTCTTGTGACCTAAGAATGATTCGTTGTCGGGTATATATATCATCAAGGCATCGGGCCGACACGGCCCGGCTCGCAAAGGCATGATGGGCACATCGTATTCAATTCATCATGTATGACATGCATTTTGTCTTAGTGAGCCGGATCGTGTCGATCCGAATTTGTCGCAGACAAAGTCATATTTTACCTTGCGGCAATGTGCGTTGACGCCGGATGTAATCGAAGACATTATTCAAATATTTTATGTCCTTCACCGGCTTGGTTGAACCGCACTGGGCCCACCATGATGTGACAGGCTTACCCCATCTTTGTGAAAGCTCCTGCCCAAGCCAACGCTTAAGCCACATCATGATGGCGTCCGGTTCAACGGACAGTTTCGCATCAAGCAGAACATGCACGTGATCGCCTTCGAGCGGTGCAGCACAGATGCGATAGGTCCAACCGCCCCGATCACAAATCGCAGGCACGAGTGATTCAATCACCGCGCGTTGTGGTGCTGCAAGATAAATTGGATCATCTTTGAGTCGGGAGGTTTGATCCTCATAACGCGACTGATCCGACTGGATGAATGCTTGCTCCGGTTGATTGTGCTCACGATCAACCGTGGGACGATCATCGCCATGCAACCGAGTGGCATACGTACCGAAGGCAATGTGCCAAGTGGTTGCATTGGGATTCAGATCATGTGACATGAATAAATGATACAACACATCAAGGCATCGGGCCGACACGGCCCGGCTCGCAAAGGCATGATGCGTTTACTTAACTACTGCAATCTGGCTGAACGTCACGGTTCCTTTGGGATGATCCTTGCTGGGGATCGGGACGCTGATATATAGATGCTTGGCTGGAAAGTTCACGAAGCCATCGTTGGCACCGCCCCAATGTTCGAGCTTTCGGTTTAAGGGGATGCGGATGGTTTCCCAATCGCCAAGGCCATTGATTTTCGTTTTGTATTGCAAGGTTTGGCCGGTGGAATCAATGACTCGGAAGGTGAGTTTCTGCGCAACATCGGACTTGGCTTTGAGGTTGATCATGCTCGCACCTTTGCCCACGAGGATCGGCACGCCTGCCAACACATAGGGAGTGGATTTGGTGGTGGAAGCTGTAAAGTCATAGTCCAGCACGCCGACATTCTGGCCATCCTGCTTGTCGATTTTGAAGCTACCATTACCGGTGTTCTTGAGGAATTTCCAATTGGCGACGGCTTCAAAAAGTTTGAGGTCACCTTCAGTCACACCTTGATTGGCATCTGTCGAAGTGGCTGGTGAAACAGCTGCGACGGTCGCTGACGTAGATGCTCCCAAAGCCACCGCGCGAGCGTACTCAACTTTGCCTGCGAGCTTGTCGGTTTGGGTACGCGGAACATTCATGGAGATACTGGTGATTGGAAAATGCACCTTGCCATCGTTGGCACCGCCCCAGTGTTCGAGCTTGCGGTTAAGGGGAATTCGGATGTTTTCCCAATGACCACCACCACGCAGACGTGTCTTGTACTGCAAGGTTTGGCCGGTGGAATCGGAAACGCGGAAGGTGAGTTTTTGTGCCAAATCACTGCGGGCATCGAGTGACAGGTAATCAGCAGATGCGATGTTGGTTTTGACCAAGGCGATGACATAGGGCGTGGACTTGCCATAGGGATTGGAAAAATCGTATTGGGTCACGCCGATGGGTGTACCGTCGGTATCGGTAGCAACGTTGAATGAACCTTCGCCGGTGTTCTTGATGAATTTCCAATTGCTATCTGAATTGAAGAGTTGCAGATCAAGACCCTCAGGTGATTCGCCGCCGGTGGCTTGAAGGGGCGCGGGTTTACTGGAGGTGACGTTGCCTAAGGTGACACCTTCTGGAAGCGTAACGTATTGGACACTACCAGTGAGGTTGAGTTTGAGTTGGTTGGTTGATGTCGCCTTGCCGTTGATGTCGGTGATGATAAAGCTTGCTGCTTTGGTATCAATGGAGACATCGTGGGCACGGGTTTCATCGGGGAAGCCGCCCGGAGGAGGAGACGTCCACGCGACGAGTTGGCGTTTACCTTGCGGATTGGTCCAGATCAGCAGGTAGTCGCGTTCATTGTCGGTAGTGATGCGACGCTCCAGTGCATAGCCATTAAGTTGGCTCATCATGACTTTGGCAGCGGTATAGATTGGGCGCGACTTGTCGGGCGTCATCATGCCAAAGGTGTCACCATCCCATTCGTACCAAATGGTCAGCGGGACATTGTGCAGTTGGTCTAGCATGAATTGGCGGACAAAATGCCATGCCTGATATTTGCGAAGTTCTGCTTCTTTGCCACCGGACCAGCCTTCAAGTTCCAGTTCGGTCTTGGGTTTTTTCACTGCAAAGCCGCGTTCGGAATTGAGCATGATCATGTCGGGGCTACTGTACTTGATGAGTAGATCCCGTGTGATCTTGTGGCCGATGGCAAATTCTTCAGGCGTCTTCACACCATAGGGATGCACGGACCACGCTCGGATACCAGTCTTGAGAATGCCTTTGGCAAAGCAATGTTCAGTCCATTGATAGCTGGGGTCCCAGTAGTTGGAAACCGAACCAACCATGACAAAGACATCGGGGTCGGCCTTGATCATCGCTGGCAAAACAACTTTGCACAGGTCGGTATATTCCTGGGCAAAAGGCTCGGAGTTATGCGTCCCATCTTTACGCCAAAAGGTACGGATGTTCGGCTCATTCCAGACTTCCCAGAGGATGTCATGGTCTTTGAAATGCTTGGCGACCGCTGCTGCAAAGTTAGCAAAGCCTTCGCGCCCTGCCTGAGTTTGAATGCCGCCTCGGCCATCATCTTCATAAAGTTTATTACTACCAAAAAGACAGCCAAGGATGCGCATGCCCTTGCGTTTAGCGTGATCGAATTCCTTCTGATACGCATCAAAATTGTAGACGCCTTTTTCCTTTTCAACTGCATACCAGTAGACGCCCCGCCGAAAGGTACTAAAGCCCGTGTCGTGAACTTGATCAATCGTGCTGACGCTGAAATTGTGCGTCTTTAACTGCACACCACAGGATTGCGGGACCCCTGGTTGCAAAGGCAAGTCCGCCATGGCTGGTAAGCAAAACGTTCCCACGCTAGCCAATGACAAGACGAAAGATAATGCATTGATCTGGAAGTGTGTATGAGACATCAATGAACATCCTCACTAGAGATTGAAATGTTGAAGATCAACTTGCCATGCAATCGTAGCCATATCTGATATATATCAGATTAACTCTTATATCATAGAACCCTCCAGGCTCAAGTCAATCTAAAAACTCATGATTTTGTTTATAGATGTATTTGTGACATACCACAGAGTATTCAACTTGAAGCAAGAACAGGTACAATGACAATCACCATTCATAAAGGAGTCAACCATGTCCACCTTCGGTCAATTGATTGTGCTTGTGAGTTTGTTAGCCATTTTGCCTTCAGTGACAACTGCTGATGAGTCGCTTGCGGACTTCTTTGATGCCAAACATATCGACGCATGGCGGATCACTGGGCAAAACCAGGGACCGACCGCTGCAGTCAAAGCCACAGACGAAAAGACACCCGGCGAAAAATCGGCATTGGTATTCTGCTATGACATCACCAAAGTCAAAAAGCTTGCCTACACACACTTCGCATTGAAAGAAGCCTTTGCATTCCAGACCATGCCCAAGTCATTGAGTTTTGAAGTCAAAGGTGACAAAAGCAATCACCCGGTGCGTATTGTCTGCAATGATGCCAACGGGCGAACCCATCAATGGACCATCACTCCCATCAACTGGGATGGCTGGAAAACGATCACTTGTGACATGACCTACCCACGGGCTGGATACGGCACATGGGGTGGCAAGGATGATGACAAGCAGGTGAAGCTGCCACTCAAATTCGTCGGCTTTGTTATTGACCGACGCAAGGTCGAAGATGAAGATACCGGCCAAGTCCTCATCGGCGGCGCGACGGTCAACATGGACTAAGTATTCAAGTAAACTGACTATCAAGAGCCTGCTCAAAATCACCAATCACATTACATTTCACTGACCGATCTGGATGTTGTTCTTGTTGATGACATTGCTCAAATTCGCAGGGATACTCAGTGAACCTTCATACAAATTATTCACCAGGATCACACGAGCAGGATAAGGGCCATCGGGCAAATTGCTAAAGCCGATCGGCACGGCCCAACCGCGAAAGCTGTTGCCGTCGATCTGTCGGAAAACATCATTGGCAATGGTGTCCGGGCGTTCGGATGCGAGCTTCTTGGTCACCTCAAAGTTAAGCAGGATTGCTGGATCACCTGATTGTGATTCCTGATTTTCATTGATGAAGGTGTTGTTGCGGAAGGTTAATTCCTTGATGATTTTGTTAATGAAAATCAAAGTTGGTTGACCGGGTAATTGGTTGATGAATGTGTTGCTGGTCGCGGTGATTTTCCCGCCTCCGTAGGGGTTGGTGAGGATGCCTCCGTTAACGAATTTATTGCCATTGATCAGGACATTACGCACCTGGTCGATCTTGATAAATCGTGGTTCTTTAAGGTGGCTGACAAACAGATTGCCCGAGATGATAGTCTTACCTGACTGCGTGCCATGTGATGAATGCAGGCGAATGAATTGACCTTTGTAAATATCATCTCCGATGTCTTCAATGATCACCATATTGCCGGTGATGACGGTCTTGTCGTTGTGATAAAAGCTGCCAATGCCTGCAGCTTTGGAGTTGGTGCAGATATTGTTGGCAACGATGACTTCCTCGCAACCCTCAGCGTCAAGCGCCATGTCATATTGATATTTCGAGGAGTTGGCGGTCATGATGACGCGTCGACCTTTACGACCCCAGAGCAACGTTTTGCCATACTCACCGTAATTATTGTGACAGTAGACTTCATACGTGCCGGTCATATGGATCGCATAATCCTTATCCGTTGGCAGCATATTCCGCATCACATCACGGGGCAGATTCGGGACCAGTCGCTGGTTTTGCGGCGAGCAGTCTCCGCCATCCCATACCAACGGATGCTTCACGTGGCTAAACCAGTTGTTGTAAAACTTGATGTATTCGCTGCCATGATAGAAGCTCAACAAGTTATGCTGCCCATTGATTCCCACGTTGTCATGACAGAGCACGCGCGAGCAATGTGTCGTGCGAACACCCAGCGAAAAGTTCTTGAAGTAGCAGTTGGAAACTTCGATATCCTCACACATTGACAGTTGGAGAATCGTCCACCGAATCCCCATCAGCGAACGTGTCCCAGGTCGTTGACGTGATAGACGTTGGACGATGTATTGCTTGTCAGTGAGTTCAAATCTCACATGGTCGATTTTGATATTTTTCAGACCTTCACCCACCATCAAGTTGTGTTCATTTTTGGCATGGAGTTTGGTCAGCAGATCATCTGTGATTGAAAGTTTTAAATGGGATAGCGTCGTGTTGTTGCCAGTGAGTGTGATGAGCGTTTCAAACTCCGGCTTGTCGGATGCAAAAATGAGCTGTGAATTTTCTGAGCCCTTGATTGTGACATCAGCGGGGATCACCAGTTTGGTCACACGGAACTTGCCATTGGGGATCAGGATCATTTTCTCACCTGAATCAAGGCGTTTTTGCAGATCCGTGGTAATGTCCTTAAGGTACTCCGCAGATTGATCATCAAGTTTCACTTGCTTGGCAACCTCGACATTAGCCCAGCGTTTATCGAGATTTTGTCCTTCTTTAGTTGATGCTAATGGATACCACAACGGTGGGAACATCCCTTCCTGTGCATCTTCAAGTTCACGTCTCGAAGGTTTGCCATCGTCTACATCAGCAACCTTCTCTTCGACGAATGGTGCAAAGGCTTTGGCTTTGAAATTGATGGTCACGGTTTGATTGGCGGTGACCTTGAGATTTTGTGTCAGTTCATTACCTGCCCAAACTTTTGCCGATTCCCCCAAGTCGGTTTTGAAAGGTTGGGCTCCCCAACGTGAATGCCATGCGATGAATCCGCCGATGTCATCGGTTTGTTCAAAGTCGGGATTTTTCAGTTCACTACCAGTGATTTGAATGTTGTCATAGACGGTGTACACCTTGGCACGCTGGCCATCAGCCTGCTTGTGGATACGACCACTTAATGCCAACTCGATTTCGCCGGAGTCCTGCGGGGTGAATGTGAATTGGTAGTCTTGCCATTGGTCGGATAGGTCTGGGCCGACGACTGCAAGGAAGGCTTGACGTTTCTCACCCTTGAGCCAACCGGGGTGGTAGAGCTTAAGCAAATCGCTCGGTCCTTCGTCGATCTTGATGACTTTGTCCCCTGCTGCTCCTTTGACATACAGATTGACTTGCGGCTGAATCACCGTTTTTCCCTGCCCATAGAGCATGGACGTACACATCAGAGACAAGCAGACAAAGAGTGAAAGAATGCGTTTCATATTGCTATTCCAATTCAAGTGATGATTAATTAAATAAGTTCATGCGTTGGCAGTTTGCATCGTCTGGTATCCATCAGAGCGATTCAGCAATTACTGACGCTGCGGCAGAATTGCAGTGATCAAAAGTGACACCTTCAACTGTAAGATTGTCGATGTTGGATATGGGCGACGATCCCCCTTTAGCTGAGAAGAGAAAGTCCCACCGCTGCTGGTCGGTCATGATCAAAATAACATTGGGTTTGCCGGACATGATTAGAATTCCAGTGTGGTATCAAAGTACTGACGGAAATTTTTGAGTGTATGAAAGGTGATTCGATTGGAGTCATGGAAACTGCGTGCGCCGCGATAGGAAGTCCGCGAAAGGATAATCAGATCATCACCATCAAACTGCCAATCTGGATATTGGAAACCCACAAGTCGCAGGGAGTCTTTTTCACGGTGTCCTGAATCGTCTTGCACGATGACTTTGCAAACTTGCCAATGGCACAGGTCTTTTGAGACTGACATGGTGAGGACGTTGCGTTGTGATGCAAAGCTGGGGACGGTGTTCTTGTTGCTGAGGTTCACGTACATGCCTGTGACTGGGTCACGGCGGATGACGAATTTATGCGTCCCGCCGGGGAATTTGATGATGTCATTTTCATAGTCCAGCGATACTGTTTTGCCATCGTCGGAAACTTTGACGAATGCTGCGAAGTCCGAGTGCGGTTCGGTACTCACTCGTAGCACATCCCAGAGTTGGCCTTTGGGATCGACGACGACATTGCCTTCCAAAAAGCCAGGCCCGTGATCGCCCCAGTCGTCGGGGACTTTACTGCTATCGAATGTGAGTTTGTTACTCATCGTCCAATTGGATGCATCCAGCAGGTCACTATCGACTGGCGCAGAAATGACAAAGGCCTGAAAGCCGGTTGGCCAATGAGTGGATTGGTTGTCTTCGTAGGCTCGGAATATTCTGCCGTTGTGGATGACCAACGGAACCGGTGCGCAGTGATAGTTAGGTGCCTGATCCCCTTGGCCACCTTCAAAGAGCAGGCCAGTCTTTGCGGTGTCGGCCGTAGTCCATTGGTATCCGCCGTCGGTGCTTTTGCGGATGACAATATTGCCATGCTTGCGATCACAGCCCATAAGATACAAGTCGCCGTGATGCAAAAACAGTGAGCACCAGTACGCACCGATGATGGGCATGGTATCCGTCCATGTCTGCCCGTCGTCGTATGAGTGATAGATGCTGCTGACTGCGAGTTTGGAACTTTCGATGTTATCGTTTTTGTTGTAGCCAAAATAATCGTGACTGGCGACCAGCGTCCCATCGGGCAGTCGAACAATGCTGGGTGATCCCAGAAACAGTTCGGTCTTTTCAGGCTGGTGGCGTAACTGTACAAACTTCATGATGAACCTTTGAAACAAATTGCTTAGCGTGATACCGGGCCTGCGAATACGGCATGCAGGTTTCGCCCGGTTGATTGTTCTTCAGACAATTGGATTAACGATAGCCATCGGGCTTGTAGAAAAAGTAATCGCCATTGGCATCATTGGAGTGATAACTGGAGACATACTTTTTCATCTGACTCATCAGCGCCACTGCTGGTGCTTCGTCATTGAGCAATTGCGGGCTGACACGTTCAACGTGGCCGTCGTAGAGTTGGATATTGAACGATCCGTTATGTGGGACGTAGTAACCCAGTGACTGATACTTGCCAGCACTATCGGGTCGGTTATAGCCATAGGCACGCCGCAACGGGACGGTTTCACGAAAGCCACCCTCCACGGTATCTTCAACCAAGCCGATACTTACCGAGGGCTTTGTCATATTGCCCGTTCGGATCATGCTTGAATCACCACTTTCACCGTAACCTGAGAGACCGTAGGAGACGTTGGTATTTTCAACATTATCCGGGTCGGTGTAGGCCATTTTGTGATCGGTCACCGGGTCAGAATAAATCTCATGGCTGGGCATGTATTTGTGATAGTAGAGTGCCTGCCACCAGACGGTTGCATATGCAGGCGAGCCATTGATGGTGGTTTGGCTGGCCCAGGTATTAGCGGTGGTGTTGCTTGGCAACCAATCCTTGAATTCAAAACTGTAAGTGAGTAACGCGCCGCCAAGCTGCTTAAGCTGCGTGGAACATTGAATCGCACGTGCGGCCTGACGTGCCTTGGAAAGACTTGGAAGGAGAATCGCAATGAGCAATGAAATAATGGATATCACCACCAGCAATTCAATGAGAGTAAAGCCTAATCGCATTGACAGACGACTTGAGATAGCACTGTTACCACGCGTGAGCACAACCCCGGAAGTTTGGTCATGATTCACAACGGCAGTCATCATTTAAGTCTCCTTGAAGCCTTGCTTTTAGGCATGGATGTGGATTGTCGAATCATTAACTTGGGTTCCAACTCCCAGCGGATCATTGAGGGTAGTGCAACCCCATCACCTGATGTCTCAAAACGAGAAGTGACACGATCCACAACAATTTCCGCTATTTTTCGAGCATAGGACTTAAGGTCATATCCGACACTTGTAAGTCCCGGCGTACTGATCTGTGCAACAGGCAGGTCATCAAACCCGGTCACTGAAACATCATCAGGTACACCAAGCCCCATCGCAGTCAGTGACTGAATCGCATGCATCGCCACCCAGTCGTTGTGACAGAACACAGCAGTTGGCGGAGCAGTCTTTGTATAAACATCTTTGAGTATCCGCGGGATATCTTCTACCTGATGAAGTCGATACATGTCCTGCGAATCAATGCGAAGACCAAGCATCTTTGCTGCATCACGCAGGCCGTTGAGTTGTACATGCAGACTTGGATGATCCAATTCACGCTGACTGACCCCCAACACCATCAATCGCTTGTGTCCCAATTCAGACAGATGCTTGGCAAGTAACTGCCCGCCGAGATAGGTATTCCACTTGACGTGATCAATAGGCAGATCATCGACAGCATCAAATGCCAACACATGCGGGCAATGCTGAAGTAAATCCGCGATCTGGTGATACTCTTCAACCGCACCTAACGGTCCAATGACTAACGACTCGACGCCAATCTCCATGAAGTGTTCAATGGCTTGACGACACTCCGCAGCACCGCCGGGAGCCAGACAAGTCTGAGCATGCATGTTGTGAGGCTTAAGCGCCAAACCAATTTCACGCATCAAGCCATACAGCCAGGGATAACCCCAGGGTTTGGCACTTTCGCCTTCGCGGATACAAATGCCCACGGTATGTGTCCGGCCTTTGAGCAGGGATCGGGCAGCATGCGATGGACGGTAACCGATACTCTGTGCATAGCTGCGAATCGCATCCGCCTTATCCGGCGAGACGCCCGGCTTGTGATTAAGTGCCTTACTCACCGTCATCGCGGAGACCTCGAAAATGCGCGCGATGTCACTGATTGTCACGCGACTGCCAACAGGTGGCGTATCAATTGAAGTGGTCTTGTTCATGGTCATCTCGATACACCCGTCTGAGCTTGGACTTTACAGTGAGGTTAACGTTAACTCTGGTTGGCTGAATTTTAGGCCTGTCTGATATACAGTCAAGAAAATCGGTGTAAATATTGTGATTTTTCAATAAAACAACGTCTGATGCCCAAACCATTTGCCTTATTGAAATTATCCTTAAACCCTAGTCAATCCAAGGCCATATAAACAGCCAGACATTGACGGTTTGCACTCGCAATCAATCCCACTGTGACTGAGCGTGACGCTTATCATGACTGTGAAGCATTTCAGCCAAACCGGTCATAATGTGCTGTTTCATCCATTGGCTTGCCTTGTCAGCAGAACCTTTGCGAATCGCGTTGACCAACTGAGCGTGATATCGGTAGGTGGAGACCACCTGTTTAAATCGTGGTCGATCACGTTCGTAGTCACGAAAAATCCGTGCAAGGATTCGCAGATCGCGCACCATTTTCAGCAGTCGCTTGTTACCTGCCAGTTGCATGATGTACGCATGGAAGGATTCATCCACCGCCAGGTAATGGTTCATTTGCTCCGGTGAAAGAACCGCCAACTTGTCATCGCGAAGCAAAGTCGCAAACTGTCTCATCTGAGTTAAGAGTTCAACGAGATAATCCAGTTGTTGTGTCGTGCGATTGCTTGCTGCCTTTTGCACTGCACAACATTCCAATGCGGTGCGGATTTCATAGAGTTCAACAATTTCATCACGATCCGGCTCACGCACCACAGCCCCGAGATTGGGGACGAGACTGACATAGCCTTGGGATGCGAGTCGACCAATCGCCTCACGAACCGGTGTCGCACTAACGCCGATCTCTTTACCAATGGGACCGTATCGCAAACGCGTGCCGGGTTTGTATTGGCCGGAGACGAGTTTGCCAAAGACGTGTTCGTATGCACGTTGTGCATTGTTGGATTCCATGTCACTTACCCCAATGTGTGATCCGTAAACAGACTCAAATCCAACACGCCATCAGCAACCAATTTTTGCAGATGCTCAATGATGACTTTGCGTTCGGGTTCACGGAATCGATGCAGCGGGTCAGCCATATAGTCATCACAAATCCCAAGAACTGACAAGGCGCACTTGATGCCTTTGACACAGGACGAGACATGTTTGCCCACGCCGTAGAGTGCATCACCGAGTTGAAGAATCTGTTTTTGGATTGCCAATGCTCTGTCGAATTGTTGATTGATCACTGCATTGTAGGTATCCACGTACAACTTGGGAGCGAGGTTGGCACCCCCGTTGACGCCGCCGTGACCGCCCTGCATCACCGACTCGCAGAGTAATTCTTCTGGACCGATGAGCGTAAACCAACCCTCGCGTTTTGGGGCGAGTTTCAACAGTTTCTGGTAATACATCATGTTGCACGAACTGTCCTTGATACCCACGATGTTTGGTTCGACCATGAGCTTTTCAACGGTATCAACGGTCATATTCACCTTCGTCAAACCCGGCATGTTGTACAGGATCAACGGCAGTGGTGAGTCGCTATTTAAATGCTGAAAATACTCAAGTAATTCTGGTGGGTCAGACGGGAAATAAAACGGCGGCGCAGCAACGATCGCATCAGCGCCGCTATCCGCAGCATGACCCGCTAATACCAACGACTCAGTAATCGAAGTATCCGTCACGCCGACCACCACCGGCACGCGATCGCCTGCCTGCCTGCAAACTCGCGTGATCATTTCACGACGAACCGCGTAGCTTAAACTCGGCGCTTCACCTGTGGATCCCAACACAAATATGCCATGCACCCCACCACCAAGCATATGCTCGACGAGTTTTTCCAACCCATCAACATCCAACACATCGCGATCTTTAAGCGGTGTGATGATCGGCGGGACAATACCTTGTAACTTCATAACCAAAACCTTATTGGGGACCTTTGAAAAACTCAATTCATTTTTTACCGCCAAGACGCCAAGGACGCAGAGTTCAAACCCAGAAAAAATTCTTAAAACAAAGGAAAGTCTCTGCCTTGTGAACCTTCGCGTTCTTGGCGTCTTGGCGGTGAAAACGCATTCTGGTTTTTCAAAGCCTCATTTGTAAATTAACTGCAAGGTGCAATGAACGATTGCCCTTCCACGATAGATTCAAGTTGCGTAAATAATCGCGTTTTGACCTCTGTAAACGCTGCATCATCAATCAAGTCATTGCACTCGTGCGGATCATTGTGCATATCAAACAACTGACACTCTCTCCCATCCGCCCCGCTCCAATAGACATTGAGTTTAAACTGGTCATCGCGGATCATTGATGCATAAATCGGTGGGTCAAAATAGTTGGGCGTCAGCGTACTGGTACTACTGATACCGGTGTTTAGATAGTGGCAGACCGCTGTATCACGCACCGTATGCGTTTGATTATGCAGCAGGTCATGCGCATCGGGCATCGCTGTTGCTATTGCATCGTGAGACATTCCTGCAGCAGCAAGAATCGTCGCAGCCAGGTCATTGACCTGCGCAAGGTCTTTGCGGAGTTGATCTGCTTTGAGCTGTTTGGGCCAACGCATCAACAGCGGCACTCGTGTACAAGCATCATAAAAAAATGCACCTTTAGCCAACAACTGATGATCGCCGAGCATGTCCCCATGATCGCTGACAAAAATCACCAATGTGTTATCCGCAATGCCCTGTTGTTCCAGTTCATCGAGGACCTGGCCGACCTTTTCATCGATCAAGGAAACCGAGCCATGGTATCCGCGGCGCATGTCGGTAATGGCCTCATCGGTGAACTTGGAATATGCCCCCATGTATGAGCCGACATGTTCCTGTTGGATACCTTGAGGTTGTTTGCTCATGTCGGTATCCATGCCGATGCGCTGCGGCATCTTCGTCATGTCAACTTTGGCTGCATATTGGGGCGGGCAATCGTGATACGGATTATGTGGATCGAACACACTCATCTTGATAAAAAATGGCTGATCGTCTTTGCGATTTCGGATCAGTTCAACGGTCTGCTGAGCTGCCCAAGTCGTCATGTGCAAATCTGCCGGAGCGGGCGCACCCCATCGCTTTAGCTTGAGTTCTTCAAGGTAAGTCGGATTTTTTTTACTGAGCCAATTGGCATAACCATTGAACTTCGAATCCAAGGCGATCGTCGGATCGTGACACCAATAGTAATCATCAAACCCATCGTTGGGATGACGGGTTTCGGCTTCGATTTTGTAATCACTGACATGCAACTTGCCAACCAGCGAGGTGTGATAGCCAAGCGATTGAAGGTGCTTGGGGAAGAGCGTGAAATTATCTGCCAGCTTGCCATAGAGTTGGTGGACACCATGATCGAGTATGTTTTGGCCAGTCATCAAACTGGCGCGTGACGGTGTACAGATCGGGTTGTTCACATAGCAGTGTTCAAAGCGAACGCCCTGCTTTGCCATCGCATCAAGCCGTGGCGTATGTGCAAACTCAGCACCATAACAGCCCAGCGAATCGTACCGTTGCTGGTCGGTCATGATGAGCAAAATGTTGGGTTGATCAGTCATCGGAAACCTGTGTAACTGCGGATCATTTGATCTATACAAGTCTATAGACTTTTAATCCCAAGTCCAGTGGCAACACATAAAATGGACTTAAATTCACTATTTGATATTTTACTAGCATTTATACAAGTTGAATCAATAAAACTTCTTATATCACTATATAGTCCCCAACTGATTACTTACAGCAGCTTCAATCAGCAGCAATATCTGCTAGCATGCTTGGAACTAATACACGCAATCACTTCATTGAGGATCATACCAACATGACTGCCAAACGCCCCAATATTCTGCTTGTTCATAGTGATCAACATCGTTTTGACTGCGTTGGTGTTAATGGTCATCCACTTATCAAAACCCCCAATCTTGATCGCATCGCTAACGAAGGTATTAACTTCACCCATGCTTATACACCTACGCCAATCTGTTCGCCGGCAAGAGCCTCACTGGTCACCGGGCAGTGGCCAACGCAACATGGCTGTATCAACATCACCCATACCGAGTCCTATCATCCTGCGAATCTCAAAGCTCCGACACTCTGGCAACTGCTCAATGACCAAGGCTATCACGTGGGGATGGTTGGCAAGTTCCACCACGAAGTCGCCGGTCTGCCGACCGATCATGGTGTCGATGATTTTGTGCCCGAGCAACACTACACCCAATGGCGAAAATCACAAGGCATCGCAGACCAACCTGCAACCCAAAAATACTTTGGCCAATGCGATCCCCATATCACATCCAACCAATCGCGCATGGCATGGGAAGTCGACAACGTTCTCTCACTGATCGACAAGTACGAATCCAATACCGACAACGATGCATGGTTCATGCGATGGGATCCCTCCGAACCGCACCTGCCTAACCGCATCCCCGCTGAGTTGAAAAACCTCTACCCACCAAGCGGCATTACGCCTTGGCCTGGATTCCCGGACAACCTGCAAAACAAACCTTATTCGCAACAACGCTGCATTGATAACTGGGGCATCCGTGACCTGCCTTGGGAAAAATGGCAACCTGTCGTCAGTCGCTATCTTGCTGAAATCACATTGCTCGACCAACAACTCGGCCGCATCCTTGATGACCTTGAAGCACGCAACATCCTAAACGACACGCTGATCATTTACACCACCGACCATGGCGACATGTGCGGCGGGCATGGCATGATCGACAAACACTTCAACATGTATGACGACATCATGCGCGTTCCCTTGATGATGCGTTGGCCCAACCAGATCAATTCCGACCATTCAACCTGCGATGCATTCGTGATCCATGAACTGGACATTGCCACTACGCTTTGTAATGCTGCTGGTATCACCTGCCCGGAGACCTATGAAGGCCGGGACTTACTTGCCATCTCCAATGGTGCTGACCCTTCGCCGCGCGAAGATGTCTTTGCCATGTATCAAGGTGCTCAGCAGGGACTCTACTCCATCCGCATGGTCCGCAATCAGGATTGGAAATATGTCTTTCACCCAACTGACACGCACGAACTCTATGACCTGAAGACCGATCCTGGCGAGCTGCACAATCGCATTGATGATCCGACGGCCAGCGACATCTTAAAACACCTGCGTCAACGCCTCATGACATGGATGCAGTCCATTGGCGATCCGTTGAACAATTCCTGGATGCGTTCCCAGCTTGAACCTGATAAGCCATCGCCACAATTGCCTGCAAATTTTCACTGACCCGTAATTGGTTCCACAAATATCTATCCCAAAAGAATTAGTGCGATATTTATTCGTTCAACAGATGATTAATTACAGCATGATTGCTTGACTCTGCGCGTTGCCATGACTATAACAAATTTGTTATATATTGAAATTGAGAATTATGGCTGCAAAATATCTCCAAATCGCTCAACTGGTTCGTACTCAGGTCAAGGATGGTGAATTCAACCATCGCCCTTTGCCTAGTGAACGGCAGATCGCCCAGTCCTTTGGCGTCAGTCACATGACAGCGCGTAAGGCGACGCAAGCCTTACTTGGCGAAGGCACACTCACACGTTTGGACAACGGCAGACTCGCTGCTCGTCAACAAGCTGTCGAACCGATCAAGGGTCCAAAGATCGCATTGATCTCGCCATCGTTTGATTCTGAATCACTCCGCAAAGTTCACATGGCGTTGGAAGAGGTCGTCGAAAAACGCAAAGGTATTCTGCGCCCCATCGGTTTTACCAAGCTGTATGACACGATCATCAGCGAGGTGTTGGAAGCTGACTACGACGGTATTTTCCTGCTGCCTCCACGTGAGCCAATGCCCAAGCTATTCCTGGATATGCTCAAGCGCCATGCCTCGCGTTTGGCTATCGTCTTCCGCGACATGACCGAGCATGGCTTGATGAGTGTTGGATATCGTGCGACGGAGGACATTCAGAAAATATGGGATCACCTATACGACTTGGGTCATCGCAAAATCATTTACATCAACACCGAGCCGGACGTCAATGATACGGATCGTGTAGATGAACGGTTTGAACAATGGTGTGAATCGCGCAATGTCATGCCGGTGATTTTGTGTCAAGCCGTAGAGAACTTTCAGTATGCCGACCTTAAGGCATATGAGTTGATGAACGATGCGCTGGATCATGGAAAGCTCGAGAACTGCACCGCTTTGTTTGCTAGTAATCTGAACATCGCGCGGGCCGCCATCCGAGCTTTTTTCGAGCATGGTATTACCGTTGGCAAAGACATGTCCGTTGCCACGCAAGACCTGCCACGCATCGCCAAGATGAGTACCCCAAGCATCACCACGCTGGACCTCAAGCCCATGAATAAGTTGATGGAACAAATCCTTGATTGGTTTAACGCAGGAAGCAATCAGCAACCGCCAACACAGATGTTGTATCACCGCAAAGTAGACGTCTTGCCCGGTGAATCCACGGTCTCCGTCAAGCCCAACACTTCAGATAAAACACAGCAATCCTTGTCCAACGCAGGAGCATAATCATGTTTAAACACCTTCATACACAGCATCATCGCCAAGCTTTTACGCTCATAGAGTTGCTGGTGGTGATCAGTATCATCTCGATGCTCATTGCAATTTTGCTTCCAGCGTTATCCAAAGCACGTGAAGCATCCAAGAGCATCCAATGTGCTTCCAACGCCCGCCAGATTGAAGTAGCCATGAAAGTCTACGCAAATGACAACGACAATATCATGCTCCGCGCTAACATCGGCCCGGACAACTCCGGCGGGACATGGGACTTCACCGAGTATCTGGATTACACCCATTACTTTGATGCGGACAACGGCATGTGGAACTGCCCTGCAGCTGAATCCAAAACATTCCGATCCTACGTCCTCAACTGGTACGTCGCAGGCTCAACACTGCTGAGCCCGACAGGTTGGACACGCTATGACGATGTGCTGCGAGCAAGCGACATCCTGCACTTTGCAGACATGAAAGAAAACGCAGGTATCAGCCCGCTCAACGGTACCGATCATAACGTCCAAACCGCACGCATCTCCGACCGACATGAAGATGCCAACTTCATGTTTGTCGATGGCCATGTACAGCGTCTGCCCTTGTCGTTACCACGACGTAATTTTGTCCCTGATTAATCAATCTCATTTCAAATCCAAAACTGAAAGCAATCACGATGTTCAACACGTTCTATGGATGGCTATGCATCCTCCTGGCCATCTGTCTATCCAACACGATCCACGCTGATACGCAAATCAGTCCAAAGCCAACCGCAGTATGGGCATTCGCTGAATCATTGTCCAACAGTACAGGACAGGTGACGTTCACAGCTTATGCACTGGACAACCAACCTGCACCCGATGCGGTCTTACCCATCAAAGCCGAGGACAACCAACCCGCCAGCATCACACTCAAGCCTGGACACTTCCTGCGATATCGTGGCAGCAGCAATCATGCCCTGATGCAAACCGGGACACAGACCATCTGGACTCGCATTAAAATTGGCCCAAAACCCCAAGGAATCATATGGTCCCGGCATCGCCCCCAAGACGGATTGCGTGGGATTGAACTGGGCTTAACTGCCAAGCACGGATGGAATGCAGACGGGCCACGACCATGCATCACAGTCTCCGGCGGAGATCGATCCAACACCGTCTTCCTTGTCAGTGAGAAACCGCTTCAAGCAAACACGTGGTACGACCTGTTTGTCTGTTATCAACCTGGCAAGTCCGTCGAACTTTACGTCATTCAATCCCTAACTGGCCAACTCGTTACATATCAAATAAACACAAAGGATATTCCAGACAAAATCAACCCCATGGGGGGCGAAAACATCCTGACACTGAGTGCTCGACGATACTCATCCATAAAGAATGCAGACGAATTAAGCAGCGCAAGTTGTTACGCAAACTTTGCAGTCTGGAATCAAGCATTGAGTGAATCTGCCATCGAATCCATCGTTGGCAAATCCATCACCAAGCCTCAGGCAATGCTCAAACGTGAACCGCAAACGTTTCATGTCTCAGCTAAAAACGGTACGGATCAAGCAGATGGGCTGACACCTCAAACGGCCTTTGGCACCATCGGTCGGGCGACGCAACAATTAATCCCCGGTGATACTGTCCTCATTGCACCTGGAGTCTATACAGAGCAGGTCCGCATCACAGATCATGGCACAGCAGACAACCCCATCACCATCAAGGCAACTGACAGTCAAAAAAATGCCGTCGTCCTGACACTGGCTGACCCGACACTTCGTCAGGGGAAAGTGCGATGGGAATGTGTGGATGAAAAACTCCAACTCTATCGCACGAGTTTGGATCACTGGCCAGCAAGAGTGCTTTACGACCAGATCGGCTTGATGCCCTACCCCAATCTCGACACGCTTAAAACCTTTACGCTCTTTGACGATTATCCGGGACCAACCAACGGATTCACCTATGATTTAAGGGATAAAATGCTCTACGTCCGACTTGAACAGTCCGGGCAATACGGCTCAACGAACCCCAATGAACATGTGATGGCCGCCTCGCCAATCAACGCACATGGCTCCAACGGTCACACCTTCAGTCCCAACGGTCTTGATGCCAACCTTGTCATTGAAGGTGACGGTGATGGCCACGTTGTGATTCAAGGCCTGACCTTTGAAACCCCCGGTGCTGTGGGCGTACTTGCTATGCGCCACCATGTGACGGTTAAAGACTGCACGTTTATTGGTTGCCGTTTTGGTGTTGGCGGCCGCGCTCAATCACCTGATGAAAGTCGCACCACCCATCATGTCACCGTCGATCATTGCGACTACAGCAACAAGCCAGTCTTTGAAGATACGATGCAGGTCATCAAAAAATATCACAACACTCCAATCGCTAAAAAGCACACGTACTATTGGTGGCATCGCAAGGGACACAACACCGACCGAACGAACATCAAAAATGATGAGACCGGCATCCTTGGCAATGTGGGTAGTCACTGGGTCTTGAAAAACTCCAACATCCATCATGCGTTTGAAGGCCTTGCCACCTGGGGCGTCCGCTGGGCCAAAGACTTGAAAATCACACATAACCGGTTTTACAAACTCGTAGACAATGCGATTGAAACCGAAGACCATGCAGCGGATGTGACCATTGCCTACAACTGGATCGAAGATGTTTTCGAACCGATCAGTTGGCAACCCCTTGGTGGAACACCATGGCCGGGTCCCGTTTTCATTCACGACAATGTGATCACACAATCGGAGAGCTTCGGTAAAATCTGGCAACTCGTCGGACACATGCCTGGCGCATTTAAGATTGGAGCCAGTGGCAAAAACTGGGCACGTGATCACATGGGAGCTACAGGGTTTAGTGACAAAAACAGCCTGATTTCCAAGCGTTTTGTGGCTGTTCCCGGCGCGGGATTTGTGGTGTATCACAATACGGTCTTTATGCCTCAGGGAAATTTGCTGAGTCTACCACATCCGACCTATGGGCCGATGGCGCGTGAACTTGCCAACTTTCGATTCTTTAACAATCTCATCGTCACCAACCAACTCTACGCGCGTGATGATTGGCAAGGAAGCCTCATGGAGTTTGATGGGAATCTGAATGTCTGCTTAAACACGCAAAGTCAAACTGCATCCATTACAGCTGGAGCACATGGCAAGGTTATGCAATCCATCGAACAAGCAGGACTCACGAACCCACAGCAAAATAGCTTTTCATTAAAACCCCAAAGTCTTGCAAACAATATGGGCATCACCATCCCACAACTGATCGCAACGCAGCGCCCCGTGGGAGTGGACTGGAACACGGTCAAAGACCTTGCGGCATTGATTGATTACGAAACGCAGTCGGACTCTGGCCAGTGAATTGTTTAAACTGACGGCTGAAGGTGTAGACATCTGCGTACCCCAATTGTTCAGCCAACGCGCTGACACTGACCTCCGTTTCAAGCAGACGACTTTGAGCATGTCCGATGCGATGGGTGATGCGATAAGCCATGGGACTCTTACCCATGTGATGCGTAAATGCCTTGCGGAAGTGTTCGTAACCCATGTCGATCTTTTCAGCGATCTGCTGTAAATCCACATCACCATCATAGGACTCAGTGAGCATGCTGGCTGCTTGTCGAATCTTTCGGGGAATGGATGCATCTGCTTGCATGACTTGCTTGACATGCGTCATCTCATCGAGCCACGCCATGATACGATGCAGTAGAGTCTGTGGTGAAAGTTGTTGTCCTTGTCTAACGGTCTGGGTTAAACGTTGGCACTTTCGTGTATAGACATCGCCTTTGCCTACGTGCCATATCTTTAAGCGCTGTGGCAAAATTTGCAACGGCTTTAGTGATTGATAAATTTCCGTGCTGATTCCCAAGGCAAATGACAACCACTGACGTGGCTGCGGACGCAGAACAAAATGCGGTATCCCCGGCGGGCGGAAAAACAGATCACCTTGTGAAAAAGTAAATGTCTGATCCTGATCGTCGGTCACGATCGCGCTGCCACGCATGAGATACACAATCACATAGTCTCCCATCACACAATAACGGCGTCCGGCTGGATGCATCCCCGGATCAATCCATGAACAGCGAATCAAACCTTGCCCCAGGGCGCAAGTGACCTGCTGTCTTGGAGGCTTGGTGATAGTAGGACCAGTCTTCATCAATACCAAATATAACAAATAGATACCATTTAAACTATGGTTTACATTGTTTATCAAGATAAAATGACACTCTAAATCCCATATCAAACATTTAGCCAATTGGTATTCATTGGAGACAACCTGATGTCCAGCACGAAAAAACCCAATGTTTTGTTTCTGCTCTCAGACGAGCATAGCTTTCGCTTTCTGTCAGACCATCATGATCCCTCACTAGCCGAACCTTGTCAGACGCCGACACTTGATGGCCTTAAGCAACATGGCACAGCGTTTAACACCACCTACTGTCAGATGCCGTTGTGTACACCATCACGTATGTGCATGCTCTCAGGACGTGAAGTGTTTGACTGCGGCGCGTGGTTTAACAGCAGTGTGCTGGACCCGAATCTTCCGACGATCCCCAAGGCATTTGCAGCAGCAGGATACACCACAGCACTCGTTGGCAAAATGCACTTCGGGGGTAATCTTCAATACCACGGCTTTCAACACCGGCCCTATGGGGACATCACCGGCAACTGCGGGCATCAACATGAACTCCTGGATATCAAAGCAATGGGATTGGAAAACAACACTCCCATGCAGAAACGAACACTAACCGCTGGTCCGACAACCATCCCTGAAAGCCAACTTCAGGAACAGATCGTCAGCCGTGAAACCATCAGTTTTCTACGCGAGCAAACCGCAACAGAACCTGACAAGCCATGGTTTTTATGTGCTTCATACAGCCGACCCCATTTCCCGCTTAACGCGCCGTGGCGACATCTCAAAAAATATTGGCCCAAAGGTGTCACTCCTCCCAAAGTTGGACGCACGGGTGATACGTTTGAGCATCCAATGACTCTGGGCATGCGAAAGGGTTTTGACACCGACCGAATTGGCGAAGAAGAAATGGCCAAAGCACGCGCAGCATACTTTGCATGCGTCGATTATTTGGATGAAATCCTTGGCGACATGTTGGCAGTATTGGAAAAAGACGGACTGCTGGAAAACACCATCGTGGTTTACACGTCGGATCATGGTGAGATGGCTGGTGAACATGGAGGTTGGTGGAAGAACACATGGCATGAATCTTCAACCCGTGTGCCGTTTATTGTTCAAACCCCCGAACAGCGCAGTGGTAAAATGCCTGCCTACCAAATCAACACCCCCGTGAGTCTGGCTGACCTGTTCCCAACACTATGTGGACTGACGGATGTCGATGCACCCGCGGACCTCTATGGCATGAATCTCAGTGATGCAATCAAGTCCGGCAACGAACCGAATCGTGGGATGGTATTCAGTGACACACTCAATGAACGCTGGGGCAAAGGAACCGCATTTAGAATGGTCCGCGATGGGAAGTATAAATATGTCGCGTTCACTGATGCACCTGAATTGCTTTTCGACATAGAAGCTGATCCGTTAGAGCAACACAACCTTGCTGATAATGCAACTGGAGATGATGCCAAGGCACTGGTCAAGCTCCGTGAATTCGTAAAACAGTCCATTGATCTGAAAAATATACAAGCATGGATGCAGGCCGACAGCAAACTTAAAAATGCTTATCCCAAGATCAAAGATCGTGTGCTCAATGTCTATGAACTGCCAGACGGGCGACTCATTGAAGCTGAGCATCTACTTTACAATCCCAATGTATTGGCAACGCATGCAAGCGATTTACTTGTGGATGCTCCGGAATAATCACTCACACTTAAGATGAAAATTTCAATACAATAGGTGGCACGCTTGTGCTCTGATGTCAGAGGCATGCAAGTGAAATTGCTGATTTGAAAACAGGCCAGTCTCATGCCACCCGTGACAGCTACACGATCCAATCTGACTTTGCAGGCATACGATCACATTTATCGTATGCTCTGGCAAGGTGAATTAGCGGTCGGATGCAAATTACCTGAAGTCGCATTGGCCAAGCAGATCGGAGTCAGCCGAACCCCGGTACGTGAAGCGGTTGCACAACTGGAAAGCGAAGGCTTTCTGATTCAGATTCCCAACACCGGCAGCTTTGTTCGCATGATGCAACGCGATGAACTTGACGAACTTTTCAGCTTTCGAATTCACCTTGAATGTTACGCCCTGCAATTGGTCACTCAATCCCCGCAGATAAAACTCATCAACAAGCTTGACCGCATCTGTTCAAGCATGTTTGAGTTGTTACGGAAAACTTACCTTCAAAATAATAATGCCAAAGCAACATTGCGTTTTGCATTTGAAGCACGTTGGTATCAACTTGATGCTCAATTTCATGAATTGATTTTGCAATCAGCCAACAACCGCTGGATCAAACGTGTAAGCAGTCAACTTCACTTAATGAGTCGGATTTTCATGCCGGGTCGCATCATCAGTCAGGACGCAGATCCCTGGAAAAGAGCGATACGCATCTGGCGCGAACATCGCCGAATTGTGCGAAGTATCCGCCAAGAGAATCTCGAACTTGGGCATCACATTCTGCATCACCACATCGAACATGGACGCCTTGAAGCCATGCAATTCATGGATTGGGTCGATGAACATATCAACGACAAGCCGGCCCAACGACGCAAGCTCCAACCGGAATTGGCACAGATGCTGGAAAACATCATCCGCCTTCGCGACGTCATGGCTGCCAACAAATACTAAATCAAGCCGTTGTAAATTACCATTAATAAAATGGTGATTTGACCTTAATGTCATGCATCTAAGTGAATGTTTTTCCTTTCACATTCATATTTTTACAGATTGCCCTTGCCAACAACCCTCCAGATTAATACACTCATATTGTATACAAAATATGACTTCTTTACCAAAAAAGGTTTTCAATATGTTCAAAGATGGATTGATCGCTGCGCCGTTTACGGCCATGGATTCGAACCATCACGTGCAACTTGGCCGGATTGCTCAGCAGGCCCAGTCTCTGGTCGATGCAGGTGTCAGGGGCGCATTTATATGTGGGACAACCGGCGAAGGTTCGTCACTAAGCTGTGATGAACGGATGGCTATCGCAAAGTGTTGGTGCCAATGCAAGCCAGCAGGTTTATCGGTGATCGTACATGTTGGTCATACGTCATTGCGTGAAGCCCAGACACTTGCAGAACATGCCCAGCAAATCGGGGCCGACGCCATTGCTGGTATTGCACCGTACTTTTTCAAACCTGCGACGGTCACTTCACTGGGGAATTGGTGTCGCGAACTTGCCAGTGCCGCCCCTTTGCTGCCGTTTTATTACTACCACATGCCAGCGATGACTGGTGTGAAATTATGTATGGAACAATTCATTGTTGAACAAGCTAATCGCATCCCGACATTTGCAGGCATCAAATTCACTCACGAAGATCTTTACGACTTTGGACGATGTGTCGATGCTGCAGAAGGCCGATACAAAATGCTCTTTGGGCGTGATGAAATTTTACTCTCTGCTTTACCATTGCAACCCAGTGGTGCAGTCGGTAGCACATACAACTTTGCTGCCCCACTGTACCTGAACATGATCCATGCCTATGAGCAAGGTGATATACAACATGCTCAGAAGTTGCAACGCAAAGTCCGCGAAATGATCAAGCTTCTGCATCGCTATGACGGATTGGTTGGTGGTAAAGCCATCATGAAAATCATGGGCATGGATTGCGGCCCGGTTCGGTTACCACTTGAACCTTTAAGCGACGAACGCTTTAAGGCATTAGAAGCAGATGTGCATGCAATCGGGTTGGCAGAGTCAATAAAACAGTTAGAAAAACGCTGAAATATAAGAGTCAAACGACATAAATTATCCAATCGCGCGACGTACGGCATGGATGAACATCACTGACACGAGTATCAATATCAAATCAAGGGTTATGCAACACTTTCATTGAGAATCGAAGCAATTGCATCGTCTAATTTCCTGTCCCCCCTCAAGCAATCGCTGCTTGCACGAAGCCTTTGGCATGACGCCCAACACCTTTCGCAGTCATACACCCAAAGACATCACAGCGAATCAGTGATCGTAAAACGTACTCACCGGCGTGGGGTTGTCAGCATAGTTCTTGAGATACTTTTGTAACTCACTGACGGCATCCTGACCAATACTATCCGGCAACAACGAGACGACAGGATAGCCATCGACACCCTTGTACAATTCAAGATGTTCGCAGAATCGCTGTGGTGAAATATCAGGATCGTTCCCGCCGATGTGGTCGAGATTGATCACCTTACCCGGTGAGGAATTGTTACAGACTTTAAAGTGAGCCAACGTCAAATCATGCCACGCCATCTTTTCGTTGCATAGCACATCATTGGTGCGGATCGCATCGCCGTATTGTGCAAAGAAAATGTCCGGCTGATGGATCTCCACTTCCACAGACGGATCGATCTGTTTCATCGCTTCATAGAACAGAATGTGCAGCTTTTTCATGAAGGACTTGTCAGCATAGATCATGTCCCATTTGAACTTCCGCACACCCATATCAACAAAGCGTTGAAAGATCAGCTTGATGTGATCGAACGTTTCCCCACATGGTTCCCAGTAATGCCAAATATCCTCACGATTCGGCGAATCAGGTGTCGAAGGCGCGGTCGGTGGCCCAAGCAGATTCGGATGTTCAGCCACCACACGTGAGAGTTGGTGTAACCAGACCGGCGCGAACCACAGTGAAGGCACAAAGCCGTTGTCCGCGATACGTCTGAAGGTTTTTTCCAGGTCCGGGAATTTTGTCGTATCCACATCCCAATCACCATAGGTGTAATGACCGGGTGTCCAACCGTGATCAATGGTGAACTTACCCAAAGGTAAGCCCATTTGATGGACACGTTGCATGTAGTCATCAATGAACGCATCGCTGAGAACGTCGTGTGGCGTCCCATCCGCCATGATGCGTTTTTGTTCGACCCATGTGCAGTATTCGATCATGTCCCAATGCTCAGGTCTTGGACGCGTAGGATCCAGTAGTGGGCGGCCTGCCATGATGAGACTGTTGCAATGTTTCCATGCTGCATCAGCGTTGCCGTTGTCTTCGTGGTAAAGCTGTTGACCTTCGGGAATGGTGATGGTTAAGGCTTGTTTACCGTCGTATGCAAATTGACAACCTTGTTCCACGGCATCGGTGAGGAAGTGGAAAAATTGACCGTTGGCATCGATGATTGCAGGTGAGCCGGATGTAGAGGAAGCCTTGACGGTGAATGGGTTGTCGGCAAAGGCTTCACTGCGGACATAGACATCGCGTCCCCATATGTTGTAGTACGGGCAATACAGTGGGCCGAGAACTTCAAAGGTCTGAGTGATTGGGCCGGTAATCGTGGTGGGCATGGATCAAAGCCTGAAAAAAATGGTTGTCTTAAAAAATCTTCTACATTCAAATGCACATTGCGAGTTCCATCGTAAGGACTGAATAATAGACAGACAAATCAACCATCCGACAGCAGAGTCTTTGACGCCAATTTCATATTGGATTCGATAGTTTAAAGATCAAATGACGTGTTCATTTTTCCAAACGGATACAGGTCATTGAGTGTGCGGGGAAGGTGTGCGTGAGTTTACCGGCAAGAGGAGTTGGCAATGGAGTACCGTTGTGAGTGCGTCCGACGAAGTCGTCTTGGGTTTGATTCATGGCATTCATCGCTTTGCCGTTGACTTCATAGTATTTCGCTTTGGTTGCATTAAAGTGTTGCACGTTAAGCTGCGTGGTCAGATCACGATCCGCGGACTTGTTGATAACCATGATGTAGAGGCTTTTGCCATCATCTGACAAGCTGGCCGTACTGGTGAGTAAGGGATACTCGGGGAAGGTTTCATTCTGCCAGGGTTCGACGATTAGATTGCGGATCGCAAAGGTACCTGTGACTGGTGCGCTACCGCCCATCAAGCGAAGTAAAACGACCAGGCCAGGTGTGTCAGGTCGAGGCATGTAGTCCAGTGTGAATGTCTTCCAATCTGTCGCATCCTGTAAAAGATCAAGCCCAACTGCCGAGCCACTTTTCGTCCAACCGCGTAAGTCCATCATGCCCAACCCAAGGGTGATCGGCGAGGAGTCAGCAGCAGCCGTCCACTTGGCCTCGAACGTTGCGCGATACATCAAACCTGCACGCCCCGGACGGTAATCCTTGGGCATCTGTCCATTGGGCTGGATGAGAAATTCTGGATATTGATGACCTTTGAATTGTTCGAGTTTGATGCTGATGCCCGATGCGTCACCAGCGATTTGCATTATGCCTTTGTCGGTCTTGGTTATATTTTTTTGCTTTGCGTTGTCCAGCAAATTCACATCAAACAATCGCTGTGGCGGGAGATGGCGGTCACCAATGGCAGGTTTGGTTTGATTGAAACCTGCAAAACTTTGGGTTGGCGATTGCACCTTGGTATCCAACAAGACATCGCCGAACTGCTCGCCCCAGAGTTCAAAAAAGTGCACGGGAGCGTACTTGTGTTGTATCGCACCGGACTTGAAATCCGTCCAAAGTGGCGCCCAGTAATTGTTGAGCAGCATCCAGTAGTTTGCCATGAAAACACCACTGTCAGGCTGGAGTAGATTGCGGATATTGTCTGCACAAAACAGCCCCGCTGACAAAGCCAGACGGTACTTCACTTTCGGCTGCCCTTTTTGCACATAAGACGCGTTGTACTCGGTGATGGCGATTGGCAAAGTCTTACCCAACACCTCGCGCGATAGAGCTTGCGTTTGGCGGATCATGTGCATCCCCTGATCGTTGGATGCCACCGCTGCCTGGGTCGCCAACTGATCCACTTCCGGGGACATTGGGGCGTTACCACCGAGTCGTACGGTATACAGATGAAAAATCAAAAAGTCCGCAGCATCACCAACACCTTGAAGATATGCACGTGTCCATGCATCATGCGTCCCTTCCTTGACTGGCACGCCTGTTTTGATGGTCGGGTCGACTGCTTTCATGGCAAGGATAATCTGTCGCGCATGTCGCCCTGCATCATAGGGGGACCGCAACTCACTTGTGACTAACTTGCGATAATCGACCCATGACTCATTACCAATCTCAAACCATTTTACGCCATGTGGATCAGGATGCCCCATCTGTGCGCGAAGTTTGGCCCACTTGCGCGAATCACTGACTGGCATGTTCAGATACTCAACGAGGTCCGCGGCATCGGATGCCTCGCCGGTGTATTCACTGACCACAATTTGAGGCAATGCGCCGACCTGTTTGCAGATGGTCAGATACTCTTCAAGTCCAAAAAGTTTGTCGCCACGTGACTGTAATGGGCCGACAAAATCTTTCCAGTTGTATCCATGAACCGCCAACCCGCCAGGATATCGCAGGACGCCTGGGCGCATTTGCTTGAGCAGTTGCAGCGGCGTGGCTTGCGGTTGTTGCGTATCCGGATTCCAGATGCCGTTGCCATAGCGAAGCACTTTGAGGTCTGGCGACTTGGCGGAAAAAATGCCATGGTTGTCCGCGCCCTTGATGCAGTGCCCCAAAATTTTACGATTGACTGGCCCCAATGATTGTGTGGCATCGACAGTGATCTGCGCAATCACATCAGCTTGAACCTGAGCCTGCAAACCTGCAGAGACAGTGAACACCATGAGCAAAATACATGTCAGAAAGCGATACATCATCAAGCCAGTCTCCGGGGTTGTCGTCGCGATGGATAGTGGTTACAGAACTCAAGTGTAATACTGTACTAAAACTTTAACCCAATCAACTCACAAAGGCAAACCCACTTCGCAATGAATTTTAATACACTCTAGCAAATAGTATTACGATTATTTCAACATGATATCCGACTAGATTTTTTCGATACGAGTCACCGCTGACACCTCATCGGACATCTGAACGTTGATACCTGTTGGCACGCTGAGTTGATAGGTTTGCTGGCCATCACTGCCTTGCTTGAAGGTCGCATGAATCGTCCCCAACGGTGTGGGCAACTTCAATCGACCATCAGTCAGCGATGCAGGTTTGGGATCAAAACGGATTGTCGTAAAGCCCGGCTCAATTGGCTCGATGCCCATGAGCTTGCGCACGATGATGTTTAATGGAGCTGTCGCCCATGCATGATTCCAATCCAAATTGGACTTGTAACGATATGCCCAGGCTTCAAGGGTCATCGTCGATCCCTGCTCGATCATGTGATACCAACTGCGATCATTCGTCGCGGTCATCAATGTCAAAGCATGCTCCGCGGAGTTGGCATCGTACAATGCTTCAAGCAGATATTGAGCAGCATAGACACTGCATGCCATCCCGCGCGATTCAATGAATTTTACGACAGTTGCCTGACGGTCAATCGGCACCATCCCAAAGGCAAGCGGGAACACATTGGCATGAAGCGAACTATGTGTTGAACCTTCACCATCAACATACACACCACGCTCTGCATCAAACAAATTGGCATTCAGACTGTCACAAACTTTCTTTGCCTGAGTCTCAAATTGCATCGCATCTTCGTCATGCCCCAACACCCTGGCGATGCGACTCATCAATTTGCATGCCTGAAAATGCAGCGCGTTGACGACCGTATTGATTGGCATCATCTCATGGTTATCGCGTTCTCCGACTTCACCATTCATAAAACTTCCCGGAGGCCAATCCACCAGATCATCCAACCCCTTCTCACCCAGATACCGTTCATGGTAAAGATGCAGTCGCGCTTCCAAACCTTCGGGGCGATTTTCAATTGCTGTACAAATCAATCCGTCTTCACGTGCCAGATCAATGAGCGTCTTGGCTTTGAGATCATCATAAAAACAGATGATCGAATCGGTCTGCCCGGTATAGAGATAATCCGCCCATGCCATCAGGACACTGTGCATATTCCAATCTGCAAACCACGTGGGATACTGCACGAGGTATTCATGGGTGTAACGGGCGATCTGAAAACTGGTCTTGGCATCAAGACAGTAATGACTGAGTTGATTGATGTAGGCATCACCCTCATACGGAATCCGTTCACGATCACCATCGACATATACGCCACAGAACGTGGTCGCTTTGATGGTGTGTTTACACAACTCCCAGACACTATTGAGTATCTCACTGGAAGATTCAAAGGCCGCAGCATTGTCATCAAAATCAACTTGAGCTGCGAGTTGTTGGATGCTTTGCTCATCGACGGTAAAGCCATCACCTTGAATCTGACAATAGCGAAACGGGAGGACTTCGCCGATGGTGTCGGGCATGAGGATGGCAGCTTTACCGGCATTGCGTTTATCAGTTGGAATCTGAACCTTATAGCGATGCGTGCCGGACTTTAGTGGAACTTTGATACAACAATAGCGAACGGTTCCCGGCGGGTTGGTATCAATGGCATTTTCACCAGAGCGTTTTTCCCCCAGATGTATTTGAGCCACTGCGGAGTCGGTTGAAGTTGTAATGGACAAGCAGACGGTGCCGAACATCGCCTTGCCGAAATCAACAAACAGCGAGCTGTCATTGTGATGATGGATGGCTGTCGGTTTGACGGGAGTAGCGATGACTTGCGGTCGGTTCACTGTAAAGCGACCGGGATGATTGGTTGAATCTGGCATGTTTTATACCTACTGAAAACGAATGGGATACCACAACGCAGGATCAGTATAGGTACAAGCGATCAAGCCCGGCGTCAATCACTGGCCATCAACAATCACGGATCACTGATCATCAAGCAGATAGTCTGCCACATCGACTTCGGTCAGTTGTAATGCAGGTATCGTCTGATCATCATCAACGACAGACAAGCTGTAACCTGTTGGCAAACTTGACAGCGCCATAGCCAGACGACTTTCAGCAGACAGCGATTGTACCTGCTGTTGAGACGTGGGCTGTATCAATCTCAAACCGTCATGTATACCCTGTTCTTTACGGTGATTCCATGCAAGGAAGACATCGGAAATCGTCACCCAGCCATCATGATTCAAGTCGTACTTCAGCCCCGCGTTAGCCTGCTCACCTGAGCCGGGTTCAAGGCGATTATGCCATATTGAAAAGACATCTCTGATACCGACAAAGCCATCGCCTGTGACATCACCGATACAGCTACCAAAGTAGAAGGCTTCGTCCTGCGCCACGTTGACCTGCCCATCAAATCGAATGGTGACTTGCAGCCATTGATCAACGATACTGCCATCTTCCCATGTGATGACTAATCGATCCGATCCACCAATTCCCTGACCAGGCAGTGCCAACACCTGCGTGGGAGCTGGCGCGTCGGTCCATTGATCTGAACTGTCATCATTACCGACCTTGAAGATAAAATCGTCAGCGGAAATACCGGGGATATGGAGATTGTCTCCGTCGATCATGATACCGGTGATACCGTCGCGCGATGTGGTGTAATTCTGGCCTGTTGCTGTTTGACCGGAACGCAAAGCCGTAAGGTTGTTGTCGATGGCATTATCGTCATTGGCATCGACGGCTGAACCATTGTTGTCAAAGACCGTGCTGTTGTAGAACAGCTGTTCGCGTGTGAGTTCAAACGCTGGCATCATGCCTGCATCCACATTCGCAATAACTTGATCATCACCAAGTGTAATCAAACTGCTTCGACCAGTGAGAACATCCGCATCACTATCGATTGCGTCGTCATCGCCTGCGTGCTGTTGGGTGAAGACATAGTCGGTGGGCAATTCAAATTCGACGATGTAGTCATCAGCAAACAAGCCGGCAAACATATACTGGCCGTCACTGTCGGTCGTGGTGGTCGTCAGCAGATCACCTTGAACATCAAGCAGGTTCACTGTCACATCTGCGATGCCAGCTTCACTTTCATCCTGCACGCCGTTGGCATTTTCATCAAACCAGACTTGATCACTAATCACGGGGCTGAAGTTACCGAAGTTGACATCAGTTACGATTTGGCCGGAGGAGAGTTCCACCGTGACATGAGAATTGAATCGGTCAACAAGATACACATCGATCATGCCATTGGTATCCTCTGGCACCATTGCATCTGCATAACTATAAAATGTGACATAGCGTCCATCATCACTAATTGTCGGACCAAAGACTATGTCATTCACTTGTTGGCCATCATATGTCAGACTCACTCGATCCATCTCACCAGTCAATGTGTCATATACAAAGATGTCATCGTGATTGTTAGTATCACCCGGCACAAGATTATCATAGTTAGTTTGGAATGTGACGAATCGACCGTCATAGCTACTTCCGGGCGAACCAATGCTAAAGCCGGGAAAGTCCGTGGTCACCGGAACATCCAAGTTGCTGATGACACGTGTATCGCCTGTCTGCATGTCGTACATGAACAGATCAGTCATATTGTTGTCATCGCCTTCGACAAGGTTTGATGCAGAACTCGAATAAAAAACGTATCGGCCGTCACCGCTGATGGCTGGTGAATTGCTCGAACTGTCAGCCTCAGTGCCATCCAAAGCCACACTCACGCGTGTAACCGAATTAGTCTGCTGATCGTAGAGAAAAATATCTGCCTGATTATTGGTATCACCGAGCACCAAATTGCTGGCACTACTTTGGAAAACGATATAGCGACCATCTTCAGAGATATCATATCCCCAGCCACTACCATTTCCAGGCACACCTTCAGGCGTCACATTCACACATTTGAGTTGTCCTGTCTGTCGGTCATACACAAAAAGATCCAACAGCTGATTGGTATCTTCCGGCACCAGATTGTCAGCATCGCTGACAAAAAGGACGTATCGTCCATCACCACTGATCGGACCGGAATATGAATTTGCATTGGATGGCAGACCATTCGAAGTGATACTGACCATTTCCAGCACGCCCTCCTGCCTATCAAACACAAACACATCAGATCGGCCGTTGGTATCTGCTGCAATTAATCCGTCTGCGCCAGATGAAAAGGACACATACCGTCCATCAGAACTGATATACGCACCACCGGAATTCGCAAAATCGTCTGCAATACCAAACGCTTCACCTAATCGCTCTGTCTGGCCGGTCTGTACATCGTAGATCATGATGTAAGATTGATAAGCCTCATCACTACCATTCAGATTGGTTGCCATGGTTTCATAGACAATCCATCGCCCATCGCTACTTATCGCAGAAAACAAACTGCCGGCATTGCCAGGTTGATGATCCGCAGTTGCTGAAACAAGACTGATATGATGTCCATCATCATTGACTCGGGGAATATAGATCTGTTCATAGCCAACAGGTGTGATCTGAGCCACGTTGTATGTTCCGGGAATCAAGCTTGTGAAGCTGTAGCTGCCATCGTCTGCCGACTGGGTCCACATTTCTCCTTCGCCGGCATCCCAGAAATTATTGCTGTTGGCATCGGTCCAGTCGAGTTGTTGGTTGTCGTTGTCATCCATGTACACGGTAACACCGGCCATGATGGACTCGGTGTCCTGCTGTATTGCATCTCCGTTTAGATCATGCCAAGTAGTTCCGGCGAAGGATGCCGCCTGATAGAGTCCCACGTCTACTGCGTTATTCTGGTCATCGACACCCAGTGAAATCACCGGGGTTCTTGATTTGAAAATGATCTGATCATCTGCGGTAATTGCGGTACCTCTGACAACCCCCGGCACATGAGGAGCATGAATTGAGAAATCAGGTGAAATCATAAAATGCCCAGCTTCGATGCTGTAGCTGTAACTATCTGTTGGTGTAAAACCATAGCCCACAGGTGCGACCACTTCGATGCGGTAATCACCTGTGACAAGATTATCAAACAGATAGTTACCATCACCATCGGTGGTGGTGGTTGCCATGAAATGCTGTGATTCATCCAGAAGGTTCACAGTGACACCTGCCATGCCGGGTTCATTTTCATCCTGAACATCATTGGCATTAAGGTCATGCCAAACGCGATCACCGATGCTAGATGCGGGGCTGATGATGATGTGTGCCCCTGTGGTGCTCTGCGTTACATCATCCCACACATGGAGTGTCACTTGCGCCAAGCTATTCGCAGCCAACCCACTGCTGTTAAAGGTGGGTGTCAGACCGACTTCATCACCGCGCGTTGCGTCAGCACCTGTTTCACCGGTAATACCATCACCATCAAGATCCCATTCGATACGTAAGTCATCATCACCAGCATCGGTCGCACTGGCATTAAGTGTCACCGTCCCGCCATAGTCGACGTGATACAACGTGCCTGAATGAATCGATGGTGCAATATTGATAATCTGCAAGGTTGTTTGATCGACATATGTGCCGATTTCATCCGTCACCTGCAAAGCAATGGTCATAGTCGAACTGTCCGAAGGCAAGCCCAATGCGAGAATATTCGACCAAGTGAGAGCTGGTGCTATTCCCGTTGCATCATCATACTGGCCGTCAAGATCCAAATCCCATGCATACTGCGCGTTTGGACTGTGAGTCTGAGTGCCTGAAGCATCAAACTGAATCGGATAACCTTCGTAGGGCTGATATGCATCCCCGGCATCGGCAACCGTTGTAAAGTACATCCCTGCATCGAGGGTGTCGATGTATTGACCGTTGGTCAATGTAATGATGTCGGATTTTCCGGTTTGCGCATCGACATCACTGTCTAAATCATCATCTGCCCCGACATTTTGCGTGGTGAATGTGTAGCCATCCAGCAACTCAAACCCGACACGATAATCGCCTGTGGTGAGGTTACCAAAGGCATAGTCGCCATCGGCGTTGGTGACGGTGGTGGCGACCGTGTTTTCCGAGTCGTCAAAAAGGGTCACCGTCACCCCGGCGATTCCCGGTTCGTCATCATCCTGCACGCCGTTGATGTTGTAATCTTCCCAGACACGGTCACTGATACCAGTCCCCTGCCCGTATACGAGAAGTGCTTGACCAGTGAAATTACCCAGCGAGTCTGCCCACGTGGCACCGATCACAATGTCTGACAGGCCATCTGCATTGACATCACCTGCAAAAGAACAACTGCGGCCGACTTGATCACCTTCCTCGATACCCAGGAAAACGGCGCCATCGACTTGCCCTGTTTGGACATCGATTAAATCGACAGTGCCTGAGAAATCTGATGTAGTACCATAGATCAGGTAAACCGCACCTGTGTATATACCTTTTGATTCATCACCACGTACACCGATGATAAAGTCATCAATTCCATCCCCATTAACATCACCTGCACCATCAATGGATGATCCTGCCCAATCGTACCCGTCCGTCCCTGTAAACAACGCCCCCTTAATTAGTCCATTGGTGACATCAGTTAATTCAAGTTCGCCAGTTAAAGCGTCTGCCTGTCCATAGATCAGGAATACTTCGCCGGTTACAAAACCGTGAGCATTGCCATAGCGAGAATAAATCAACAGGTCGTCATATCCGTCTGCATTGACATCGCCAGCATCAGATACGTTTTCCCCCATAAAATCGAGTTCATCAATACCATTAAAGACTGCACCTTG
Source organism: Phycisphaerales bacterium UBA7800 (assembly GCA_002480565.1). Lineage (GTDB taxonomy): Bacteria > Planctomycetota > Phycisphaerae > Phycisphaerales > Phycisphaeraceae > UBA7800. Next base: position 16,193 of record DLCK01000053.1, on the reverse strand, counting down.
AACTTGTCCATTGATGACGCCTGACAAATTAATTTTGCCGGTCAAACTTGTTTCTTGGCCATATATCAGGAATACTTGTCCTTCACGGTTGATATGTGGAGACGCATAGGTCATACCAATGATCAAATCATCATAGCCATCGCCGTTGACATCCCCAGCAGTTGAGACACTACTTCCTACTCCGTAGTTATCCACTTGCATATCGAAGTTAAAAACCGCTCCGTCGAGATAACCGGATTCGATATTTGAGAGATTTATATTGCCAACAAACTCCTGTGTCTGGCCGTATACCAGATAGGTGTTACCACTCTGGGTACTATTACTACTTTCGTCCGTGGTAATGAGCAAGTCATCCAGGCCATCACCGTTGACATCACCTGCGTCTGATACGTCCCAGCCAGCCCTTTCGCCATTAAGTCCATTAAAGACCGCACCGGCGATATTGCCAGCGGACACATCATCAAGATCAATTGCGCCAGTCAAGCCACTTTGTCGACCATAGACTAAATACGTCCGACCCGCATAACTTGTACTGATGATCAAATCTGAAAGACCATCACCATTGAGATCGCCTACTGACGAGATGCTTTGACCGCTGTATTCAGATGAACTGGCACCGTAAAACACAGCACCATCTACTGAGCCATCGAGTACTCCATTGAGATCGACACCAGCTTGCAACCCTGATGCCTTGCCGTAGATCAAATGGGTCGCGCCGCGATACTGATCGGCTCGGTTGGTGGCAATGAGAAAATCGTCAAAACCATCGCCATTGACATCACCTGCATTGGAGACGGCTGACCCAGTCATAGCTCCAGCTTCAAACCCTTCAAATAAAGCGCCATCAAGATAGCCATTGGGGATGTCGGCCATATCAATCACGCCGGAATGATAGATTGCTGGGGACAACACCAATCCTGCATCAATATCCAAATGGTCACCGGCACCAAGCGTGAACAAATCACTGAGACCTGCACCTGGATCCAAATCACTGTCTAACAGTGATTGACTACCTTGCTGGTATGCAGTGAGAATATAATCATTGGGCACCACGATGGAGACTCGGTAAGTACTGGCAAGAATATCGGTAAACGCATAGAAGCCGTCCGAATCCGTGCGTGTGGTCTGAAGCACATTGCCACTGGCATTGAGCAGATTCACTGTGATATTAACAAGACCGGGTTCATCATCATCCTGAATACCATTTGCATTAATGTCATCCCATATACGGTCACCAATATTGGCAACCGGCATCAAACCCGCATCAATCGCTGTGAAAATCTGATCATAATCAATCGTGATTTCATCAGTCGCGCCAGTCAACGGATCGACATCACTGTCAGCGGTATCATCACCGACGGTATCCTTCTCAGTGAATAGATAGCCTTGAGGTGACGTGAAACTCAGCGTGTATTGATTGTGCTCCAGATTGGTAAATTCGTAATAACCTTGGCTGTTTGTTATCCCTGCAATGATATTGATGCCTTGATCATTGACGGACATCAGGTAAACGGAGACACCAGCCATCACTGGTTCGTTGTCATCCTGATACCCGTCTGCATCCAAGTCCTCCCAGGCAATACCACTGATGGTACCCGGACGATACATACCCGCACTGACATTGTCGATGTATTGACTGTTGGTCAATGTAATGATGTCGGATTTTCCGGTTAGAGCATCGACATCACTGTCGGTTTCTCCATTAATTCCCATCCCCTCCATCGATAGCACATAGCCAGCGATCGGTACAAATTGCAAACGATAATCATCGGCCGACATACCGGTAAAACTGTACATACCATTGGCATCGGTCACTGTACTGTCAATGATTTGGTCTGATGCATTCAGTAGATGAACGGTAACACCAGCCAATCCTGGTTCGTCATCATCCCGTAGTCCATCCTTGTTGACATCTTCCCAGACGTAGGATGTGACGGATCGACCGTGACCGTAGATCAGTCCCGTATATCCCTGAACGGTTGTCCCGGCAGTCCATGTGGCCAGTAGATCATCAAATCCGTCACCGTTGACATCGCCAGCGGCACTGTAAGTGGCATACGTAAACATGGCTCCCATCAGTGAACCGTCAAACAAGCCTGCAAGTTGCACATCACCATGCCAGCCACCGGGCACACCGTAGACCATGTAAAAGCCGCCAGCTTTGCCAGAAGCGAGACTATTCATCAGCAAATCATTAATTCCATCCCCATTGAAATCTCCAACGGACTTGATCCCTGAACCGGCACGGTCACCCGCTTCGATACCATGGAGCACTGCACCAACACGTTGATCCTGATCCAACTGCTTGACATCCATATCGCCATTGAGCCCGGATGTTGTGCCATAGACAATGTACGTCGTGCCGGAGCTAGTTGGATTATTCGATACGTCGAAGGAATTAATCGCCAGATCATCCAGACCGTCGCCGTTCATATCCCCGATAGCGTGGACCTGAAGATTCCATTGAAGTTCATCAAGTATGACATCGGCTGACAAGTCCAAGGCATCTAAATTCGTCATTGAAATCTGTGCGTCGAATCCATCGGCTTTGCCGTAGAGCAACACGACATCATTGAAGTCCTCGATAAAATCGTGGTGTGTCCGTGAAATCAACAGATCATCCAATCCATCACCATTAAAATCCCCCGCGCCCGCAATCATGCCTGAACCCGCATCGAGAAATTGCGTTCCGGGGACTGCTTGCGTTCCAACATCAGTCAGTTGAATGTCACCTTCAAACTTCGTGGCATTGCCATCAATCAGGTAAACCACATCACCGTCGTTATCATTCAAGAATCGACCGTCACTGACAATCGCAAAGTCAGCCAATCCATCACCATTCACATCACCTACGCCAGCGACGTGTTGCTGATCAAAATCACGATATTCACCACCATGAAATACGGCGCCAGACAAGGTGCCAGCAGAGATGTCAGCAAGGTCGATATCACCGTGTAATCCTTGAGCAGAACCATAAAGCAGATAGTAACTCCCTCCTCCCGCATCCAAAGGGTCATGCTCAAGCGCACTGATAATCAAGTCATCAAATCCGTCACCATTGGTGTCGCCGATTCCTGTAATCGTGCTCCCCAGATAATCCCACGCATTGATACCGGTGAAGGTTGCACCATCAAAACCATTATTATCAAGATTACCAAGCGAATAATCATCATCTGTAAGTGTATCCGAACCGTAGATCAGATAGGTCTGTCCGACCATGCTGTCATAGCCATGATAAATATTAGTAATGGAGATCAAAAAGTCATCAAATCCATCTCCATTGATATCGCCAGCATCTGCAATATGTCTGTTGTAATGGTTGTTGTAGGTTCGGTCTTTAATCAACGCACCATCAAGTTGACCTGTCGTAACATCATCGAAATCCTGAAAGCCAACAAGCGTGCCCGAATCCGACAAGACGATCAGCCCTGCGTCCAATCCCGTCAAGTCCTGCTGAGCTTCCAACGTGAACGTACTGATACTAAAAGTAAAGCGATCCACGTCACTGTCGATGGAGGTATCCGCCGTTGCGTATTGTGTTGTGAAAAGGTGATAATCAGGCAGATCAAATTTTATAAAGTAATCTTCGGCTGATAAGCCATCAAAAACGTAGCGTCCCAAATCGTCCGTCACTGTCGTCTGAATCAATAAACTATAATGAACATTGTAGAGTTTGACCGTCACGCCAGCCACCCCCAGTTCATCATCATCCTGAATTCCATCCTTATTCGCATCATTCCAAGCGATGCCGTTGATACTGCTTGCGGCCACCAGTCCGACATCAATATTGCCCTGTGCCTCACCAATCTCAACGGTGAAATTCGGTGTCGATCCAAGTGTGGGATTAACATCACTTCCAATGTCTTCGCTAGCGTATGAATTCCAATGTTGCTGTGTATAGGTATAACCATCTGGCAATTGCATGCGCAGGGAATAGGTGTCTGCAAATACCTGTTCAAACAGATAACGACCTTGCTGATCCGTGTTAGTGGTATAGTCACCGATCATGACGGTAACCCCTGCCATGGTCGGTTCATCATCATCCAACCAGCCATCACCGTTAATATCTTCCCAAACGACGCCTTGCACAGAACCCAAGCCACGATAGGTCATATCTGCATCACTGATCTGCACTGCTCCTGGTGGCCTGCTGATATGAATCGCATGCTGTCCATCATCGGGAGTAATAAGCGTGTAATTTTGCGGAGTGAGTTGGCGAATAACGTAATCATTTTCCGTCAACTCATCGAAACGGTAAACGCCTAAATAATCACTTACAGTCCATCGTTCGCCTTCGCCACTATCCCAGTAACCGTTATCGTTTGCATCTGTCCAATCGAGTTGTGCGTTATCATTGGCATCAAGGTAAACCGTCACATTGGTGAGAGCCTCTTCGCTGTAATCATAAATACCATCAGCGTCCTCATCGTCAAAGAGTCTGCCGGAAATTTGCCCAAGCTCGATTAGACCGATGTCCTGATTATGATCCTCTACACCCTTGATGATGGTGATGGTATCACTGAGCAGTGTGTCAGGATGGATATCGCTATCATGGGATTGCTCATCGCCCTGATTTACATCGGTAACGGCATATCCACTGGGCAATACCAACTGGATTTGGTAATCGCCTTCATCCAGATAAGTGAAGCTATAATAACCTTGAGAATCGGTCACGGTTGCACCGATCTCAGTGCCTTGATTGTCCAGAAGATTGACAGTCACACCACCAAGACCAGGCTCATCGTCATCCTGAATCCCGTCGTAATCCGTATCAATCCAGACACGATCACCAATACGTGATGGCGGGATATACATCATGCCAGCACCCAGATCAGTGATGACCTGCCCATCAGCAAGAGTAAGAAACATGGTGTTGGTCACACGATCAAAGTCACTGTCGATCGTGTCATCATCACCTTGATCCTGATAAGTGAGCATCTTGCCAGAAGGCGGCGTGATCGTGATCTGATAGTCACCCGGTGCAAGGTCGACAAAATTCGCTTGTTTGGAATTTGTCATAAATGCGGTGAGAGTCCGTTGGCCATCTACACGGCTCAGTGTGATACGCGTTCCGCCAGCGGGAAAATCATTGGTGAACAAACCATCTTTGTTGAAGTCCCACCAAACATCAATTTCAATACGACCCGTTGGTGCAAAACCAGCATCAATATGCGATATCTGTTCAGAGTCACCTAGCACGATTTGAGCTGTGCGACCATCAATTGGACTGGCATCACTGTCAGACTGACTGTCACCTAATTGGTAGAGCGTGTAGTTGCGATCATCCTGCGATGGGAAGTTGACAATATATGTACCGGCATCCAGTCCTGTAAATGCATAGGCACCATTGGCATCACTTAACGTAGTATCCAGCAGATTTGACACCGCGTCATAAAGTTCGACAGTAAAGCCTTCAAGTAAAAGATCGTCGTCATCGCGTTGGCCATCAACCAGCAAATCTTCCCATACCAAGCCAGAAACCGACGCCAAATGAAGCATTCCCGCATCAACCGAGTCATCCGTTATACCGTTGACAATTTGAATATCAGAGACCAACCCAGTCTGAGCATCTGCATCGCTGTCAAGTGAATCATCGTCACCTACGTTGGTCTGTGTGAATACATAGTTAACAGGCAGATCAAAATCTACAGAATAAGAACCGTCGGGTAAATCATTAAATACGTAACCGCCATCGCTGTCTGTCTGCGTACTGTCGAGCACGTCACCTTGATCATCCAGTAGATTCACAGTCACACCAGCAATGCCCGGTTCACCAGCATCCTGTATACCGTTGGCATTGCTATCCTGCCAAACACGATCACCAATACTGCCTGTGGCAGGTGGTGTCCCCATAATCAGGGAGATGTTGCCTAAACCACTGCTGATATCGTCATAGGAACCGGGTGTACTCACGTAGGGTTCTGAATCATCAAGCAAACCGTTGCCATTAACATCTAAAAATGCATTGACCCACAGCGGTGCTTCACCGGTGGGCAGATTGATGGAAAACGCACCGGCATCGCCAGTAGCTTGTTCGTAGTCCAGATCAATTCCGGCTGAAACACGGGAGACCTCATTGACGGTGTAATCTGCTATTCCAGAATAACTCCCGTGCAAAGTAGTTGGCATTTGTGCAGTGCGATTACCGAATGAAATGGTACTGGTAACATGATAGGTACCCTCAACCCCCGGGCTATGGCGTGCCATCTGCATATTGTAAAACTGAGCATCGATATCGATGAGCGTTTCACCTGACTCTAATCCTGTTATAAGTAACTGCGTATTTTCTGCCACCGAGCCTTGAGCCTGCCCCGGGAGCATGTCGGACATATAATAGGTGTTGTAGACAAACTGCCCACCAAAATACCAACCGCCTTCATTCCCAATTTTGTATTTGCAATCTCGAAGATCAGTTTCGTGAATCGTTTGGTCACTGGTATTCACCAGCAATCCAAAACCATCGTCTCTGGTGATCAAACCTGTGCCCATATTAGTATCGACATCCACATCGGAGACATAAATCACATCAAATGATGGGAAGCTTTGATCCAAAGGCACATCGGATACCCCGACAATCACGTCACCAGTCAGATCGCCGTAGTAAAGCGCATTGCCTTGAATATCAACAAGCTTCTGTAAACCAGCATCAATGTCAATATCGTTTTCACCTGAACTATAGAAAAAGCTGTAGGACTGACCGTTATAAGATTGAACATCGCTATCAAGTTGTTCGTCACTGCCTTGGTACGAGTCGGTAAAAACAAACCCGTCAGGTAAGACCACCTCAATGACATATTCATCTGAATCAAGTCCGATGAAACCGTAGCGACCATCCTGATCCGTAACCGTGGTGTCCAGAAGTTGATCACCAAATCGATCGCGCAAGTTAACAGTTACATTCTCAACGCCCGACTCATCGACATCCTGCACACCGTTACCGTTTGTATCCAACCAGACATAATCACCGATTTCCGGGACAACACCTGCATCACCAGACAGCAACACGCGAGGTTCGAGTGGTTCGACGTGTGTATTACGTCCGTATCGAGCGGCAGGTTGAGTAAGAACAGAGCGGTACCAACGACAAAGAATTCTGGATGCACGGCTGGCTAGTGACATTGGAGCCCCCGAAAATTTAAGCAAAAAAGAGTTAGCCTACTTTACATAAACAATGTTCATCTGACAATGACGCAAAGTTTCATATGAGTGAGATTCAAATCATCAATGCGTTACAAACATCATCAAGACACAAGCGATTAAATTTGCACATACCCCTTAAAACAAAACACTTAAATAAAACCAACAATCAACAAGGGCATCGAAATCACTTCCGATGCCCTTGGATTGAATCATTTCACTTGTCTGAAAATGTGCTATTCAAAGAGGTCCAGGCGCAGTTCATAAATCTGCCAATCGTGGGGCTTGTAGCGCGTGCCTGATCGCTCGGCACCGGCGCAGGCGAGTTCCACGATATTGACTTGGCCGAACTTTAATTCATCGGTGATGTCGATGTCGACAATTTCACCAAAGCGATGATGATGCCGACGAACGAGTCGGTCGTTGACGTAGGCGCCTTGGACACTGGTATTCTTGCCGTGCATGTAAAGTCTCACGCGATACTTGCCCTGCCAACTCTTTGGGATGTCGATCTTCATCGTGGGTTGTGAGCCTTTGATGCGTTTACCAGTTGGAGTAGGTATAGGCATTGTTGCCTGATCACCCTTGGGGTCGGTGTACTGCCAGTTGCCTGCAAGGGAGACGGTGCTGGTAGCTGGAGCACGTTGATACAGGTAAACCTGTCCACTGATGCCGATGTATTTTTCACCGTCTTCAAACTTCATGGCAAGGAGATTGGGACCATTCGGTCGCAGCAGTTGGGTGACATCAAAGCTGTTGTAACTGTTATCCGTCGGACCGTGGAGCATCTGCCCATTGAGATAGAGGCTGGCTTTATTGTGGTAATGCGGACCGGCCCATGCGCCACTGACTAACGTAATTGTTCCTCCCCGATTGGACCAACCCTTGGGCATGTCGAACTGCTTGCGTGCCCAGAGTGCTTTACCATCTTCAGCGCCGGAGAAGTTGAGGATACCCATGTCGGCCTGTTTCCAACTGCCACCTTTGCTGGTTGTTTGAAGCCAGCTTTCACCGGGTTGCTGCTGTGTGAATTGCCAATCCTTGATCAGGTCCATTGTCGGGTCTTCCCACTTGCCCTGAGCGTAGACACCAAAGTCCTCGTCGGAGACCAATGCCGGTTTCCACATTTTGGTTTGGTAATTCCACCAGTGTGCCAACGCGTTATCCGGCTGAGCATCACGCATCATCAGCAGGACGACTTCCTTGGCAGGCACTTGCACCTTGGCATGAATCGCGCCATCCTTGACGGTGTAATCCAACGGCTTGGCACCGTGGAGTGAAATACTCACCAGTTGCTGAGGCTTGGATTGGATTGGCAAGGTGACATCCACCGTCACATCTTTATCTTCATGCCAACTGATCAACATGGACACACGATCCAGACCATTATTGGTACGGTAAGGCTGCGCCCAGACCAACGGATCACTGCTGCTGCACAGTGGTTTTTCGAAGTTCATGCCATCGAGCAGGGACTTGATGAAGTTGACTTCCAAATCCTTGGGCCACCAGATACCGTTACGATCCTGGGTATCTCGCCAAAAGGCTGAACCCATGAGGATGATTTGCCCACGTCCGACTTGGACGCGGACGATGGCTGCCTTGCCGTTGTCATAGCTGGCGATAATCTGGCCGTTTTGACCGGGGGCAAACTCAATGGAGTATGGGTTGTGGTTGTTGCCTACCCAGTCCAATGACTTGCCGTTGTCTCTAAAGCGCTTGCCCTGGAAGCCGGGGAAGGTTTTTTGGTCCTTTGTGAAAACCACATCACCGGTATCAAGCTTGCGTGTACGCTGGACAGTCACACCTGCACGTTTGGCAATCGCCCATGCGTCAGGCTGCTCAAGCAGACTTCGGCCTGTGAAAGGCAAGGTGACATAGGTTCCGCCTGACTCGACCCATTGCATGATGTTGTCGATGGCTTTGGAGTCCATGACTTCATTACATGCATCAAGCATCAAGGGATAGCCGTACATTTTGCCATCCGCCAATGACTTGTCATCGAGATATAGATAGGAGTGTCCAATGGTCTGCATGGTGCCACGACCAAGGTCCCAGTCCCATCCGTTTTGGATTTCTCTTGCCGAGTCTCCGACGGCTGGATGTGGCGCCATGGGGCCGTATTCCATGGAACGTGTACTGCGATAAATCAGAACCTGCGGGCCGTCTATGTCGTAGCGTCCGAGTTGATGGAGGATCGGCATGTGATCGATCCACCATTGGCGTTGATCTTTGTTACGGGTATAGGTCTGTGCAAGGAACACAGCGTCGTGGCCGTTGAGTCCAGCCATGAAAATGCGGCGATAGGAGTTGTACAGATCCTTGACATTTTTAGCAGGACCAGCGGTTTCACTGGATGCCGGCAAGCCATAGAGGAAACCGTATCGCTTGTACCATGGGAAGAACCAGATACCTTCGCCGGTAAAGTGTGGCCAACCGCCGTAGGTCGTGGAGAGTTCCAACCACTTGTCGGTACCAAAGCCGATGGGTGCCATGAACTTGATGGGTTTTTCTGCTGTAACCTGACGCATCCCTCCCAGATTTGAGGCCCAGACTTTGTACTTATCGTCGATGAGCCAGTCTTTCCAATCCATCCAGAGTTGGTTCATCTCCTTGCCCAGATAGGGATAGACCGCTGGAGCTTCGGTGGAGATAAAGACACGCCCGTTCCAGACACCACCGATGTTGTGCAGCGCGATGGTATTGGAGCCGGACTTGAGGAATTTGGAGACTTCAATCGCGCCCCAGATTCCGACTTGACCAGCCTTTTGCCCATTGAGATAAATGCTGTGGAAGCGTGGATTGTCGCCATTGTGATACTGTGTATGCGTGATGGGAAAGTAGTAGAGATACAGTTTCTGATTTGCATGTTGTGTTAGTGTTGGCCAATCGAAGCTGCGACGGAACCAGGCTGATCCCTTGTTTTTATCTGGGAAGATTTCGAAGATTGAATCACCGCCGGGCATGTGCATGCTGCGCCAGTTGTCATCAATATCAGTCTGCCACCACTTGGCATTCAAACCGTCATCGAGTTTTTCTTCAGCTCGGGCATACCAGTCTCCGGCCAACGAAAGGACTCGCCCGTTAAGTCCGGCAAAGGTCGCGTACTCCGGCACGGGAACCTGATCCCAATGGGTAAAGGGCATGTTATCCTTGCGATACATTTTCGAAAGCTTCGGCAGATCGTATCCCTTTTGCTTAAGGTACCGATGCCACGAATCAATCGCCCACTTGGAATAGTCCGAGTGCATGTTGTACCAACGGTCATGCGTCAACTCACCGTAAGGTGACATCAAGTTTGTGACGTTGGGATGATTGGCCCAGGGCTTGATGAGTTCCATGGTCTTAAGCGTACCGTAGCCATGAATCGCCGGAGCATGCCAGGACATATGCTTGCGAGCTTTCCAGTAAATCAGTGGACCATGCCAACCGCTCATCAAAAACGGCGCAGGCTGGTCGGCATACTCTGGGAAACGACGATCAGACCAATTGGCCCCGCTGCCACCAATCGTGCCATAGACACGGGCACCAACCGGCAAACCGCGTTTGGTCGCTTCCTGAATCATCCAGGGCGCTTCGGTATTTTTAACGATGCCATCGGAGTTATCCAAGGTTGCAGGGTCAAGCCAGGGTTCAAAACGAATTTTGTTTTCAGCCAGGAATTCCAGGTCTTCGATTGGGTCTTTAAAGCCCGGTTCATCGCCGGTGACTTTCATCCAAGAGTGATGGTTATTAAGTCCACCAAGACCGTAGATGCCCCAACCGTAGCGGTCAAAACGATCCAGAAAAGTTGGATACTTCGGAACGTCCGTGAGGAATTTCCATTGTTCGACTTGGGGCTTGATAAAGTCTGACAAGCTATCAAGTGATGTACTTGCCCAGACCATGCCGGTGCGACCTTGCGTGGCTGCGACATAAAACAGACTTGGCTTTGCGGTCACAACGAGCATGTCCATGTTGGCGACTTTTTGCATTGCCATGCTGACATCAGGAGACAGCTGGATATCCGAAAGCAACTTACCCAGCAACAACTTGGCTTTGTCTGGATTCTGCGTTTGGAACTGCGCCTCGGTCACGGGCGACTGTCCCTTGGCAGAGTATCGCCCAATGGTTGAATTGACTTGGCCAAAGGCTCGAAGTTCCAACTGCCCGGGCACCTGCCGCGTGTCGGAAACTTGCCATTGGGTTTGAGCGTTGAGCGATGAGGTACTGACAAGTATTGCCAGCATGATGGCTGCGTATTTCATGTGATGAATCCTGTATCGATTGTCGATTACTTGAGTGCTTCAAAGGTTTGAGGAAGTTTGTTGTACAGACGCAGACAGTCGAAGTCCTGAAGCGTGGGTGTACCGGCTTGACCACTTTTACCGAAGAAAAACGGCTTGTCAGAAAATCCGGATTTGACGGCAGCATGGTCGAGCGTAAACGTCACCGTGGAGAGTGCATTCTTACTGTCGATCGCAACGGGACCTTCGGCGGCATACATGGTCATGGTGACCAACCCCTTATCATCGGTCGCAAAACCAATCGCAAGGTGATAGACGGTTTGAGACTCCATAACCAAGCCGATTTCAGGAGCGATGACGCGACCTGCTTTACCGCGGGTTGGCTGAAATGAATTGGTGTTGGCTGGGCCAATGAGTTCGATACGTGGCTTGCCGTTATGCGACAGGATGACAATGCGTAACCCATCAGCAGAACCTGCAACATCAATGACGCGCATGACGCTCATCCCACCGGTGGGGTCTTCACTGGAACGAAAGAAAAATTCGATCGCGCCATTGAGAACCACCTTACCCTCAACGATTTGACTCATAGCTGCCAAAGAGGAGTCCGCCGAATCCGGTTTGATTGTAACGCCCCCTGCCAAGCCGGGTTTGGAATCGGCACGAGCATCGACACGCAGAAAGCCCCCTGCTGTTGCAGCCAATGATGGTGCGGTTTCAACTGTGGCCTTGTTGGTGCTGTAGGTGACCAACGATCCCTTGCCGCCGGTGGTTACGATCTTGTCTGCCGAATCAAAGTCCGCCTGCAAGACGACATCTGCTTTGACCTGCGTGATCATCAGGACTGCTGTAAAACAGATACAAATATTCAATACACAACGCTTCACGTTAAAACTCCTTGTAACGCTTAGTTCTGAAAATAAAGTTCGACTTTTTTGACTTCACAGTGACCAACATCGTTGTAGTGGACCAGTGTGATTTGATTGGTCTGGCCATAATGAACCAGCTTGGTGATGTTGATATCAAACTCATGGCCGATAGCGTGATGATGTGAACGCAGCCAATGACCATTGACAATAGCGCCGACCACGCGACTGTTGTTGTCGATGCGAATAAAGGTTTGCTTGTCCTTGAGGTTGGCAGGAATATCCACCGTGCGACGTGCCATCAATCCTGACCAGTGTCCAGGGAGTTTGAGCTTGCGATCAAAGTTGATTACATCGTTGGAGAACTCCCATTCGCCAGCAAGGTCGATGGTTGCATCCGGCTTGGGCAGGTAATGCAACCATGTCTCGCCTCGCATGCCGATGAGTGGTTTGTCACTCTTGAGTTGGACTGACAATGTATGAGTGCTGCCGGGTTTGAGTTTGTCGGTCATATCCCAACCGTCCATACCGTTTGGATGCCAGTCTTGGAGCTGCTTGCCATCCAGTTCCACGCGAGCACGATGGATGAAGGTATGACCGATCCAACTGTGCATCCAGAATAGAACGCGTCCGTTGGTCCAATCTTTGGGAACGGTAAACGTACGGGTATACGTTTGAACATTCTCCTTGGCTTGCGATGTTTCGTTGTCGAAGACCTGCAATTTGCTGGGCCAGACATTGCCTTGATTAGTCGGCTGCCAACCATCGGTCAGATGAAGTGTATTGGGATAAGTAGGAGCGTCGAAGGGCTTACCTGTATCACCATGAGAAGCTTTCCACCACGCGCGTTGGAGTCCCAACCATTGCGCGGGCGCGTCGGCTTGTGACTGTCGAGCGGTACGATACATCCGCAGTTCATTGGGTTCGAGTATCAGGTTGGCCAATCGACTGCCATGCTTCTTGTCAGATAGTGGCAGGTAATTCCCGGTTAACACTTCCAATGCCTGACCTGGATTATGGTCGTAGATATCCAGTTTGGTCATAGCCTTGCCATTGGATTCATTCCACAAAACCCAGTGATCGTACAAGCCGTTATTGCTGACAAAGTGTCTAAAGCGAACACCAGGCGCGCTGCCGGGGAGCTTGGACATGTCAAAGTATTCAATGGCGGAACGAACAATCTCAACGGAAGCTGTGGGATTCCCAAACCAGAGTCGGTCTTTACTGAAGTTGGCTCCGATGTGAACCACGTAACCATCGCCAAGTTTGCGAAGTCCCATGGCCACGCTGCCGTCTTCCCAAAGCAACAGGTCCTGGCAATCCGTACTGGTGGGTTTAAGTCGCAGCCCTGCACCTTTTGCAGAGAGTAATGCGCGAGGCATTTTGTAGTCACCTGCATTGGGTGAGAGTTTAACTGCACGCTGAATTTTACCTGCGATGACTTGACTGGTGGCATCGCAGCTAAGCACTTCGTATCCCGAAAGTCGGCTGATCGGCCAGGCGTTTTCATGTTCAGGTGTATGGCGACCCGTCTGCACAAAGGTCACAAAGATACCCCCCTTGCGGACCCATTGTTCGATACCCGCAACATCCTGTTCGGATAGGATCGTCGTGTTGGTATCCACCACCAACTTGTATGCCGAAGTAACATCACTTCCAAAGTCCGATTCACAGACCGCATCAATGCGATAATCATTACTTAGACTACTACTCAAATTCCAACGCCAATAACCACTGGGCAGATTCAAATCTGAGTTCTGCTGCCAGGGGAAACCGGTGAGACGATTGACGCGTGAACTGATGAGTTGGGCGATCTGTGCTTTGGGTTGATGGTACGTGCCAAGGGTATGAATCATTGGCAGGTAGTGTTCGAATTTTTCACGGATATCGTCATGCCAAATGACCGATCCAATGTGAATGAAATAGTCGATGGCATTGACGCCTTCACTGAACCATAAGCCAAGTTGTTTTTCCATGCCGGGTCCATCTTTGGCAGGGCCGCCCGGTTCAACGGTCATGGGACGATCCACACCACGCATGAGCATAGGCAGATAATCTGCCCAGAATCCACCCATGTATCCGGTGTTGTGGAAGTTGCCGTTGTATTGGGATGCATAGTCCTTAAGGGTGTCAGCAACATAGTCAGGCGCCATCATGGTAATGGGGCGTTTGGTATCGACCTGGCGAATCATCTGCAAGCCCATTTTGATATTGGCAGCGCGACGCGCGGTGACAAAGTCCATGAAGTCGACCCACTGAGCATTGCGATGTTTGCCCAACTGCGGGTAGGTTTGAGGCGCTTCATGCGACAGGTACATGCGGTATGCCATAAATCCGCGAGGCAAACCCAATGCGACAAAGTTATTCGTGTCCTTGATTTGATCGGTGACATCCACAGCGACCCAATGTGGGAAGGTGTGCATGGATTGCGTTTTGCTGATGCGTTTGCCGTTGAGGTCAATGGTGATGGTTAAACGTTGTTTGTCAGTTAAATCCCAAAGGTATAACCAGACGCGTTTGCCGGACTGCTTGTAATTTTTTGGCAGGTCGAAATGTCGACGATAGACCGCAGGCTTCTTGGGCAGGAACATGGTGTGATCATCGCCGGGTGCGGTGAGGGTGCCCCACTTGCTGTCATCAAAATCGGGCTTGTACCATTCGTCAGGACATGGGTTTTCGCTGTCCGAAAATTGCAGCTTCCATGTACCTTGCAGGTCATGCGATTGTTCGTTGTATCCAAAGAAATACGCGACCTCCGGGAATTTCACATCCGTCCATTGCTTGAGTGTTTGCTGACCATACCAACGCAGGTTCAGCACATTGAGATTGTGGTATCGCTCCATGAGCCATTGGCTATAAGCTTTATCCACCTGCGGGCCAAAGTCCAGAAAGAGGTCTTGTTGGCCGTGATGTACTTCGCCGTAGGGTTCAAGATAGCTGGTGATATTATCCAGTTTGGAAAAGTGTGTGACATCCTTTTGAATCAATGCCAAGGCACTTCTGCGGATGACATTGTCACCCATGAGGACAACACCTTGCCCCCCCAGATGCGGGTCTGCGATGCGATGCATACCGCCGACGAACTGGGGCATTTTATCTGTCACCGCTTGGGGGTGTAGATTCGAAAGCCAGTTGGGTGCATGGTAGGACATGCCGGTATTGACCTGCACGGGCAGGTTGCGTTTGGCTGCTGCTTCCAATCCCCAGGACCACCAACCATGATTCATAAAGCCTTCACCCGTGGTGATGGGATTCAGGCTGTTCCAGAATACAAACCCCAGATCGCCATGCTCTTTGGCATAGTCAAACTCGGTAATGGGATCATATGTTTCTGCCACATCTTTACTGGGCAATTCAAAGGGTCGGTAGTAAAAACGAAAACCATGTTGATCAAATCGATCCAGATACATCGGCACCTTGGTATCACTTGCCCATTGCAAGTCCGCCTGATTGCACTTGGCATCGCTGGCTAAAGTCCGGGCAAAATTGGATAGTTTCCTGGGATCATCAAGCGTAAATAGACAAACCATATTCTTAACACGAACCGCGCCGATGCCATGTCCAGATGCGGTCATGAAACACTGTGTTTGCTGTTGTTTGAAAGTCTGCCCACCGTTGGGATGGTTCTGCGCATCGGAGAGAAATTTGGCTTGAAGCAATTGAGCATTGGCGTCATTTTCACAGTCAACCAACCATGCCCTGCTGCCAGAGAGACTGGTATTAATCTGCCAAACCTGGATACGGCCATAGCCTGCGAGTGTCTGTTGGAACTGTGAATCAATGCCATAGGTCAACGGTTTGAATGATGACTGCGCCAGCACGATGCCAGGAAGTAAAATCAGTGTCAGGATCAATATCCTGAGTATCCGAGAAAATGTGAACATACGTACCTCTTTTGCTTTGCTGGATAATGCAAAGGCGTCTACTTGAATACGGCAGGATGATTAACTGAACCACTACCGGCTGA
>DLCK01000033.1 GCA_002480565.1 Phycisphaerales bacterium UBA7800 | reverse complement strand
CCCGGCAAATGTTCAAGACCCATAGGTGCAAAGTCAGACATCACTTTCAGAAGTGCTCCGATCTCGACAGGGGGTCCGGGGGGCGAAGCTCCCTGGCAAGCAAACAAAATGATATCGTCGAAGGGTTGGACTTCTATATAAAATGAAATGTCAAATATTCCTGTGGTTTTCGGACGATTGATCCAGTGGAATCAAACGATCTTGTCATACGGTTGCACGAGTTGGTGGTTCACTTCAAACTGTGGGATTGCAGTTGACAGTTTTTCGAATTGCTCTTGAGTCATTTGATCAATGTCCTCATCGGACATTACAGCATAATGCCAAGCAAGCATTAAATGATCCATGAGATGGTTTATTGCGACTTGATAGCATATGTCACCATCTTCGTCGTAACGACCTTCACGAATTTCTTCGATCACATCATCTGCATGTGAAATCAATTCCCCAAGTTGAAATATTGCACGGTTGCGATTCATTTTTCCTGAATCAATTCGTGGTTTCAGCCGTCTGCCCAGTGAGTTGGGTTTTAAGCTCATCGGCACGCTTAACCACCTCGGCATCGCTGACAGCCAGTTTCGGTTCCAGATCAAAGTGCCAATCCTGAATCACGTGGGCATCGCTGACTGCTTCAGCAATGAGATCCGGGCCGGGTACTTCCCACCAGGGGGCTTTGGCTTCTTCCTTGGTCCATAGCGGCTTGTAACCATCAAGTTCCAATCGCACGTCATAGACGCCATAGAACTTAAACGGCACGGATAGCGGGGTGCGGCCGACCTCTTCATCGTTAAGATGGACCAACGCGCCTTGGGGCGTGGAGTCGATCTTGATCGTCCGTTGAACACAGCCAAGGGTCATGACCGCAACAGCGACCAACAGCAATAGATTACGTGCTTGCTTCATCATCCGTATAGAATACCAAAACCATGAACACAAGAAAGCTCACCCACATTGATGACTCCGGCAAAGCCACCATGGTCGACGTCGGACACAAACCTCCCATGCACCGAAAAGCCGTCGCACAAGGCGATTTTGTCGCTTCACCCGACACATTAGACCGACTGATGAAGGGCGATTTACCCAAGGGTGAAGCCCTCGCCGTCGCCCGGATTGCAGGTATCCAGGCTGCCAAGCGAACGGATCAATGGATACCCCTCTGCCACAGCCTGCCTTTGGATGTGGTCACCGTGGACTTTGAACGGCTCAACGATACGACGGTTCGCGTGAGAGCAAGTGCATCCCTCACTGCCAAAACAGGTGTCGAAATGGAAGCATTGGTCGCCGTCTCAGCGGCCTGCCTGACGTTGTACGACATGACCAAAGCCATCGACAAGCAACTTAAAATTCAGAATGTTGAATTGGTGGAGAAGACTAAGACAATGGTGTGAATCGTGATGCTGTTGTCTTCACCAAATGTGGGGAAGGTCAATCAATGATATTCGGTGGTGGGTTTCGCTTCGCTCTACGCCACCCTACTGGAGACGAATCAGAGCAAGAGAAAAGGATGTAAAGGACAAAGTTCTGGACATCAAGCCAGGCAATCAAGTTGATGCTGGTATCTCCGGCAACCGAATGCCCCAATAGGTTGCCTGCTGGCGGATGCGCTCGATGACTTGGTTGGGCGTTAACCGTTTGATCGCGCGGTTGGCACGGTGTTGATCACTGAGCCATGTCGCAAAGCTGCGTTGGAGTCGCCATGTTAAAAAGGTGTCGAACGACTGCTTGCGGTGAGGGTCGAAATGATCAATCTCCGCAAAGAGGATTTGGCAGCCGAGGATCAACAAATCCTGAAGCACATGCACGGACTGTTCATCAAGGTGATCCATATGCTTTCGTGCAACGGACATGACCACGGGAAGGCAACTGGTGGTTAATTGATCACGCAATGATCCTGCAAGACGAATGTCCGACTCAAGGTTGCTGATCTGTGTGGATGACAAGTTGTTTGGGACGAGTTTACTGACCGTTTGCGTTGCAGCGTAGCGCAGATACTGATACTGCTGAAGTGCCTGGAGTTGGATGGCGGGGGAAAGTTGCATAGGTGAGAACCACAAATGCAGTAACAGCGGGACGTCCGTGTCAGGTTGTAACGTTGGCGTTTGCCAATCCAATTCCCGGAATTTGAATTGCCGATATCGCAAAGCCTGGGTTGGATCATCATAAGTCGGATGTTTTTGGATCGGCTCAATACGTAATCGCTTGATGACTTGCAATCGACTGTTGAGTTGGGCGCGACGGATGGTTGAAACCGTCTTGCCAAACTGATGGCAGAGTTCGTCAATTGATTCACCACGTTTAAGGAGTCGGGCGATCTGTCGTGCATGCCGGTCGGTCAAAGGTCCGTGATGTTCGGGGAATAAAGCTGCGTCTGGATGCTGTTTGTCATGTTTATTCAGTTGAACGCGAATAGTCTGTAAGGGACGCCCGGTCAGTTTGGATAATTCGGTGGCAACCTGATTCAGACTCATAGCTGGTGTGGCAGTTTTGATCTGTCGGGCCTGGTCGATAAGCTCGGTGACATCTGCTTGGGACATCAAGTCACGGTCTGCAGCACGTTTGATTTTGCCCGGGAAAGCCTTGTCGAAATGATCGATGGCAGAGGGGGTAAAGACCAAAATCTTGCGTTTGTGTGTTGGTGGTTTGTACCAACGCCAGCGGAGTCCCAAGTCACGCCAACGATGGATGGTTTTGGTGCTGACGTTGAGTTCTTGGGCAAGGGTTGAAAGCTCGGTCATCGGCTCATTGTCAGGCAAGGTGTCCGCGTGCAGACAGAGTTCTTCAATCACCAATCGTAAGTCCGGCAGTAAAGCTTCACCTACGAGAATGGTGGTGTCGAGGGCTTCAGCTTCACTGTGATAGCCGGTGATCCGGTAATTGATAAAGTCAAACGGATAATTTTGCGTCGGTTCGATCATGTCATGCAACGCTTCGGCATGAGTGATCTGCTTGGCACGGCGACTCTTGGGGGTAAAGAGCAGCTGCCGGACAAAGTCGGCAATGAGCTGGCTGTGATACGGCTTGGACGTGCGATTCATATCAAAACGTCAACTCTTGGGGCTTGTCGATGATGTGAAGTTCATGAAGGTATTTGGCGAAAAGTTGCATCGCTTCGAGTTCTTTTTTGCCAACTTCATAATGTAGATTCTTGGTCAGATACTCATGGGCCAAACTGTCAGGCCAACCATGACGACTGGCAAATTCTGTCACCAGTGCGTCGCAGCGATCCATGTTGTGTTGCAAATTATCCGCAAGCCAGCGTGGTAAGTCGCCTAATTCCGCATCCTCTTTGGCAAGCCATGTGGCAAACATGAACGGTAAGCCCGTCATCCGATTCCATGCCTGGCCAAGATCAAGTTGAAAGGGATACTCGACGGCCTTGGGGGATTCGGTCACCACTTTGTCACCGATGAGCAGCATCGCATTGGGACCTGGGGCGTCTTTCTTGCGTGTGTTGTAAGGAATGATTTCGACGGTTTGCAGATACTGCTTGGCCATGATCACCCGCAGCAGATTCACACTGGTATGACTGTCAGTGTCAGCATGGATTTGCTTGAGGTCTTCAATCGGTGTTCGGCTAAACAGGCAGACCGTCAGCGTGTGATCCTCGCTGCATATGCCCCCTGCAGGGATGATTTTCAACGGAGTCGGTGAATTGTAATAGTCAGCTATGGGGCAAAGTGCGACGTCCACTTCATCTGCAAGCAGGTCAGCAAGTAAATGACTTGGCACGTCATAACGCACATGAACCGAAGGATGAGCAGTAGTCAGGCCAGCGATTAGCGGCTTGGCATTGAGATAGCTGACGCAGCCGACGCGATGGTCGTGATTGGGTTGAATTGGGGTGTCTGTCATGGTTGTACAGTATAACGGTCTGATGGTGGATGCAGGAAGTATAATTGCCATTCACACCAGATCGATTGCTCTACGCATCGTTCGTTGGTGAGGTGCGCTTGACCACCTGACGGCTGTACAAGACAATGCTTCTCTGTATGAAACCTGACACAAATAACATTCCGACTGCTCAGATTCTGATTGTGGATGATGAAGACTCCCATGCGGAGGTGATGGCTGAAGCGCTTCGCCGTCTTGGTCATGTCTGCACGGTGGTGCATGATCTGAATTCTGCCAAGGATGAGTTGGAGCATGGACGCTTTGATCTGGTCGTCACCGATCTGGTGATGGATGACGAAGATGACGGGCAACAAGTCCTGGCAACTGCACGTCAGACCCAGGAAAACGCTCAGACGATCATGGTCACCGCTCATGGTGATGTCCCCACCGCCAAGCAGGCCATCCGTGGCGGGGCGTATGACTTTATTGAAAAGCCTCTGGACCTTGATAACTTCCGGACCCTCTGCAGCAATGCGCTGCGTGAGGTCATGCTCCGAAGTCAGAATGCGACATTGCATGAACGTCTTGATGAGCAATATGGACTCGAAGGCATTGTCGGTCAGTCGCCTGCCATCCGTGATCTGTTGGTGAAAATCAAACAGGTTGCCAACAGCAATATCCCCGTGCTCATTACCGGTGAATCAGGTACCGGCAAGGAACTCATCGCACAGGCGATCCATCAAAACTCCCCACGAACCAAGCGGACTTTCAAGCCTGTTAACTGTGCAGGTTTGTCCGAAGGTATCCTGGAAAGTGAACTCTTCGGCCACGTCCGAGGCGCGTTTACCAATGCTGAACGTGATCGTCAGGGCGTCTTCGAATTTGCCGACAAGGGGACGTTATTCCTTGATGAAATCGGAGACATGCCCGCAGCCATGCAGGCCAAACTCCTGCGTGTTTTAGAGAGTGGCGAAGTCGTACGCGTCGGTGCCAATGAACCCAAGCATGTCGATGTCCGACTGGTCTCAGCGACGAATCATGACCTGGCAAAACGCGTTGAAGAAAAAGCCTTCCGCGAGGATTTATACTTCCGTATCCGTGGCGTGGAGTTGCATCTGCCTGCTTTGCGTGAACGCACCGAAGACATTCCGCTACTGGTCGCACATTACATCCCCAAGTTCGCAGCACAAGCAGGCATGGAACCACCGACTGTTGATCAAGACACGATGTTGGCATTGCAGGCTTATGATTGGCCAGGCAATGTACGGCAGTTAATCAATACTGTGCAACAGATGATTGTCGTCTGCGATGGGCAACGCCTTGAGCCGCGACACCTTCCTTCGGAGATGCGCCCGACCGCTGGCGACAGTGGATCAGCGACACAGATCAAAGCTGGCACCAGTCTGGATCAACTCGAAAAACAAGCCATCCGCGAAGCCTTGCGCATCCATGCAGGCAACCGTGAAGCCGCTGCCAAAATGCTTGGTATCGGCGAGCGAACCCTTTATCGTAA
Organism: Phycisphaerales bacterium UBA7800; assembly: GCA_002480565.1. GTDB lineage: Bacteria > Planctomycetota > Phycisphaerae > Phycisphaerales > Phycisphaeraceae > UBA7800. Next base: position 24,146 of record DLCK01000033.1, on the reverse strand, counting down.
ACTCAAAGAATATGGTCTTAAGTAACCCGTTCACTTAACGCACCAAACGCCCGGCCATTCCAATACAGTCAATTCAGGTAGGAGCCTTCATGACTTCCAAGCAAGCAAAAAATACATCGCAACACAACCATGGCATGTCCAATGCAGCCGTTCTGGTCATCGGCATGATCCTTGGACTTGTGGGTGCCGGTGCATTTATTTTCATCAACAACCAGTCGTCTAGTCCATCTACGGATAGCACCACAGAGCAAACACAACCTGCCATCGCTGCTGATATATCAGAAGTCACAGATGAAGCAGTTGCAGACGCAGACGCTCAAGCGAAAGATGCTGTCAAACCCAAACAACTCAAACTCACCGAAGACGATGTCAAACAGATTTTTCTCGTCAAGCAGGCCACCGACAAGGTTCTGCTTCAGCAACGTGCCAAGCTTTTGGAAACCATCAAGCAAGCCGACGCCATTATCAACAAACAGCCGTTGATGGCATTGGATAAAAAGTCTTTGGATGAATTATCCCCCAAGCTCGCCGCGATCATTGAAGAAGAAAAGAAGACAGCCGTCCTTCAGGCGAATCTCAATAAGGTCCTCGTCAAACTCGTCAAACAGACCAAGCTCTCAGAGGAAAAAATGGTCTTCGCTGCCAACAATTATCTGCATCAGTTTTCACCTCAGACAGCCATGAATGCCCGCAAAGCCAGCTTGCAACGATGGGATGTACTCAAGCAACTCACAGACGCTCTGTCGGAACATTTTGGCAAGTGGACGTTTGATCCTGAAACTAAAAAGTCAGACTACACCGACGCAGACGTCGAGAAAAAGATCAAGGAGTTGATCGAACTCTTTGGCAAAGCCAATGCCATTAATCAACAAGTCGCTCAACAGCACTTGCAGGAAGTCCAGAAACGCGTCTCCTCCGGCCAAAAGGTGAACATCAAGCAGGCGCCTGTCTCCGCAACTCCTGCTGATGCAACGACAGCGACCCCCACGGTCACGGGAACACCTGCCCAATGAGTTTGGAACTTCCCTATCGCATCGGCCACGGTTTTGATCTCCACCGTCTTGAGCCCGGCTACGATTTAATCGTTGGAGGCTGCAAGCTTGAACATGACATGGGTTGTGTTGCGCACTCCGATGGTGATGTCGTGCTGCATTCGGTGACCGATGCAATCCTCGGCGCGTTGGGTATGGACGACATCGGCCAACTCTTCCCGGATAACGATCCGAAATGGAAGGGTGCCGACTCGGTGATCTTTGTCGAAGAAGCAGTCCAACGGATGCAAACCGCCGGCTATGAAGTTGGCAACATGGACATCACCGTCATCCTGCAACGTCCCAAACTTTCGCCACACAAGCAGGCGATGAAAGAGAAGATTGCCAAGTTACTGCAATGCGACATTACCCGTGTGAACCTCAAAGGCAAGACCCATGAAAAGGTTGATGCCATTGGTGAAGGTCGGGCGATTGGCTGTCATGTGGTGACGCTGCTTAATCTCAGAGATTGATGAACCAAGTATATCGCATGTTCATTGGATATAGCTGCGACACTGCGTGTCGCTGACTACGTGCGATGGTTGATCACATTCAGCAACAAGCAATATCACAGCTAGGATAGAACTCTGATTCTATCCCTCTTGTAACTTTCTGGCATTGTGATCCACAAGAGTTTGTGCACACGCATCACAAAAGCCCGAACCATTGAGTGGTAAGGGTTTGTAGAGATGCTGCATTTATTTGACAAGATGCGGATTGTGATTCCCATCATGAATGATCGGGTCATAACCCACTTGGCCGCACAGTGAACAGACACGCAGATACCGTTTGGCTAAGCCGGAATGTTCAACGTAGTAAGACTGACCTTTGGCATGGTACTTACTGTGTGACATTGGAGGTATCCCTCGCAATTTTGTATTTACTCTTCGGTATACGTCCCCAACGCGCGGAGTCGGTCGTAGCGTTTGCTCACCAGATTTTCGACCTTGAAGCGTTTGAGTTCACGCAGGTTCTGGACGATCCATTTCTGGACGCGATCACCCATGAGTTCCACATTGCGGTGAGCACCACCGAGTGGTTCATCAATCACTTCATCGACGATGCCACGCTTGAGGTTTTCAGCTGCGGTGATTTTCAGGGCTTCGGCTGCTTCGGGTGCTTTGTCGCCGGTCTTCCATAAAATCGACGAACAGCCCTCAGGACTGATCACCGAGTACCAGGCATATTGGAGCATGGCTACGCGGTCTGCTACGCCGATGCCTAACGCACCACCTGAGCCACCTTCACCGATGACGATGCTCAGCACCGGAACCTTAAGCCGACTCATTTCCTGCAAGTTATAGGCAATGGCTTCGGCTTGACCGCGTTCCTCAGCACCCACGCCCGGATAAGCGCCGGGGGTATCCACCAGCGTGACCACCGGCAGGTTGTACTTCTCTGCAAGTTTCATTTTCAGCAAAGCCTTGCGATAGCCCTCGGGGTGCGGCATGCCGAAGTTGCACTTGATGCGTTCCTTGACATCCTTGCCTTTAGCCTGTGCGACGACCATACATTTGTAAGGTCCCACACGTGCAAAACCGGTGACGATGGCGTTGTCATCGGCATAGCGTCGATCGCCGTGCAACTCACAGAAATCCTTGAAGCACATGCGAAGATAGTCCACCGATTGCGGGCGATCGGGATGACGAGCCACCTTGACGGTGTTCCAGGCACTGAGCTTGCCATAAATTTTCTTGAGCATCGCAGTATGGCTCGAGCGAAGCTTGCGCAACTCTGCGTTGATGTTTACGCCGTTTTCGTCAGCGTGATTTTCCAGTTCGGAAAGCTGGCGTTCGAGTTGAATCAAAGGGCGTTCAAAATCAAGTTCATACGTACTCGAAGAAGCGGTGCTGGTGGCGGTGCTCATTTGCTCGTTAATCCTTTATGGGCACAAGTCGCGAAACAAGGTCTCTTTATCGTTTGACCGCGTCAAGCTGTCATGGTGAAGCTCGGCGGTAAAGATGGTATTGTACTGGACAATGGCATTTGATACGAACCCAATTTCAAGACTTTCGACCATCGTCGTTGTCGGCCCGGGCTTACTGGGCGGTAGTGTCGCCAAGGGACTCAAGGCTGTGGGCTACGCAGGCAAGGTCATCGGCGTGGCACGCAGTCAATCCACTCTGGATACCGCAATCCAAGTCGGCTGTATCGACGAAGGTACCAGTGATCTGCAACAAGCTGCATCACAAGCGGATATGATCCTGCTGGCAACGCCGCTTAAAACCTTCCGCAGCATCATGGGACAACTCCGCGATCACCTCAAATCCGGATGCATCTTCACCGACGTTGGCTCAACCAAATGTAGCGTCCTGCTTGATGCCCGTGAACAACTCAAGCCGCAGCAGCTTAAGTACCTCGTTCCTTCGCATCCCATGGCAGGGTCCGAAACGCAAGGTCCGGCTGGCGCGTCGGCACAGATGCTCCACACCCGCCCATGCATTGTTACGCCACTTCCGGAAAGTGATCCCGATACCGTCGCAGCAATCAAGGACATGTGGGATGCCATCGGCATGCAGGTCATTGAGATGACACCCCAGCAACATGATGAGCATAGCGCAGTCATCAGTCATCTGCCGCATCTGCTGAACGTGATGCTCGTCCAGACCGCTCAACAACTCGGTGGCATGGAAATGGCGTCCACCGGTTTCAAAGGTGCAACGCGATTGGCAAGTTCCAATCCCACCATTCGCAGTGACATTCTCACCTGCAATCGAACAGCGATTCTCAATGTGATTCAAGGCTTTGAAAAAGTGCTTCAATCCATGAAGCAGAAAATTGATGCTGATGACCGTGAAGGTCTGCTCGCGGATTTGAATGATGCGATGGACTTTCGCAACGCATGGGTCAAAGATTTTGATCACCGGGGCGAATCAGGCAAGACCGACATGTAACAATTACGGAGCACGGGGCTATGAAATACAAACTCGGATTCATCGGCGCAGGCAATATGGCAGAAGCAGTCGCCAAGGCAGCCATCAATCAAGGCTTGGTGTCGGCAGATAAAATCATTGCCTCAGACACCAACGAAACACGCAGAGAATTGTTTGCGGATTTAGGCATCAACGTGACGCAAGACAGCGACCATGTCGTCACTGAGTCACGTCAGATCATGCTCGCGGTGAAGCCACAGGTCTTCCCGGATGTCGCAAAAATGCTCGCCAAGGTGGATGCTCAGCGTCAGGTTGTGATCTCGATTATGGCAGGGATCACCACCGCCAAAATTCAGGAACTTGCCGGCCAGCCTCTGCGGATTATTCGCGTGATGCCCAACACACCGATGATGGTGATGCAAGGCATGGCAGGGGTGGCATGCGGGCAATGTTGTCAGCCCGGTGACGATGAATTTGCGATGAAACTTTTCGGTGCAGCCGGTAAAGCAGTCAGCGTCAGTGAGTCGGATATTGATGCCATCACCGCGATTTCCGGTTCGGGTCCTGCGTATATTTTTTACCTTGCCGAAGCCATGCAGGACGCCGCAGATAAAATGGGACTCAGCGAAGACGGGGCAGTACTCGCCCAGCAGACCATTCTCGGTGCTGCATTGTTACTTGGGCAAAGCCAAGACTCCGCCGGCGAGCTTCGTCGCAAGGTCACCAGTCCCGGCGGGACGACGCAGGCCGCCTTGGAATACATGGAATCCAAGCATGTCCGTGAATCAATCACGCAAGGCATTCTCCGTGCACAGGCTCGCAGCATTGAACTTGGCAAATAACCAGAGGATCAATCATGGCAGCTAGACACTCAACATCAGATCCGATCAGATCAATCATGATTTTTTTGAACCGTATGGCTCTGGGCTTTTATTTCACTTTTGCAGGTATCAGCAAATTTCGTTTGGGCTTGGAGTATTTTTACAACGATAAATTCGTCGGCATGGCGCCGGACTGGTTGCCTGGATTTGTGCTAAGACCCTACGGGTACGCGCTTCCTTTTGCCGAAGTTTTATTTGGCGTCCTGCTGATGCTCGGACTCTTTGGGCGACTGTCTGCGACATTTATTATGTTGATGTTATTGTCGATCATCATCGCTCAAATGGATGCCGGTTGGTTTTTTCATGGCGATAAAGTTCCCGGTCCCTATCACGCCAACTTGATTTTTCTGACACTGAGTATTTGGCTCATTGCATCAGGATCAGGTTCTATCAGTCTTGATGGCATATGGTTTAAGAATAAAAACCGCCGTTGAGATCATATTATTACTAAAAATTGCTGCGACATTGCGTGTCGCTGAGGATTAACCGCATGTATTCAAGTCTCCAGGATTTTCTCAAAGCACTCGATCACGCTGGCGAACTCAAACACATTACTGCTGAAGTTTCACCCTTGCTTGAGATCACTGAGATCGTGGATCGTGTCAGTAAGTCGACTGCTGCATCTGTCAGTGAAAATGCCCGCACGTTTGACCCCTTGCATGCGGATCTTGGTGGGCATGGACTGCTATTTGAAAATGTCACCGGCGCAAAATTCCCGCTGGCAATCAACACGCTTGGCAGCTATCAACGCATGGAGATGGCGCTGGGGTGTACCGACGGCGGTTTTGAAGCATTAGCCGACACCATCGGCGCACTGGTCAAGCCCGAGCCACCGACCGGCTTGATGGCAAAGATGAAAAAGGGCTTGGAACTGGCCAAAATCGCATCCTTTGCTCCCAAGTATGTCAAAAGCGGTGCATGTCAGCAGGTCGTCAAAACCGGTGACGAAGTCAATCTGTTTGACTTACCGATTCTCAAATGCTGGCCCCATGATGGCAACCCCCGGAAGGTGGGCTATCCCGTGGATATGCCCGAAGGTGGCGGCGAAGGGCGTTTTATCACCCTTGGCGGGATGTACACCATCCATCCTGATGATGCGGATAAACCGACTGGTGAACCACGCCAAAGTCGTAACATCGGCATGTACCGCGCCCAACTCATCGACAAGAACCACACGGCCATGCATTGGCATATGCACCATGATGGCGCCCGACACTGGCGTGCCTGGAAGAAGTTGGGTAAGCCCATGCCACTGGCCATTGTGCTTGGCGGTGAATCGGTGTTGCCTTATGCAGCGACCGCACCGCTCCCACCGGGGATCAGCGAGTTACTCTTTGCTGGATTTCTCAATGGCAAAGGTATCGAACTGGTGCAGTGCAAGACCATCGACATGCAGGTTCCCGCCAACGCTGAGATCGTACTCGAAGGTTACGTGAGTACCGATGCAGGATTCATCGGCTACGACCCTCGTACCGATGGCGAAGTTGGCGAAGGTGCTGTTTTTGAAGGGCCATTTGGCGATCACACTGGTTTTTACTCACTGCCGGATCGCTATCCACTTTTTGAAGTCACGGCCATGACGCATCGCAAAGATGCGGTCTATCCTGCGACCGTCGTCGGACTCCCGCCGCAGGAAGATTATTACATGGGTAAGGCGACCGAGCGGTTATTTTTGCCACTGCTTAAGACGTTGATCCCTGACATCATTGATTACGATTTGCCGATGTTCGGCGCGTTTCACAACTGTGCGTTTATCAAAATCCACAAAGAGTATCCGTTGCAGGCAAGGCGCGTGATGCATGCAATCTGGGGTGCGGGGCAGATGGCATGGACGAAGATGATTGTCGTGGTGGATGATGATGTGAATGTGCATGACTATGAGGAAGTGATGTTCCATGTCTGTGCAAATAGTGACCCTGGTCGCGATCTGGAAATCGTCAATGGCCCGTTGGATATTCTGGACCATGCCGCTCCAAGACTCGGCGCCGGACATAAACTTGGCATTGATGCGACTCGCAAGATCAAAGGCGAGGAAGTCAACGGCGAGCCAGTCCGAGATTGGCCTCCAATACTGGAAATGTCCGACGAGATCATCAGCAAGGTGACGCAGCGTTGGAAAGAATACGGCTTATAAATCAGGAGTTTTAATTGATGCCAACGATCCAAAATATCATTGATCACACCTTGTCACAGGTTCAGAATCCACAGCTGCAAAACACGGTCGACACTGTCAAAATCGGTGATCCGACGGTTGAGGTGACTGGTGTTGTCAGTTGCTTTACCGTGACCATGGATGTGATTCAATTGGCAATTGATAAAAAGGCGAATTTGATCGTCACCCATGAGCCAACGTTTTATGCTCACCTGGACAACATCACGGATACTGTTGCAAAGTCCAAGGTGTATCACGACAAACGACAAGCACTCGAAGATGCCAAAATCACCGTCTGGCGTCTGCATGACAATTGGCATCACATCTCACCTGATGGCATTGTCACGGGCATGATCCAGAAACTCGGTTGGCAATCATCCATGCGCCATGAACTCAAAAGTCTCCGCGAGAATCCGGTGATCTTTGACTTGCCGAAAATGAAACTTGGCAAGTTAATCGATCAATTGCGTGATCAATTCGACCTGCAATACATGCGGTATATGGGCGATCCTGACTTGCAAGTGTCATCCGTCGGGCTGGCTGTTGGAGCGATCGGTGGGGAATACCAGATGGGATTGCTCATCAATCATGATGTGGATGTCATCATCGTGGGCGAGACCTGCGAATGGATGGTTGGCGAGTACATCCGCGATGCGATTGAACAAGGTAAGACTTGCAGCATGATCGTCCTTGGCCATGTCATGAGTGAGCAGGAAGGCATGCGGTATTACATCGATTGGCTTAAGCCTGCGTTCCCGAATGTGCCGATGTTTTATGCGGAATTGACCGAGTTGTTTAGTGTTCGATAACGCTTGACCTGTTTCTTGATTCGACCAATGATCGACGGGACCGCATATTGAACCGTCGGTGTCGGCCGGCCAATGCGGTGTTTCCCATCGGTGACCAATCCGACGATTCGGGCGACTCGTGGCAAGAGTTCCAACTCAATTGCAAGTGCGATGACCTGCTCCAATGAAAGGCCATGTGAGGACAAAGGCGTGTGCGGGAAAGACAAACGTTTGAGTACTTTTCGAGCCCGCATGTCAAAGAGTCTGCCTAGCGAAACAAAGGTTGGATCGACTGCTGCATCTACGATGATCAACACGTCCAACTCCGGCAGATGATCAATGAGGGTGGAAAGATCATCACCAAATGCAATGACCTCACAGCCTTCTATGGGATGGGCAAGCAGACGCTTGGCAACACATGGTCCAAGTGCGTCATCACCACCATAGGGGTTGCCAACGGTTGCAATCAGGATAGACGATTCCGTTCCAATCATGTTGTTGCTTTCATCTTATTGTGTGATGAATTGTCGATCGAACTTCAGGAAATGCACACTGCAACTGATACATGGATCGTAGTTGCGGATGAGATGTTCACAGCGGAGGGCGGCGGCCTGATCATCCATATCAACGAGTTGGGCCGCCATTTCGCGCAAGTCCGCTTCGATGGTCAATTGGTTTTGGGCGGTGGGAGGCATGATGTGCGCCATGCTGATGGTGCCGTCTTCTTCGGTGCGGTATTCGTGCCAGCAAAGACCACGCGGCGCTTCAGTGCCATGGGCACCGTGTCCGGCTCGTGGGGTGATGTTCACATGCGATGGTGTTGGTCGTTGGTAGGCCGCAAGTAAGTCCGCCGCCAACGCCAAGGCATGGACTGTTTCCAAAGCGCGAGCCGGGAGTGAGAGGAAATTGTTTTGCCAGGGCAACGATTTGCCGAGCGCCTTGCAGACCTTGGGTAAGAGTTCCGCGGCACGGGGGTGTAGTTTGTCACTGTTGAGGTTCAATCTTGCCAAGGGTCCGACCATGTATGCGCCGCGGCGCTTGATGACCGAGTGCAGGGCGGTGGAATGTTCGACCTGACTTTCCTGAATCTGATTGCCAAAGTCCGCTTGATCCACATCCAACCCCTTGTTGGAACAGATGCGTCCCAGGTTCATGGGGTATTCGTTTTCGGGACACAGCGAGACGAACTCGTAATCCCGTTGCATGTCGGGGTAATCAATATTCTCTGCTAAAAACAGGGCTAATTCGCACATCAGGTCACAGCAGGCTTTGGTTTCGTCAACCAATGCCAGAACATTTTTTTGTTGCGGGGCGCGATGAAATCCGCCGACGCACATGCCCACCGGATGCACCGCACGGCCGCCAAAGACCGCGACCAGTTGATTGCCCAGTTTCTTGAGACGCAACGCCTGCTTGACGGTGTCACCATGATCCTTGGCCATGCTGATGGCACTTTCATAACCCAGAAAGTCCGGCAGGTGGAGCATGAACATGTGCAGCACGTGGCTTTCAATCCATTCACCGCAATACATCAAATCGCGCATCACCTGAACCCCCGGCAGTTGTTGCACGTCATCGAAGACATCCATGGCTTTTTCCAGGGCATAGCAGGATGCGGTTTGGTAGGCGATGGGACAGATGCCACATATCCGCGCGGTGATGTCGGGGACTTCTCGGAAGTCTCGGCCACGCAGGAACGCTTCGTAAAACCGGGGCGGTTCATAGATGCGGAGTTTGGCTTCCTTGACGTTACTGCCATCCATCACCAGATGCAGCGCACCTTCACCTTCCACACGTGCAAGAGCATTGACGGCGATGGTACGTTGTCTATTTTTTTTCTCGCTGCTCATACTTGTCGCTCGCTTGCTTGAAGGGTTCGAGATAGCCATTGAACAGGCGGAGCATGCGGGTCATCTCACGCGGGTTGCGGTTTTGTTTGGAAGTGAAATGATTGCCGATGGCGGACATGTTCGGTTGTTCCATGGGGCCAAAGCAGCCATAGCATGCGCGTCCGCATTGGGGGCACAGAGCATTGCAACCTGCTTGTGTCACCGGCCCAAGACAGGGGAGGCCTTGGGATACCATCACGCAGGGCAGTCCCTTGCGTTTGCACTCCACACAGAGACTATGTGTGCGAATGTGAGGACGTCGGCCAATGAGCGTGGCAGCGATGAGTTCGAGTAACTGCTTTTCATTGACCGGGCAACCACGCAGTTCAAAATCCACAAACACGTGGGCAGCAATCGGTGTCGCTGTCTCCAGTGTTTGAAGGTATTCCGGATGCGGGTAGACCGTGCGAGCATACTCATGCACATCCGCCCAATTGCGTAACGCCTGTATCCCACCACTGGTTGAACAGGCACCGATGGCGATGAGTGTTTTGCAATCCCGCCTTGCCTGATGGATTCGCTCTTCTTCATCGGGCGTGGAGATGCTCCCTTCAACCAAGCCAATGTCATAGGGCGGTGGCAGGACATCACGTCTTGCTTCAAGGAACATGGCCACCTGCACCGCACCGACAAGGGTGAGTAATTCATCCTCGAGATTCAGCAGGCCAAGTTGGCAACCATCACAACTGGAAAATTTGTACACAGCCAATTTGGGTTGAGCAGCAGTGGGCATAAAACCTCCTTGACGCATCAGGCTTGGATGGCTTTACCACAAAGTCACAGAGGCACAGAGTTCAAAGACAAGAGCAATTTGATGTGTTTTTCTCTGTGTCTCTGTGACTCTGTGGTTCAATTCCAATCAAGTTCCAATAATGCATCTCCATCAAATCTCTTCCTTGGCGAAGATGTCAGCGATCTCACTAAAGCGGAAGACTGGGCCATCGACGCAGACAAATTTTGAGCCGTATTGACAGTGACCGCAGCGACCAAATCCGCAGTTCATATTGCGTTCCAGTGAGACATAGACACGGTCTGCTGGGACATGCAATTGCAGGAAATTCCATGCTGCCACCCGGTTAAGGATCCGCGGGCCACAGACCATCACCGTGGTGTGATCGGCACTGACTTTGATGCGGCGCAGCAGACTGGTCACCACGCCCACCGGGCCGGCCCAGTCACCGGTGGCATTGTCAACGGTCACGAGGACATCAATGTCAGCCGCTTGGGTCCACTGTGTTAACTCGTCTGCGTAGATACGGTCTTCAGGTGACCGACAGCCATAGAGCAGCACGACACGGCCATAGCGGGCGCGGTAGCGAAGGATGTGATAAATCGCCGGACGCAGGGGAGCCAAACCGATCCCGCCTGAGAGCAGGACCACATCGGTTCCTTCGGCTTCGCGAAGCGGCCATGCCTTACCGAACGGGCCGCGCAGACCAATGATGCCGTTGACATCCATCTTGCTCATCCCACGTGTGAAGTATCCGACGGTGCGCACAGTGTGATCGATGGCATCGGTTTGCTCAGGATCGGAACTAATGGAGATGGCAGCTTCACCAATGCCGGGAATGTAAAGCATGTTGAACTGACCCGGTGCCCAACGGTATGCACGTCGCAGGTCTTGATCGACAAGTTGCAGACGATAGGTCTGGGTGTTGAAATTTTCACGGGTGATGCTGTGAACACGCACGGGCAAGGGCATCCACGTGTCGATCCCGCAAAACGGTTCAGGGCGATGCGTCGAGGTGGGTTGGATCATACCATTGCCTCACTTTCTGGTGTGGGCTGTTGACGCGACACGGAATGTTGGAGCGTTTTGATTACGTCGGTCATGTCGATTCCCACTGGACACCACGTGATGCATCGACCACACCCCACACAACCACTGGTGCCGAATTGTTCCCACCATGTGGCAAGTTTGTGTCTGAGCATGTGACGGTATCGGCTGCGGATACTGCTGCGAACCGGGCCGGCGGTGGTATAGGTGAACTGGTGATTAAAGCAGGACTCCCATTGACGCGTGCGTGAAACTGAACCTGTTTCCAGGTCGTTGTTGTCACTGACAGTTGAGCAGAAACAAGTCGGGCAGACCATCGTGCAATTACCGCATCCAAGACATCGGCCTGCCATGTTTAACCAATGCGGGTGCTCGATATTTTCATTAAGCAACTTGGGTAAACCATCGGTCTCAAGTTTGCGCCCCATGTGTTCACGGGCACGCTCGAGTTTCATCTGCTCAAGCTCCAGTTCCGAATCGGTGGGGATGCGCGTTTGCAAATGGTTGAGCAGGGCATGTCCCGAATCTGAACCTGCCCGAATAATCAGGCCTGCCCACAACTCGGTCATGGCAAGGTCGTACCCACTTGTTGCTGCCGGGCCTGTCCCCCATGAATCGCAGAAGCAGGTTCCGCCGGGTTGTGTACAGTTGATTGCGATCAGCAGCGATTGTTCACGCGTTTGGCAGTAGTATCGATCCGACTCACAGCGATAGGGTGATGGTTGATCCACCCCATATCCAAACACGCGATCCTGCACCTCGATGGCTGCAAGATCACACGGGCGAAGTCCCAGCAGGGCAAGTTTGGGAGCAGCAGGAAGCGTTTGGTTGGGGACGAACTTTTCACCATCGACATGAATGGAAAAAAGCAATTGCTCCGGCGGGAAGAACCATCGCTTGGCAGTGTCCGGGCCAACCACATAGTTGTAATCCAACTGTCCCGGTTCAGATGACAGACGGTAACGACCCGGGCTCTGCTGGTCTTCATAACCTTGAGCAAGGTCCGAGGCACTGGTGATCGCATCCATCTGAATGACATCATCACGCATCACCGGGCCAATGACGGTGTACCCCTCATGGATAAGCAGTTGGATCAAACTCTCCAGATGATGCTTGGCCAGGTAACGAGCCTTGTGGTTCAATGACGCTGCGAAAGGCGGCATGGACACTGCTCCTTTCTGGTGTCAGTCGAGAATGACTGATGCATGAACATAAGTTGTAACCCGCAATCACGAATTTGCGGTGAATCGTCAGTGGCCATCGAAAAACCAGAATGCTTTTTCACCGCCAAGACGCCAAGGGCGCCAAGATTCACAAGGCAGAGATTCCCTATGTTTTAAGAATTTTTCCGAGTTTGAACTCAGCGTCCTTGGCGTCTTGGCGTAAAAAACGAATTGCGTTTTCAAAAGTCCCGACAGTTTTAAAATTTACTTCGAAATAAGTCACCAAGACTGACGAGGCGGGGCACCACGTCTGGCTGGCATGTGATCCAAAAGATATGCCTGTCTGTATTTTAATCTGCGTCGGGTTCAGAGCAACCAAAATTTGTGGAATCTAGGTGTTTATACAAACAAACTTTTGTCTCCACCGCAGAATCATTGGGTAATGGTGATTGGCAGGTGTGGGTTTTGCATGCCAGGGAGCTTTCGCTCCACGGACGCCTTTGCGAGTACATGGCATCAGGGTTTTGAGATCGTTTCAAACAAGGCATCGGTTCATGGGTGGTGAGTTACACCGTTGAGATAGTACCTTACACTGATGCCACGAACTTCACACGCCTATCCTAAGTCCGGCAACGCTGGCCACTCACCGGTCGACCGGGGAGACCTGTACGCTTCGTCCCCGCCCCCTGAAGTCCGCGAACCCCTGCCCCGCAATTTTCTGTCCGTGTCCGTAAGGTGTGTACGGGGGTGTTCGTGGCGTACAGGTCTCCAGCAAATGACCGGTGAGTGGCCGGCGTTGCTCAAGGTGCTTTGGTCCATCCAAGCTAAGTGGCGCGAACGGGGTTGAGTTGCACAAGCATGACATCGCCACCCATGAACCGATGCCTTGTTTGTCTTAAACAAAGTGGATAGTTAACGGTGATGCAATGAACTCGCAAAGGTGTCCGGGGAACGCAAGCTCCCTGGCATGCAAAACAAATAATTACCCAACACCATGACCCAAAGATTCGCGGTAGAGTCAATCTTTTTAACCCATGCCATTACGCATGGAACCAGTTTCACTTTTATCGTTGTTCGTTGTTCATTGCTCTTTTTAGGGTTTCCAAATCGTCTTGAAGAATGATGACAATGATTTTGAACGGTGGGTTCGTTCTCTAATCCATCCACTCTTCTTCAGACTGATCCAAGAGTGATTCCCAATCCAGATTTTCCATCACCGATGAAACGGTGTCATACTCAAAGCCGCGGCGCGTGAGTTGGCCATAAAGGCGTTGACGAGCCTTTTGCATCGGCAAGCGAGAGAGGCTTTTGAACTTTTTTCTGGCCATTTCCATTGCAGCATTAAAATCATCACGATCACCTGCTGATTCACGGATGAGCTTTTCGATAAGCTTGTGATCCAAACCCTTTTGCATGAGCTTGGTTTGCAACAGTCGCGGGCCGGCTGCTTTACGCAGTTGGATGTCGCGGATCAATGCCCGGCCGTAAGCTTCATCATCCAAGAGCTTTTTGTCGATGCACTTTTGGATCACTTCAGCAACCACTTCGGCGGAGGGTTGATGCTTACTCATCCGCAGCTTGCGCGATAAATCCATAATGGAGTACATCCGCCGAGCCAGTCTGAAGGTAGCCGAGCGATAAATCTTGTCCACGGTGGCCGAATGGGTGACAAGTTCGGCGAGTTGCGGTGTCCAGGGTGTCCCCACTTGCAGGTCCAATGCCTCGATTTCCACTTGCGGGAGTGTCCCCACATATTTGCGACCAACCTTGATCGACCAACGGGTCGGATCTTTGATCGTAGGCTTGAGTACTGTGATGGTGGATGTGTCGGTCATTGTGATTCCTGTCCCACTAGTTTATACTCATTCTTTCGCTAGGGGTGTCCCCCGGAACTTTTCATTGTGTGTTCAATGACACATGAATAACTTTCGGGGTACTGAGAACAAACCCTTTGCACCTGATCAGTCACCGCCTCACGGTCGTGCTGCGTAGGGAAGCGACCATTTGCTGATGGCCGACCTTGCTGCATTTGCCGTGTCTAACCGCAAGGAGCCTCGACCATGATTACCACAGGAACCCCCGGAAGTTCAGACGCCGCCAATGATCACCGTGAATGGATTTTACCTGCCATCGGCGGTAATCCCGGTAATGAGCCGACTGCCACAACCCCCGGCAGCTTCGCCAACAAGCCCAATATCGGCGGCCCGATGTCCTATAGCAGCCCCGATACACCCGGCATGCCTGCCCCGTCTTCCAAGACCGCGTGGGACTTTTTGCCTCAAGGTTGGGCTACGGATATTGTCGAAGCAGGCACCATCGGTGAAGTTGCCAACGGTAACACCAAAACCATCACCTTCAAGCAAAACGATGGCAGTCTCCGTAGCACCACCTGCCCTGCGGACTTCAAGCCCATCACGCAATTGGAATCAGCCCGACTGGGTATCATCACCACGCAGATGCAACGTGTTGCAGAACGTGAAGGTCATCTGACCCCATTGCAAGTGCGTGACGAAATCGGTGCGGGGCGTATGGTCATTCCCGCCAATGTCAAGCACTTGGAATACAAGCTTGATCCCATGGCAATCGGTCGCGCCTCCAAGACCAAGATCAATGCCAACATGGGTGCTTCACCTGTAAGCAGTGGGATGGATGAGGAAATCGAAAAGCTCCAATGGGCCGAACGCTGGGGGGCTGACACCGTCATGGACCTCTCCACCGGCGGAGACCTTGATGCCTGTCGTCAAGCACTGATTGAAAACAGCACCACACCCATTGGTACTGTGCCGATTTACTCCATGATTATTGGCAAAAAAATCGAAGACCTCGACGAAACCATCATCCTCGAAACCATCGAACATCAAGCCAATCAAGGTGTCGATTACTTCACCGTCCATGCAGGCTTGCTTCAGGCACATTTGCCCTTCGCA
Source organism: Phycisphaerales bacterium UBA7800 (assembly GCA_002480565.1). Lineage (GTDB taxonomy): Bacteria > Planctomycetota > Phycisphaerae > Phycisphaerales > Phycisphaeraceae > UBA7800. The sequence goes on along the minus strand of DLCK01000033.1, from coordinate 8,665 downwards.
CAAAAGCGACTCATCGGCCTGGTCTCACGTGGCGGTTCTCTGCTTGCCAAGTGGATGATTACCCACAACAAGGAAAATCCAACCAATACCTGCTGGGAAAAAATTTGTGACATCCTCCGCAGCTATGACGTGACCTTTTCCATCGGTGATGGTTGTCGTCCTGGTGGTCTTGCAGATGCATCCGACGACTTGCAATTACTCGAACTTGCTGAAATCGGGCGGCTGACCGAACGGGCATGGCGTAAGGGCGTGCAGGTCATGGTCGAAGGTCCCGGCCACGTGCCGTTTGATCAAATCGAATACAACATGAAACTCCAACGCACGCTTTGTCACGGTGCGCCGTTCTATGTCCTTGGCCCGCTGGTCACCGACATCTTCCCAGGCTATGACCATATCACCAGCTGCATTGGTGCGACATCCGCTGCATACCACGGGGCGTCGATGCTCTGCTATGTGACCCCCAAGGAGCATCTGGGACTGCCTAAAAAAGATGATGTCAAGCAAGGCTGTATCGCCTACAAAATCGCAGCACATGCAGCAGACATCGCCCTGGGCATCCCCGGTACACGTGACCGTGATGATGAACTGACCAAAGCTCGTGCAGCACTGAACTGGGAAAAACATTTCGAACTCTCATTCGATCCCGATGTGGCTCGTGCGTATCACGACGAAGACCTCGATGTCGATACCGACTTCTGCGCGATGTGCGGCCACGACTGGTGCTCAGTCCGCATCAGTAAAGAGATCAACGAATTCTTCTCAGGCAAGGATGAAACCTATGCCGTCGAGAAAGCAAAGAAGTCCGGCGCACTGACCGCTGAACAAGTCGAAATCCTAGAACAGCGTGGACACCTGTCGCCTGAAGAAATCCACAAGCTTGCCAGCAAGACCAAAAAGGGTGTTGGTGCCGATGAAGCCAAGGCCGCTTGTCACAGCGATTACATTGAAGACGATGAGCAGGCGAAGGTCATCCAGCAGGCCAAGTTGGTTCAGGTGAATGTCAGCAAATAAAAAGTCGTTTGGATGACGCACGCGTTTTGCGATATAGCTTCATGAAAACGGGAAGGGGACTCATGGAAGACCTCAGCAGCGAACAGTTGGAAGAAGTTGAGTCGTTTCTCTTTGCAGGTCAAAAGATTCAGGCCATCAAAGCGGTGCGTGAATCTACCGGCATGGGATTGGCCGAATCCAAAGACTTTGTTGAGAAGCATGAAAGGCTGCTTCGTGATGCTTATCCCGATAAAATGCCTGCCAGCAAAGCCGGATGTGGTGCTGCGAGCCTCATTTTTTTAGCAATGACTTTAGGCGCAACCAGTCTGTATTTATGCCTGTGAGTCAATTACTTGATGACCAGCTAAATACTGGATGGTTCATAACCTGTTGACGATCAAGATTTCAAAAGTTGATTTTGAAGGTTGTGTAAAAAAAGTTCAAAAATGATGTTGAAAACTGGCCTGCCAACTTGACAAACATTTTGAAATCCTTACATTATCTCATCTCCCAACTGCATGACAGTTGTCGAGCAAGGGAGTGTAGCTCAATTGGTTAGAGCACTGGACTGTCGATCCAGAGGTTGCGGGTTCGAGCCCCGTCACTCTCGTTAAACAATGCTTTCTGACAAACCCCGTCAGACTGCGACAAACTTTGACTAAAGCCCTGTTTTTCAGGGCTTTTTTCATTTTTAGCCCCTTCAACAACTGCGACAGACGCGGACTCAGAATGACAGTCCGAGACCGGTTTTTGTGAGCGCTTTTGCAGATCATGTGAGCGCTTTTTTGCTTCTTCCGACTTATCCAGCTCAAGCATGTCCATGTATTGGGGAAGTCCCGCAAATGCAGGTGCAGTCGGCAGCATACCCTCATCGGTATAAATCTTCATCGTTAGCCGCATATCGCTGTGACGCATGATTTCCATGGCCACACGTGGAGCGACACCAGCACGTGCCAGATTCGTCCCTAGCGTATGGCGTAGGGCGTGGAAGTCCACCCGGCGGCCTCTGGCGTCCTCCAACTCAATTCCTGCTCTAATCAGGTCACGCTTGACCGCTTCCGATCTTGGCATCTTCCAAGGCTTGCTGGTGGGTTTGGCGTTGGCCGGGATGATCTTCCGTAATTCAGATGCAAGATCGGCACGCAACTGAAAAACAGCTGCTTTGTCATTCTTGGCGTTCTCAGCTCGAAGGCTGATGGTTGGCTTGTCCGTATACAGGCTGAAGTCCGCACAAACCAGACTGTTAATTTCTTTTCGACGTAAACCTGTGAGCAGGGCGGTTAGATAGATCGGCCTACGTGCTTCGGATACTTCAAGCAGGCGTTTAACTTCATCATCGGTTAAAGCGCGTCGCTTAAATGTTTCCTTGCCTACGGTACTGACCTTCTCAACATTAGCCAGTGGGTTAGCCAAAATGCAATTGTGCTTTTGCAACCAGTTGAGCATCGAATTGATTGCTATCAGATATTCATTCAGTGATTTGGCTGAAAGCTTCTTTTGCTTTGCACGCCAGGACAAAAAGCTGTGCGACGTGATATCTTTCAAATGCTGCCAACTACATTCATCAATCAGCCTTTCGCCTCTGGACTGTGTAAGGCTGTAATGCTTCTTGGCACGTCCCTTGGTTTTCAGATCAGCTACGAAGTTGGCCAGATGCTCAGCCACAGGAGTCCCAGCAGCGTCCCGCATTTCCTTGGGTGCAATGATCCCGGCTTGTTCCTGCTGAGCTTCCTGAACAATCTTTTCAAGCTTCTGTTCAGCGACACGTTTATCGGTGGTGTACAGGGAAATGTCGGTTGGCTTCTTCTGGCCATCCAGCTTATAGCGTCCCCGGTAATTCTCCTTGGATCGTTTGAACTTGACGACCTTTTTACGATTGGGCAGATACACAAACTGAATCATTGCGAAGCCTCCTGCTTCTGACGTTCGATGTAATCAATCACCACTGACTCAGGCAAACACGCACGCTTCCGCACATACACCGCTTCGGGCAGTTCGCCAGCTTTAATCATGCGCTCGACAGTCCGTTTGCTGTATCCGCCAATCATCTGGCCGACTTCTTTAAGCCATATCAACTTGTCAATTTTTTCGTCTGACATTATTTATCCCAACTCTGCAAACACATCGATTGAACCATCGGGAAACACGTACATTCGCTTTTTTTCTGAATTCATAACTGAAATCATCAGTGATTCATGATTACCTTGACCTTTGACACGAACAAAATGAAGCTCTCCTGTTGGTGTATAGTCTTTGCTTATAGCATGGAAAAAGCTGCGTATTTGTTCTTCTGTGGCATATTGGCCAATCATGGTCATGAATTCACTTTGCTGTATTTCATGGCCTTCAGAACGACTGTTGTCGTTCAATTGCATTTCTACCGCTGCACCACCATCAGGTCTTGATGATTGATACACGTCACCGCAGCATGAACAAGTTTCCTCAGAGTTGTATTCTGCTGGGTCTGGTTGTTCATCATTGTAAATATAGGCATGTAAGTAATCTGCAAGAAGAATCAATCTTTGATCTGATGCATTCGTAATGCTGCCTCCTGATCCGTCCCAGACATAGCAACCAAATAGCTTTTGATTGTTTGCATCTATGACTGCTGCTGCAAGAGGAGTTGTATCGTATGCATGGATTTCCAGCTTGATTGGATAGGGGGTATCAATCCGTTCAAGATTGGACATTTTGTAAAATGCTTGAATATCCACAGTGGTTTGTGGCGGCTTATTCGGATCGTTGAGAAATAAACCTCTGCGACAAGTAACCGTGCTTTCCTTGAGGCGATATAGAATTTCCAGATCATCAAGTAATTGCCAGCTCATTTTTTCCTCCCGGATGATTTCTTTAGAGCTTCTTCACGTTTCGACAACAAGTCGTTTTTCAATGTCTTGTCACCAACAATCTTTGCTGCACGTTCAAGGTTTTCAGGCGTTAGCAGTTGTTCGATTAGACCACCAGCCAGTGGGTCATGAGTAAATCTCGATTTCAACTCAGCGTGCTCAATGTGGCGAGCAATGATTGATTCGATGACGTTTGAAATTGAAGTTCTGTCATCACTGGCCAATTGACGCACACGCTCGGCAAGGTCGTTTTTCAGCGTGATTGACAATCGTGTTCTGTTTTTGAGTTCACCACCCATATGGATTTCCTTTTGAATAAAGCTTAATGCAGCTTAATAAGCATGTCAATTTGAATTGACAAAATAAACAGTATTTTGTGATTGGCCGAATTACTAGTTTTGATCTTATGTGTATAATTTATAGTTGGTTGTATGCGGAATGGTTTGTTCATGTCAATATTGTTTTTAGAAAGAGATGAAAATGATCCGGGATGAATACATGCGTTTTTTACAAACGTTAGATGAAACAACCCCAGAAAATGTTCGCAAGATGGCGAATCTGATTCTTGACAATTTAGATGACATTGTTCCTCTCTCCACTTCTCATGGGCATCGAATTAAAAAGATCATTGAATTGGCTGAAAGGGATTGGGAAACTGTTACTTCTGTCTTACACACATATTCTGATCAAGCGACTGATACGCAACAAGGTATTAAGTGTTTAGCAAATTTGAGAGTTGGACCATTTCGTGGATTTGCACGTCAGGAAGAATTTAATTTAGCAAGTTCGTTGGTTTTGGTTTATGGACCAAATGGCTCTGGGAAATCGAGTTTTTGTGAAGCGTTAGAATATGGGTTACTTGGTCATGTTGAGGAAGCAGAGAATAAACGTTTCAGAAACCATGCACATTATTTGAAGAATGCATTTACAGATTCTTTTGAAGAACCTGAAATAGAAGCGCTTGATTTATCTGGAAATCATACTCCTATTGAAGCAAATGAGCCATTTTATAGATTTTGTTTTGTTGAAAAAAACCGTATTGATAGCTTTTCTCGTATTGCTTCTCTGGCTCCTCAAAAACAGACCGAACTTATATCAACTTTGTTTGGATTGGAAAATTTCAACAACTTTGTACGTAATTTCTCACCATCTCTTGATCCTAAATATATTGATCTGAGCGGCAACAAACAGGAGTTGTTGAAACAAAAACGTCTCGATCTTGCGGGGCATACACAACAGTTAGCTAATAGCGGAGAAGATATTGAAGCTATAACTAAATTAGAATTAGAAGTTGCAGAAGAATATCGGAAAGGTTCTTCATTCGAACAAGCGGCATTTGAACTAATGGGTAATGAAGATGAGAAGGGATTAATTTCAAAATTGGATTCGGATTTGCAAGCTCAAGTTCCTGCAAAATGCAATGTGACTTATGAAGAGCTAATGAGCCACAAGAGTGAAATCGATCTTATATATACAAATCTCGAAGAAAAACTTGCAACATTAAACAAGAACAGTGAAAAGGTATCGTTCAAAAAGTTATATGAGGCGGTGGTCAGCCTCCATGATGCTGAATCTGATTTTTTGCCCTGCGTGTAAAACACCGATTGGACAAGTCGTAATCAATCCATTTGATAACGCATCCGAGGAATTAAAAGAATTGCAACATTTAGCAGAATTACAGGCAACAATTGATGGCCTTAATGAAAAACTCAATGAGCTATTTGTACAAATTGAATCCATAATAGATTCTTGCCTGAAATATTTTAAATCAGAAAACAATCTTGTAAAGTGTAAAAATTTACTCGAAACTCTTGATAAAAAAACGTGGTGGTGTTCACTTTTTTCTGAAATGGATCAGGGTAATACTTATTGGGGTGATATTGAAAAACAAGTTAGAGAGCTAGAAGGTGAAGATCAGAGAATAGATAATTTTCTTAAGGAACGTGATAAAAGAAGAGTTTTGCTACTCGAATATCGTAAAATTGAACAAAAAATTACGGCATTGAAAACTAGAAGGCAACAAAAAAATGAAGAGATAAATAAATCAAAAAAGGCTCTTGCTGAGTTTGATAAGGAAAATAAAACTCTTATTGAACAAGCACAGACTGAAGTTGCTGTAGTTGCAAATAATAAATTGATAGCAGAATCATACTCGCAATTTGTAAAATTGTTGCAAAAATATGCAAGTGAATTGCCTGCTCGTTTAGTTGAAGATTTAGAAGATAAGGTGGTTGATTTATACAACTCGTTCAATAGACTTGATCCTGAATGTGAAAAGCTGGCATCTGTTAAACTGCCATTGCAGCAGCATGAGCGTTTAAAAATATCTTTTATTCCAGAACCCGATAAGATGTTTGATGCATTACATGTGTTAAGTGAAGGTCACATACGCTGTGTTGGTTTGGCTGTTTTAGCTGCTAAGAATATCAAAGAAAATTGCCCAATATTAATCTTCGATGACCCTGTTAATGCAATTGATGATGATCACCGGGGGGCCATTCGTGAAACATTGTTTGTTGATGATTACTTTAAGCATAAACAAATAATTTTAGCTGTACATGGCGAAGACTTTTTTAATAGAGCACAGCAGTTGATTGGTAAAGCTGCTGCTGAAGCCGCAGAAACATACATATTTTCTCCACTCAGCGATCAAAGGCATATCCAAGTTAATTCGCCGAAAAGACCCAAGAATTATGTATTGGCATCAAGGGCGTTGCTTGATGATGGGGAGTATAAAGATTGTCTTATGTCGTCAAGAAGAGCACTGGAATATTTAACAGATAAGGCTTGGATACATTATGGGAAACACAGCCATAAGTCTGATCCTCTAATTAGTGTTTCTCGCCGTAGTCCATTTTTGCCTTGGGATCTCCGCAGTTTGTGTGAAAATTTATGCAAAAAAACAAGTGCTTCCAAAGCGGAAATTCCAGGAAAAAATGAAATTGTAGAATCTTTTCAAATGCTACTCGGCATTAACGGACAGAGTCCTACTTGGTCCTGTTTGAATAAAGGTACTCATCATAATGCTGAAGATATGCCAGAATTTGAGCTTCAAGATGTTCAAAATGTTGTTTTGGCAATTGAAAAGCTTGACGCAGTTCTTGTTGGCTAAATTATCACTTTTTTTTTGTTCGACTGAAATTCAAGGGATATGAATTTGGTTAGAGCGATAACTTTCTATTCTGTTATATCAATGTATTCCCATACAACAGGTGATGCATCACACACAGCCTTTGCGAAGTTCTGTTTGCCAGTGAAAAATAGAATGATGTTAGCGACAGATTGATCGGTATGTTTTGAGATGGTGTGCAGCGTCGGCATGACGCTTCGGCAGAGCCATGAGCCATAGCGGTCTATGTTTGTGTGGACACGCTTAATACGGACAAGGATGGGTTTGATGGATGCAGTGAGTTTGGCCCACCAGTCAGCGATAGACCGACGTTTGAGGGATCGAGCACCGGTATAGACCCGGAAATCAACTGCACCCAATGCCAGTTCAGCAGCTGATTGTGTCCAATTGTCTGATGCGATCAGTTCCATACACACTTGATTGGCTGCATCGTCGGAAAACTCGGTTTCCCATCTTTCCCATTCACCTTTGGGTTTTTCTTTGGTTTCCAGTCCTTTGTCATAGACACGCACCAAACGGCCTGAACCATCTTTGCCACGCTTGCCGAGTTCTACGCTATAGCCGGTGTATTCACCGTTTGAACTTAATTGCTCAATCTTACGCCATCGACGACATCGGCAGAGTTCCCGACGTTCGCAGGATTGGCACACGTTATCAATCAGGCCGATATCAGTGCCTTTGAAATCCAGACGGATATCGATTCGGGTTGCCCTGGCGAAATGGCTATATGCCCATGTCATCAACTCCATGAGGATTTGATGGCCAAGCAATTGGCAGGTTTTACCAGTCAGTTCAATGCAGCATTCACGGTGTTCATCAGTGAAGTTGACGAAAGCACCACAAGCAAACTGGAATCGCTCACGATAGCCCCACATCCCCGGTTTGCTGTAATAGCTGCCAAGGTACTTTGCCAACCTATTCGTGATTTGATGAAGGCGATTAAACGGCATCCTGAATCGGAACCAGTCAATGCCAATTTCAGCCTCATGTAACTTTGCCCCCCGTATTACAGATGGGGGGCATTGATCAACCAGCTCGGTCTGCTGGTCGGACGGTCTTGCTGACGAATGCGATGCAGGAGCCGAAACGCCTTCGGCTTCCTGCTTCATGCTTTCAAAGAGTGCAGCATCACCCGAGCGAAGCGGCACAGGGGCTCCAGTCCGCCCTGTGCCGTTCACTCGTGTGCTGCTGTCTGCCTGATGAATCATGGTGTTATAATCCGTGTGCATTAGATTTCCCTTTTGCATTGCCGCTTATCGTGTCCGTCGCCAAACAGTGCATGAAGCGGTTTTTTATTTGTCTTCAATGATGCGACCGCAGGACGTACAGCCGGGACGAAGCCAGCCGGGAACGCAGCCTTTGAACATTTTGTCTTGCAGGTGACAGAACGACCGTCGCCAACGTGGTCGATTAGGAATAGACCAGCGACGCCGATTGGGTTGATATTGATGAGCCCTGCATCGTCCGAGTGTCACGATCAGGGGATCATTGAGCATGTCAGATTCAAGCAGTAGCACCTTGATGCAGTGTTGTTCTTCATGCGTCTTGATTTGCGTATAACCGGCATGATGCGCTGATTGGATCAGCAGGGGAAGAACAGATTGCGCAAAATCCAGATCGGGCGAAATCGATGCTGTCGCATCGACGGATCGGCCTCCGGTCGCGAGCTCGCCTGAAGGCTCACTCCCTCCGGCCTCGA
>DLCK01000088.1:21211-44772 GCA_002480565.1 Phycisphaerales bacterium UBA7800 | reverse complement strand
AATTGTAAAACCTAAAGGTTTCGCCTGAAGGCGAGGGCTTTAAACCCATCGCCGTGACAATAAATACATATTCAAGTTGCCATTTCATATTTAAAATTAATTATTTTTCAATTTCTAAAAAATGGGCCATACCAAGTATATTCCAGCCATTTTCAGCGTTTTACGTCCGGCCACACCCTCGCCCCAATCGCCCTTCCTCGCTATTTAACAGTCTATAAATATCAGCATATAGGTGATTATCATAGAAATGACGACGTGCCGGCTGACATGCCAGGCCTCTTTGAGTTGGCAATGCCATTGCCATTGCCATACCGTTGGCGCCTAGCATTGGGATTTCGCTCCCGACGCTTCGGACAATTGCGTTATGTTAGTAATATAATTCAGCATATCGTTCAAATATCCCCAATAGAATTCCACAACTTTCTACTTGGCAATCACAATTTGATATCGTTTTACCCAAGACCTTCAGCACAAATCAGACAAAACTGTATAATTTATTTTCACCTAAAAGAGCTAGTTTTTTTTACGGGGATTATAAATGAAAACTGATTGTTTCTTGGCTACCCAATCGTTTCACACGGCTACTGTCCGATGGATATACCTATACCTGTTGATAGCAATGCCGAATGTTTTGCTTGGCCAAATGATGCCGCAAGCCGGAATGACTGCCCCCAAAGCCTGGTGGGATGCCGTCGATGCCGGAGATTTGTCGGCCATGAAGAAGCTGGCGATACGTGGTCAGTATATCAATGCCCGTAACGATTACAGTTCGACGGCTCTGATCATCTCGGTCAATGAAAATCACACTGAGGTAATCGATTGGCTCTTGTCACAGAAAGCTGATCTGAAAATCCAGACTTATAACGGCTACAACGCTTTGATAGCAGCAAGCAGCCTCAACAATGCCCATGTGGTCAAACTCGCACTGGAAGCTGGCGTACCCATCAACGGATATTGCGAAGAGACCAACATATATGGCAAACTCCCCGCCCGATATACAGCTGCTCATCTAGCCGCCGCCAATGGGGCAATCGAGTCGATGAAACACCTTGTCAAACATGGGGCAGATATGAAGTTGACCAATCAGGACGCTCAGACTCCTTTGGGTTGGTCGCTGGTTTACGGTCAGATCAAGATGTATCGCTACCTTCTGAGTCTGGGCCTTAAACCTACAGAGCACCAGACCACTGGCGAGCATCTGATTGTGTATGCGTTATTGCACAATCAACCGCAAATCATGCGGGAATTGGCGGAAAGTGAACCATTTCCTGTGAAACAGCAATACGCAGAGTGGTTTATCAACACCGCTTTGGAGCGTGGATTTCTTACTTGTGCACAAGCGTCTCTGGAAACCTACCGCTGGAAAGAGCAACGCCCACAGGATCGTGCAGAGCAGGCCTTCATCGCAGCAGTGATTGAAGCTGACGTAGCCAAGGCCAAGCAGTTGGCTCAAACAACCCCTCATCAATGGGGGAGTGACTTTCTGCCGATCGCCATACGATTTGCTTCACAACGTGGGAACCTTGATCTGGTCCCGGCGTTGAAAAGTGCCAATCAACAAATGTCGCTTCGTCTAGCGCACAGCAAGGCTTTGCACGAACCGTTGCTCAATGCGATGACGGAGAAAGATTACACGCGATTGGAAGCGTATTTTTCAGCTGGAACGACCATAGACAACCAGGATCTCAACGGCAAAATGATGCTGCAACTCAGATTGATGAAGCCGCAAATCGACATCCTGAAAATGCTTGTGAAACATGGTCTGCGATTTGATTACGACCGGGCTGATGCGGCTCGTTTTTATGACAGTATGGTTCAGCAAAAACATCCTCAATACGCGATGCAGTTACTTGCCTCGGATTGCACGCCAGCACCATTTTCACTGATCACAGCGATTGATGTACAAGACCAGATAGCCGTTGCTGCCTTGCTCAAATACGATTGGAATCTAAAACAAATCGAGTGGACTTACCGTGGCAGACCGGTGCAGCTCTTGGCGTTTGCCCGTGAAAAAGGTTCTGAGCAGATTGTTCAAATGATCCAACAGGCATGGTCGGGCAAACGTGTCAATCCGTAATCCAAGGGGGAAATATTTATGTTTACAATCATCCAAAAAAACAGCTTCATTACCTGTATCGTGTTGGTTATGTTCCTTTGCATGTCCTTATTCAGTTGGTCGTTGGGGCTATTTGAATCAAGCGCATCGCATCAAACTGCAGACAAGAGCATGCTCACACTCGTGGCAGATCAAAATGGCCCGCCACCGATTCCCGATCATATCATCAAGCGAATGCGTGACCGGGGCATGTCTGAAGAGGCGATTCAGCGCATGATCAAACGGCGCGAGGAAGCATTTAGCCGAAGCCGGTCAGGAAATTCAACCAGCAGTCGATCCTCGTCCCGAAGATATTCATCCAGTTCATCTATTGAGGATGTGAGTATCGATTCGATCAAAAAATTCATCGCCTCCGCCCCCAAGGTTCAACGCGCATTGGCCCCCAAGCTCACGGATACGATAACGCTGTTGGTGACGCCGTTTGAATTGGACAAGCAGTGGTATCGCAATGAGCTTGCTGCTGTGAACATGGCAGATTTGCTGATGGCGAAACTCAACGACCAACCGGGCATTCAACTCGTCGATCGTCAGCAACTCACTGAAGCATTAAGCGAGATGTCCTTGTCATTGGGTATCAACGGCGAGCAGGCCATGCAAATGGGTCAATTGCTCAAAGCCAACATGGTATTGCGGTGCAATGTGATACAAGATACCAAGGCCGAACAGTCAACCCTGATCATGAGCGTCATCGAAACACGCTATGCTGACGTGTTGGTTCAAAAACAGCTAACACTCGAAGCCTCTGCACAAGGATACTTTCAACCCACAGAATCGGATATCACGCAGATCACACAGACTGCCCAGGCGTTAATCCCGTTGGCAATTAAAACCAGTCAATCACTGCGTCGCAAAACCATCATTGCGCCCCTGTTTATCCGCAACACCACTGACAATGAACGTCTGGACCATTTCGAATCAGGGTTCCGTCAAATCCTTGCCAAACTTGATGAGCAGGCCGACACACATGTCCTGAAAATTGCCGGCCTCGACGATACGCTTGGGGAACAATCCTTAGGGCTCATCGGTCTTAGCGATACTGATCCCAATGCCTGGCAGTACGTCGCAGATCAGTATCTCTGGGGCTATTTTCATGAAGAGTCTCATCCGGACAATACGCCGGTGGTTCAGATTCCTGTCACCATCACCGTCTACTGCTGGGATGGTTTGAACGTACCCATTCAGTTGGACCAGAAGACCACCATCGGCCAGTTTGAGCAAGGCATTGAGCAAATCGCACAGCAGGTCACCAAGCAGATTCAAACCCGTCGTTCGGATCAGATCTGCCAGGGATTAGCTGGCCAAATTGCGGGGTATCTCTATGCCCAACAATCGCATATCCGTCAAACACTACCACGGGGACAAAGGATTAACGAAACACCTGCGGATCGACGCAAGAAGAAATATTGTCGTTTTTTACTGGATTTAGCCCGGTTTTTTGATCCAGACAATCAAAAGGTCGCAAGTGAACGCGGCAAACTCTATCCATCGCCGAACTATGTCAGCTCATGGGAACATATGCAGCAGGCCATGACCGCGTGTGATTATTGGCAACAGTTCTTCCAACGCTTCGCCACAAGCGATCAAACCAAGTATGTCGATGAAGCATTGCGTTTTAACACCACTGCCCTAACCGCCATGGCATATACTTTTGCGTCCAAACCCGTAAAAACCAACCAGCAGTACAACTTTTACAATGTCGCCTGTTTCCCGCCGGACATGACATTGGATGGCCTTGAGCAGATCAGGTCACGCATGCTCGATTGGGATGTGCAATTTCAGGAGACTATTTCGCAGGTTGCATCACGACGTGAAAAAGGTGCCAACGCACTGACATCCATGGGACTGAACAATCTAATCAAAGAACTTGAGAAAATGGCGGATTCTTCCGAAGAAACCGTACGAATTCTCAGCACATTCAATACAATCAACGAACAGATCCGCCAAGGTGTTGCGTTGAAATTTCAAGCCATTAAACGCAAGCGTCAACTGACTGCCCCGCGACTTGCGCCTGCTCAAACCGCCCGGGAATCTCAATCGCAGGACAAAACGCAGCCGCATGTTCAGTCCAAAAAACCAGAGCTTGCTCATGGGCCGATTGATCCAGTCATCCTTGACCGCGTGGAGCGTACCCGTAATGGGCAAGCCAATCCCTACGCCAATATATTCCAGCAGCAAATTCCTGCCGTGGAAGTGTTGCCGCCACATCCAGCCCTGTTGCTAGAAACGCCGCAAGTACAGTATCCGGCCTTCATATCGCACATACCTGATCAAAGCCTCCAACGCGTGTCAACTTCCATGACGAATAATGAAGTCAAGCCGATTTTGGCGTGCAGTGAGGATCACCTGTGGATCAGCGCAGGAGCAAAACTGGTTTATAACAATGATGCGACGAAACGTGCGGTCAGTTTAACTACTGAAATTCCGCGTGACTCCATCAATGATTTACTGATACATCAAGGCAAGCTCTATGTCGCGTTAAAACGTCGTGGGCTGGTTGTACTTGATTTGAGCAATTGGGAAAGCCGTACGCTGCGGTCCGTTGATGGTTTGCTCTCATCAAGAACCGACCAACTGGCTCGAGTTGGTGAAACATTGCTTGTTAGCCATCACGATCATCGCTTGAGCATGGTGAACATGTCGGACTTATCCATCACCGAACGACAGGTTAAAATTGAAGAAGCCAACACAACAACCATCACCGCCGATCAGATGACAGCTTGTGGCAATTGGGTATTGATTGATCAACAGTACCTTTTTAATTCGGCGACGGGCAAAACCGTAACCCTGGATTCGACACTCCGACAATACTTAGGTGATCAATTACTCACCGGAAAATCCAACATTGCCAACGCAAAGCTGGTCGCGGACATTTCATGCAGTGATGGCAAAGTTTTCTGGTTGACGACTTCGCAACAACTAATCCGTCTGGACATGCAGGCATCCCGTGCCGAAGCATGGCCGTTACCCTTAGCCCAGCCTGATGACATGGTGGCGATGGGCCAATACGTATACCTGACCTATCGCGAGTCAAACTGGCATAAACGCGTGACCAAACAACGAGCATCAATCCATACCGAAAAGTCCATGCTCATCCCCTGGCGAACACATCTGCTGGTGTGGGATTCACAAAAAAATAAACTGGCTGCTCGGCAGACTGTACCCGGTGATGTACCCGCGATCACTGTAGACCACGGGCAGCTTTGGCTGGCAGTAAATCAAAGCGAGCAATGGCAGTTAGCCCGCATAGTCACGCCTGATCCTGCTGCGACAGAACCTTATGCCTGCTCTTGGATTTCAACACCGCTTACGACCCATGGTCCGCGTGACATAGCTCATGATATAGCCTCACTGGCCTATGCCGGACAGGTGGAGTTGATCAGTGATTGGCTAAGGCAAGCAGATTCCAGCCAGCAAATTATTGTCAACCATTCTCTGGCGGCAACCTGTCAACGAGCCGATGAATTGAGCGTGATAGCCTTGGCTCAACATCTTGTGAAAGATAAGTCAGATCGCCTGGTATATCTCTCGGGTGCAATCAAGCAGGCTGCAAAACTAGGACGTTTGGACCTTTTTGATGCGTTGTATCATTTGGCTGACATTCTACCTGCCGATCAGTTTTCACCGGATCATCCCTTTGCCCATAATCGTGCCTATGTCAGTGATCCGGATGAACGCCGATGGAAATCACAATCCAAGTTCATAGCCAGCTTACGCCAGATCGCCATGGAATATGATCGGCCTGCGATCCTCCAGGCATTGCGTCACTATAACCTTCCACCTCAACCAGTTTATGGCATGTGGCAGGCGATCAATACGGGAATTGATCACCGCATAAACAATCTGATTTTCCCATCTGCCGTGGCGATCATGCGGTTGGATCGCCAAGCCTTTAAACTACTTCCCAAACAGGCATCCAACCAAGCGTTACTGCTGTCGGCATTGGGTTCGCACGATCCGTATTATCTCAATGAATTTCTTTGTGATTCGTCTGTGGATTGGAAGGCCTTTCGTCTGGATCTTAAAGCGACAGCCTCTTGGTTGAATCATCAGCGATTAAATGAGATGGTGGATTGGGCCTGCCAAGCCGACGTCTCCCATCGCGTGCCGCTTGTCATGCCATTGGTTCTGGCAATCAAAGACGTCCAGGCTGCGAAAAAATTGCTGGCGGTCATGCATGATGTCAACGAGACCCAACTGGTCGAATCCTTCATCCAAACACACGACATCGCGTTGCTCGACCTACTCGTTAAAGCCGGTTGGGATGTAACAGCCCATACACCCAAAAGCAGCCTCGGACGACATGTAATTGCTGATCTGCGTTTGATGGATTGGCTCATTACTCACGGCTTGCCGGTGAATCAGGTTAACGACGATGGGCAGACTCTATTGATGCAGGCGGCTGGCATGAAAAAAGAGACGCTCTGTTATCTGTTACTGGCAGCCGGAGCCGATCATAAACTTAAAGACGCTGATGGGAAAACGGCAATGGACTGGGCTCAAAGTACGCAGGTCAAAGCGGTGATCAAAGCCTTCATGCAGCAGCCCAACCCAACCTCAACGGCATCTGCCAACTCCTCGAACGTGTCTTTCGCAACAACCCCCAAACCGCAATCCAAACCAGTGACACCGAAGTTTGTTTTTAAAAGCAAGCCCCGTCCAGCGGGTTTGAGTGACAGGAAAATCGCAGCAAACCTCCTGGAAGCTTCGGTTCAGAATGATCCCCAGCAAATCATGCAGTGCTTGGCATGGGGTAACGATTTATTTCGTTCGTCTCCATATGTCGGTCGATACGGCAATTTTCGATCTCCATTGATGTATGCTGCCTCTCGTGGGCAACTGGAGATCGCCCGCCAGTTGATCGAAGCGGGTGATCCGATAGATCGCAACTTATCGGGGCTGGATCAGGACAATTGGACCGCCCTGATGTATGCCACCGCCAACGGTCATGCAAAGGTCGCAGCCTTGCTTCTGGATCATCATGCCAATTGGCACTTGAACAATCACAATCACCAGACCGCCCTGGACTTGGCACGCATGTATCACCATGATTCAGTTCTGGCAGTCTTCGAAGAGCGAGGCCTACTTAAACAGGAAGGCAGAGTGCTGATGCGGGCAGTGATGCGCAACGATGCAACAATGCTTGAGAAGTTGGTTAAACAGGACGGGTACGAGATTGATGCTGTAGACGAAACAGGCCAAAGCGCCCTCTTTGTTGCCATGAACGTGTCGGGCAATCAGCTGTCTCGAAGCAAATACCCAGCGAATTTTTACATCAATTACCACATGATGAATATACTTATGCAGTTGGGTGCTAATGTGAATCACCAGGATCGATTGGGGCGAACAGTACTGCATCGACTGCTCCAAAGCCGCTTGGTCTCCGGCATTAAGGATCCCGAAGAAACCGATGAAAACTGGCAAAATGCTATTAATCGGATTTGTGGACCCAGTCGCTTCATGCTAAAGATTGGCGCCGACCCCAAACTACCGAATAAGAATGGGCAAACACCGGTGGACCTGGTGAATATCAACGTGAAAGATCCCCAGTTAAAACAATCTCTCTTACAGTTATTGCAATCGCATCAGTGAATAAGGGCAAAAATCCTGACGAGAATACTTCTGGAACAGTCCCGCAAGCAACATAATGATTCACACAATCTGAGCCATTGCCTGACACACAAGTATTCCCAACCTGAATTCTTCTTAACTATACGAATCACCTGAGGGAGAAACGTATTTTAAAAAATGCTCAACAGGTTTAACCGAATCTTGGATTGACCCTTGATACCCATAGGCTGGCATCTCAACGCCAAGGCATCATTGATGCCAAGGGCGATATCGTTGGTATGTATCTAGACGTTGTTGGTAAGCAGGAATCAAATCCGAGCGTCCTACTGCCTTTAAGCGTGCGATGGCTTTGTGCATTGCATGGATCGCTTGCTCGTAGTCGCCGCTTCTGGCCAGTGCCGCTGCGAGTGTATCCCATGCCACAGGATTCGACCCTCCGACACGATCAAAAAACGTCTTGGCATAGGTCAAGGCTTTAACCCCATCGCAGACTGACTCATCAGGGCAGGTGGCGTACAACCACGCCAATCGCTGCACCGTGCCGAGGTTGCTGGAGTTTCTTGGATGCTGTGCAAGGATCTGTTCAAAGAGATCACGTGCCTGGGCCCATTGACCGTTGGCTGCATAGGCCGATGCCAATACGCCAAACGTTCGTGGGTCTTGACCGCTTTGTGCATAGAGCTCTTTGGCTGCGATCAACGCATGGACTTTACGATCCGCACGTAGCAGGATGTTGACTTGGTTGATCTTCAAGGTCACATCATCAGGCTTTAACACCAGGGCTTGATTCAAGCAGTCCAACGCTTGTTGCCAACGCTTTTGCCCAGCGAGCAATTCAGCGTAAGCGACCAAAGTGGACACATCCTCCGGACGCTGCTGAATCACTTGTTCGTATAGTTTGGAAGCTTCCGTCAATCGGCCATCAATTCGTTGAAGCTGAGCAAGTGAAATGCAATAGTCTGCATTGTCCGACTTCAAGTTGACTGCTTTTTCCAACAACGGCCGGGCCAGATTAAATCGCTGACTCTTGAGGTAAATCTCACCCAGTGCATGTAAGGCTGAAGCATCGTTTGAATCATCCGCAATCGCTCGTTGTAACTGTTGGATATGCTTGTCCAACCCTTGAGCCATTGCCTGAGCAACTTGCAGATGCAACCTTGCGCGTGGCGAATCGGGATACACTGCCAACACCTTCTGCCACAACACCACAGGCTGTTGATAGTCTCCAACACGGAACCATGTGCGGATACTCAGCATCAAAATGATCAACACGCAAACAGTCATAAAGACACTTGGGAATCGACGCAACAATCGGCCAAGTAACAACAATATCCCGACAATGACACAGGCCACCGCCAGATACATCCGATGCTCAACAGCCAGATCAAACACAGGCACAAAACTGCAAGTCGGTGCAAGGATTAAAAACACAGCCAACGGCAAGATGCTCCATCGCACACGCATACCAGCAAGTATCACCGTCACCAAAAACAAAACGACCATCACCGACAACGTCAACCCACATTCAGACACCGTTGCAGGCACCGGCCAGTTGTGATCAAACACCAACACCACCGGCCAAACCGAAAGCTTCAGGTAATACAAGATCACACTGCTTTGAGCTGCAAGATATGTTGACGGTGAAATAATCTGCATCAATCCTGCACCCGCACTGGCCGTACCATTTTGCGGATCACTGCTGAAGATGCCAAGCATCCCCGTCATGCCCATCATCCCCCAAGTAGCGATGAGTCCGAGGTACATCCACCGACGCGTTTTGAATATCCGCCCAAAGGAGTCCAAAAGCAGCAGTCGATCCATAGCCAAGAGTGTCACCGGCATGGTCACGCAAATGAGCTTGCACTGCATTCCAAGCAGGCACGCCAAGACACAACCGATTTGCCAACGACGCCAATGAGTTGGCGAATCGACACTGCGGACCAGGCTGTAAGCTCCAAGCAGATACATGCCCGAGGCCATGAGTTCCGCACGTTGGGCTAAGTAGATCACCGCCTGCGATCCAAGCGGGTGAATCAACCAAATCATCGCACCAGCAAAACCCAACCATGTCGCCCGTTTGGCATCCATCCCGACACTTGGCAATTGCAGCGTTCGACTTAACAGTCCAAAAAGTAATAGGCCGTTGAGATAATGCACCACCAGATTAACCAGATGGTATCCCCAGGGCTCCGCACCATGCAGAGCATAATTACCCGCAAAGCTCAGCGTCACCAACCCGCGATCACTGAGCATTGCGTTTTGAAATGCAATTCCAAGATCAATCACAGAGGGGTTAAGCAAAATGGATTGTTCGTCATCCAGAAAGTAGCCTGTCTGTAATGCCCCGTGATACACCACGGCCATCCAGATGAGCATTGCCAACCATGCCCAGTATCCTATGCTCGTGCGCATGGGTATTGAGATGTTTGTAGAAGTGTCTGTCATGGGTTTGCCCAGTGCTCGCTCGTAATCTGTCAATGCATATCCTACCGCATGATGCGGGTGTGCATGACAAAAGCGACGGCCTATCACTGCGATACAAGTTGTACCGCCGTAAAGCAACTGCGCACCAGGAAGCCAAATAGTCAATTCAAAATTGAATCGAACATCAAAGACATGTCAATTAATGATGGATTTAGTGAAATGCAATCACTTGGAGAAGAGGTTGTATTTGAGGATACACCAGATCGCGCGGACGCCGTCTTTCCAGCCGATCTTCTTGCCTTCTTCATAGGTTCGACCGCTGTAGCTGATACCCACTTCAAAGATGCGACACTTCATGCGTGAAATCTTGGCGGTGATTTCAGGCTCAAAGCCGAAGCGGTTTTCTTTGATATCGATGTTCTGAATGATTTCACGTTTAAAGACCTTGTAGCAGGTCTCCATGTCAGTGAGGTTCAGGTCGGTAAACATGTTGGACATGATTGTAAGGAAGGTATTACCCAGCGAATGCCAGAAGTAAAGCACGCGATGGGACTCACCGCCTGCAAAACGGGATCCGAAAACCACATCCGCTTTGCCATCCACAATCGGCTTAAGCAGTTTGGGATATTCTGCAGGATCGTATTCCAAGTCCGCGTCCTGAATGATGACCACATCGCCGGTGGCAGCTTCAAAACCGGTGCGCAGTGCAGCACCTTTGCCCTTGTTCACTTCATGGAACAGAACACGAATATTATCAGCCTCAGCAGCCAACTCATTGAGACGATCACGTGTCCCGTCTGAGGAACAGTCATCGACCATGATGATCTCTTTGTCAATATCCACATCCTGGACTTGCTGAAGAATCAAGTGAATGGTCTGGCATTCGTTGTAAACCGGTATGACGACGGATAGCTTCATGCTCAAAACAGCCTTGATTTACGAGTAACACTGTAGGTGCCAATAGTAATGCCTACACCGGCTTATCGGCAGTTCACAACGTCAATATAAGTCAAAAACCAAATTTATTTTAACGCATCAACACAAAAAAAACTTCTATGTCGATCCAAACAAAGTCCATTGGATTAACTTGCGCACCGACAAAGTCGAATCACTGATGTTTACAAGCAAACACATAACGGGTGTCCACGCCGTAGGGATGCACCTGGCCAACGAGTTGGATGTCGGTATAGGTGGTCGCTTCCTTGAGCCAATCAAAGACAAACACTAACTCCTGCCCATGGGGGCAGACCAGACAGGCTGCGCCCATGTTCACCGACACATCAAACATCAGCAGCTTGGAACGTTCGGATATCTTGCGCAGGATTTGTTTGCCATAGTCCATACCATGTTGATCAATCACCCATTGAATCATGGAGAAACAAAGCGTCACATCCACATCGCCGACTTCATCAATCAGTTGGGGTGTGAGGCTTTCATTACGGAACCGCACGTTCATGTCATACAGTTCGACAATACGTTTGGAAATGTCATGGTAATCAGCCCGCATTTCCACACTGGTGACCCTGGCCCCGCGATGAGCAAGGCTAAAGGAATAGAATCCAAGGTTACAGCCCAGATCCAAAACGCGTTTATCTTCCACGTTCCCATCTGCTGCATCGAGAATCATCTGCAAGCGTTGATAGCTGGTGTCGGGAGCAACCTGCGTGGTGAGATTGCCAAACTCATAAAACGGAAGCGGGTGGTAAATATTGGCCCATGTTTCGAGCTTCTGTTTTTTGATCTGTTCAATGAGCTGCTGAATCTCGTCGGCTTTATCCTTGTTGGGCTTACCCAGTGACTCCATCGCTTCAAAGCTAAGGTGATAGCTGGATCGTGGCCAGACACTTTCAGCCAGGTGTCGAAACTGAACACGGACTTCGTTGTCCAGCCCCACGAAGACATCGACATTTTTTTCACCCAGTGCAAGTAATGCAGCGCAGCGGTGCTTGCCGTTGATCACCATCCATTTGCCATCGGTGGTTGGGGCAACGGCGATTGCGCCAAATTCACGGGGCTTGTATCCATGTCGGCGAATCTGCTCAATCATCCAGATGAATTTCTGACAGCGCATGCGCGCCTGGCATTCACCCATGACTGGAAACGGTAACCGCCCTGCCACTGCGAGTTGGTAATAACGCGTCTTGGCGTAATCCCATGTTGGATCATCGCCGTTGGCGATATAGGCCTTGGCAAATTCGACATGTGGACCGATCACAAAGTCCGTGCCAGAGAGTGAATGCCTGTCAGGCAAAAAGTCCATGGAGTTGACGATAGGCCGGGCATGGAGGTTGATCTGCGTCAGCGGTGACTTGACGGTTTGATAGCAGATGCCTGCGTCATTGTTTAATCCGTGATACCGCGCCCGTCGCGTATGCACGAGTTGGCGGGATCGTTGGATACCCAAAGCGACAAGTCGCTTGAGCTTGTGAAGAATACGTTTGATGATTGATGTGACAGGATTGGCCATGGTTATCCGCGTTTGGTTTTAATTTCCTTGAGTAGTTTAACGGTATCGATCAGATGTTGTCGCCCGCCGGGCAGAATCAGCCAGATCAGCAGGTAACTGATGGCAAAGAGTCCGGCCATGGCAAAGACGGTGGCAAAGAGATTCCAATCGAGCATCCAACGTTGATATGCAAACCATGCACCAATACCTGATGCGATCGACGCGACTGCCGGTCGAATGAGTACCACACCCAGATCTCTTGGTTTAAGCGGTGTGTTCTTGAAGCAAAAAGCAACTGCTGGATAACGAATGAGCATGAAGTTGATCGACAGTGACCATGCCACGCCGATAGGACCCCAATGGGCACCAATGGCAAAACCTGTGCAGGTGAGTATCGAAGCAATGATGCCATAGCGGAACTGTCGATCGGTGGTCCCCATGGAAGTGTAAACCCAACCGGTCGCAACATTGAACGTGCCAATGAATGCAGCAGGTGACAACGCCAGAAAAATGGCGACGGCATCAATCCACTTTTCACCAAGTAGTATCAAAATGATAGGCTTTGCGGCGGCGGCGGCGTAAGCGATCACCGGCATGCCCACGATCACCAGCAATCCAATCGCGCGTTGGTAATACCGACGATATGCTGCTGGATCACCTTGTAATCGTGACAAAGCAGGAATCGCCACACTACTGATCGGTGCATTGATCTGATTGATCGGCAGCATCAATAACGTGTAGGCTTTTTGGTACAGACCCAATTCACCTGAGCCGGCAAATTTACCAATGAGAATGTTATCCAGGTTCCGTGCAAAGTGATTGGTGAGATTAAAACCCGTAAGGAATCCGCCGAATCGCAGCATCGGTCGGACACCACTGCCGCGGGAAGCTTTTCCAGGAATCCAGCCGGTGGCAATCCAGACCAGTGACATATTCACCAGTTGGCAACTAAGTGTCTGACCGATCAAAGCCCAGAATCCATAACCTTTCCAGGCCATGGTGATCGCCACGGCAATGGAGGCAAGCTGACTGGTGATTTCAACAGCACTAAGTACGCCAAAGCGCATCTGTCTTCGCAACAGCGCCTGGTGTTGGATGATCAACCCAGAGAGGATTTGGCCCGGAGTCATTGCCAAGGCGATCCACAACAGTCTGGGTTCGTCGTAGAACCAGGCGATGCCCGGTGCTACAGCAGCGGTGAGACCTGCCATCATGCAACTGATAATGACGTTGATCCAAAACAGTGTGGAGACCTGTTCGTGGGTGACATGTTCCTGCTGCACGGTTGCCATGGACAAGCCCATGTCCTTAAAAAGGACGATGAAGCTGACAATGACGCTGACCATCCCGATAAGGCCGAAGTCCGTCGGATCAAGCAGTCGTGCAAGGACCGCCGTTGCGGACATACTGATCACAAAGCTGCTTGATGCGGAGATGAGTGTAATCAGGCCACTGCGCACCGATCGCCCCTTCAAGTCGCTCTTGAGGTGGTCGGTGGCAAAGTGCTTTGCCTTGGGATCGATACTTGCATCAATTCCCGATGAGTTGACGGGTGCCTGGGCCAATGGATACCTTTCTCTGCGCGCAGAGATAAACCGTGCTACTGCGTTTATCGGTCGGATTCAAAAGCCAATGAAGGGATTGTCAGATTGTGTTTAAGGTCGATTGGCAGGTTAACAGTTGAATGCAAATGTAATATTACCCTCGCCCCAAAGAGCATCGCGCAAGGGATATCACATGCAGCTTCAGCAGAATGAAATTGGATTAGATTGCTTGAAAATTTTGACAGCTAGACGATCAACACGAATTACATCTCGCTTGGAGCAACGAACGTATCGGCATCAAGAACTTCTGCAGGCGCGTCGGTTTCAGCGACCATTGAAGGATTGACCCCCAACTGGTAAAGCAGCCCACTGTCGGAACAGAACTGCGCACCAATGAGATAGACATCATCACTGATGGTCCGACTGTGACGGACGATCAGTCCCATGTGACCGATGACAAAACCATGCTGAATAAAGCTGATTTGCCAGAGGCTGTCTGCATCAAGCTGATCGGTGCAGACAAAACCAATACCGCCACGTCCGATATCACGGAGCATCACGGGAATCGGTGATTCATTGGTATGGCTGCGATCCATGCGGATCAATTCAGCATCTGCGCGAACCACAAATCGTTGGAACTGACGCTTGCCCTCACATCGTGAGGGATTGCGCAAATCTTCCAATCGATTTAGTTCATCTAAAAGATGTTGAGCTTCTTCTTTTGCCACGGTACTTCTACTCCTGCCTGAGCTCAGCGATGAACATCACGCCCAACTCAATGCATTTGTGCCTATGGACCCTGTTAATTGCTATCGACAACTCATTTGATCAACTTGACTGAATGTTGTAATAAACCGCTTACTGGAAGATTTTGTCTATTATTTCACACTTGCGAAAAACAGCCTTTGCTTTAGCATGTGCATACTCGTGAGACACGAATGCCCCCTGAACCATCAAACCGGAGATAGTCCCTTGCGCGACCAACGTTTAGATAAACTTGCCAAGACCATTGTCCAATATTCAACCGCCGTGAAGCCCGGCCAGCTCGTTCGTATCAGCGGCGATCCCGTCGCCATTCCATTAATTGAAGCGATCTACGAACAAGTTTTAATTGCCGGGGCTCATCCGCAGGTGCGATGCATGCCTGACTCCTTACAGGAGATTTTCTTCAAGCATGCCACCAAGGAACAATTACAATACGTCAGCCCGCTTTCCAAACATGAATACGAGACGATTGATGTGTCCATCGGAATCTGGGCCGAAACAAACACCAAAGCCCTCACAAACGTCGATCCTAAAAAACAAGGTGTCGCTTCCGCAGCACGCAAAGACATCATGTCCACCTTCATGAAACGTGCTGCCGACGGCTCATTAACATGGTGTGGCACCCTCTTCCCCACCACCTCCTCAGCACAAGACGCAGAAATGGGACTCACCGACTATGCGGACTTTGTCTTTAATGCAGGTCATATGGATAAAGATGATCCCGTGGCGGCGTGGAGACAAATCGAAGAAACACAGCAACGCGTCGTCGACTATCTCACCGGCAAAAAAGAAGTCCGTTTCCAAACCGCCAACGGCACCGACCTGACCGTCAATGTCGAAGGCATGACCTGGATCAACTGCTGTGGCCACGAAAACTTCCCCGATGGTGAAGTCTTCACCGGCCCCAACCTCAACGCGCCAGACGGTGGTGTCAACGGCGTCGTCCGATATTCCTTCCCAGCCGTCCACCACGGCCGTGAAGTCCACGACATCGAACTGACCTTCGACAAAGGCAAAGTCGTCAAAGCCAAGGCCAGCAAAAATGAAGCCTTCCTCCGGGACATGCTCGACCAGGACGAAGGCGCCCGCTTTGTCGGTGAAGTGGCCATCGGCACCAACTACAACATCCAGCAATACACCAAAAATACACTCTTCGACGAAAAAATCGGAGGCACCTTCCACCTGGCAGTCGGATCAGGCTATCCCGAAACCGGCAACATGAATACCTCAGGACTCCACTGGGACATGGTCTGCGACCTCCGCGAAGGCGGCACCATCACCGTCGACGACCAAGTCATCAGCCAAGACGGACAATTCGTCTTCGACAACTGGCCAGGGAAATGAGTTAAGACAGCCAAGCCAGCAAGGCAGTTTTACCGCAGAGGCGCAGAGGACTCAGAGTGAAGAGAGAAGTCAAATAATGATCGAACCGGGAGATCAATTAAATGAACTGTCTGGTGCGGTGATTGGAGCGGCCATAGCAGTTCATAAAGAACTTGGGCCTGGTTTTCAGGAACAGACGTATTCAAGAGCTTTGTCGGTTGAACTTGAAGCACAGAACATCAAACATGTTCGTGAAGCACCAGTGTCTTTGTTTTACAGAGGACAAGCAATTGGTGATGGACGCTTGGATTTTCTCGTTGAAGACAAATTGGTTATTGAACTCAAAGCCATTGAAAAATTACATGCAGTGCATCACTCGCAGGTTTTAAGCTATCTCAAAGCAACTAAATTACCTCTCGGACTCTTGATCAATTTCAATGTCAACATTCTCAAAGACGGTATCCAACGTGTTGTCCTCTCTTAACTCTGAGTCCTCTGCGCCACTGCGGTAAAAACTGCTTTGTAAAACGTACAATATTCCATACACCCCCGGACTCTGGATTGACTTTCAGTGTCCGTTTTCTATGATTGATATATTATTTAATTCATTGAAGTATTAAGCATGACCTATTTCCTTGGCATTGATCTTGGCGGGACGAATATTAAAACCGGTGTCATTGATGACACAGGCAAGGTGATCCGTAAACATTCTCAACCCACCGAAGCCAAGTACGGGGCTGATCGTGTGCTCAAGAACATGGTCGATGCTGCCAACACCGTGGTCAGTGCAGCAGAGATGTCACTTAAGGATATCACCTACATCGGCATCGGCAGCCCCGGTCCGGTGGATGCTGAAAACGGCATTGTGATCTCGTCACCCAATCTTTCAGGTTGGTCGAACTATCCCATGCGAAACCTAATCGCCCAGGCGCTGGGACGCCCTACCGTTTTGGCAAATGATGCCAACGCAGCGGCATTTGGTGAATACTGGGTTGGCGTGGGCGCGTCACCGGATATCCAAAACCTGATCATGATTACCCTGGGAACAGGTGTCGGCAGTGGCATCGTCCTCAACGGGCAGATCGTCCAGGGAACCTGCGGATACGCTGCGGAAATTGGACATATGATTGTTCAACCTGATGGCCGAGAATGTGGCTGCGGACAACGTGGCTGTCTGGAAACCTATTCTTCAGCATCACGGACGGCGGTTCGGGCTTGTGAATTACTTGCCAAAGGTAAACCATCGTCTCTCCAGGAAATCTACAAATCCGACCCACAGCAGGTCACCGCCAAAGTGATCTTTGATGCAGCAGCTAACGGCGATGAGTTGGCGACAGATGTGATTGATCAGACTGCGTATTACCTGGCATTGGCCTGCATCAACCTGACACGGATTCTTGACCCGCAGATGTTTGTCTTCGCTGGTGGCATGGCTTTGGCGGGTGATGCCTTGATTTCTCGGATCAATTCGCACTTTGAAGCTCAGAACTGGCACGCGGCTCCCAATGGCGTGACGCTCAATATTGCGAAGCTGGGCAATGATGCCGGACTTATCGGTGCTGCCGCCATTGCCTGGGATGCCAATCGTAACGATTAAACAAGTCACCTTTCTCCTGTATTTACCCCATCGATCTTAAGACGCCTCTCAAACCAACCGACTTTAACTGTGAGTCGCGACACTGTGTCGCAGCTTGCCTTCCGGAGCATGCCGGCAAGATCGGATGGTTTTCATGGCCGCACGCGGTGTCAAAAGCAATCTTGAGCTTTACCTCAAGCAGATTGATGAGTCGCCACTCCTCACTGCTCAGGAAGAACGCGATCTGTGCTGGAAGATCATTAATGAGAACTGCCCGTTCTCACGTGATCGTATGATCCGGTCGAACCTGCGTCTGGTGGTCAACATTGCCAAGCGTTATTCCAATCGTGGCCTGCCCCTTCATGATCTGATTGAAGAAGGCAATCTGGGATTGATGCGAGCTGTCGAAGCGTTCGACCCGGATCAGGGTGCCCGTTTTTCGACCTATGCTTCATGGTGGATCAAACAAGCAATCAAGCGAGCGCTCATCAATGCGGTTCAGCCGGTTCACATTCCAGCATACATGGTGGAACTCATTTCCAAGTGGAAACGCAAAAGTCGTGAACTTGAAGAAGAACTCGGACACCCGCCAAGCAACGAGGAGTTGGCCAAGGCTCTGGACATCGCGCCCCGCAAAATGCGCATGATCAAAAAAGCCATCAGCGCCTTTCAGCGTCCTGCTCAAACCGAAGCCAAAGGCGAAGATGAAAGTGTCGCCATTGCCGAACTGCTTCAGGATCACAAAACACCTCAGCCTGAGGACAATGTCTTTAAGCGTGATGACCTCAATACGATCCGTCACATGCTCGACACCATCGACGAACGTGAAGCAACCATCCTGCGTTTGCGTTATGGACTTGATGGCAATGAACCGTTGACCCTCAAGGAAATTGGCCGAGAGATCGGCTTGACCCGTGAACGTGTGAGGCAATTGGAAATCGAAGCGCTCGACCGATTGCAAAAACGTCTGTCCAGTGATCGCCCCTTAACCGATCCACTTTATGCCACGGGCAAGCGGACACGTCGCAAGCGCCAATCTCGTCTCTCTGCACCTGCCAAGCCAGTCAAACAGGCCGAAGAATCCGAGTTTGACGATCAGGTTTACACCGATTCGGACGATGTGCTGATCAACGAAAGCTGAATCTCTGCGCACTGCCTTGATCTGTGCTTAAACGCTAAGCAATTCATCACTTTACGCCTTTGACTTTTTCTGACAATTGTGTCGCGCGCCGATACCACCTTGACACGAATGTTTCTTCGCAGTGTTGCCCAAATGCAACATGAAAAAAGTCCGAAAATCCGCAAAAAAATATCGCGCCATACTCTGACTGCATCCATCTGATTGTCAGCAGACCACTTACAGCATCACCTTTTGCGTTCCTTATCAAAAGACCCATCCTTTAAAATAAGACTTTTTTATCTTTTGGCACAAACCTTGCCAAATGGCTTTGACGTACGACGCGAAATTAGTCACGCGTCACGAAAGCTGAAAATAAGTCCAACAAGACAAAGGAAACAAGTCATGAGAAAAGTCGCTATCTACGGTAAAGGCGGAATCGGCAAGTCGACCACCACACAAAACACAGTCGCTGCACTGGCGGAGATGGGTAAGAAGGTTTTGGTCGTCGGTTGCGACCCCAAGGCCGACTCCACCCGTTTGCTTCTGGGCGGTCTGTCACAGAAGTCCGTGCTGGATACCATTCGTGATGAAGGTGAAGACATTGAACTTGAAGACATCCGCCGCGGTGGGTTTGGCAGTTGCCAATGCGTTGAGTCCGGTGGCCCAGAACCTGGGGTAGGCTGTGCAGGCCGCGGGATCATCACCTCGATTAACATGCTCGAACAACTCGGTGCCTATGAAGAATCCGAAGAACTCGACTACGCATTTTATGACGTGCTCGGCGACGTGGTCTGTGGCGGTTTCGCCATGCCGATTCGTCAAGGTAAAGCCCAGGAAATTTACATCGTCTGTTCCGGTGAAATGATGGCCATGTATGCAGCCAACAACATCTGCAAAGGCATCATGAAATTCGCAGAGTCCGGCGGTGTGCGACTGGGCGGCCTGATCTGCAACAGCCGTAACGTCGACAACGAAAAAGAAATGATCGAAGAATTCGCCAAACGCCTGGGCACGAAAATGGTTCACTTCGTTCCCCGAGACAATGACGTGCAGCGTGCGGAAATCCGCAAGAAAACCGTCATCGAATGGAACCCCGAAGCGCCCCAGGCCAACGAATACCGTGCCTTGGCTCGGAACATCGACAACAACGAAATGTTCGTCGTGCCCAAGCCCATGGAAATCGAAGAACTCGAAAGCCTGCTCATGGAATTCGGTCTGCTCGAAGCCGTAGGCTAAGTCCATGGCTGAACCACAGAGGCACTGAGACACAGAGAAAAAACAAATCAAATTTCTATCTCTTGCCTTTGTCTTCCTCTGTGACTCTGTGACTCTGTGGTTCAACAAAAACAAAACATAAAACACCATAAACACGCTGAATTTCAGTGAATCAGATGGGTTTGATCCCATACCGCTATTCGTACGACCACGATTTACAGGAGAACCCACGTGGCACCTGACTCCCCCCAGCAAGCCGTTGAACTCACGCAAGATGGATCGCTTACCAGTGAATCCCTTCGCGAAGAACTACTTAGTGCTTACCCCAAAAAGTCGCGACGCAAACGCGAAAAACAATTCCTTGTCAATGAAAAAACCGTCAATGAAGACGGCACCGTCACCCTCCCGCAGATTGGTGCAAATACACGCACCATCCCAGGGATCATCTCTCAGCGAGGCTGTACCTATGCCGGCTGTAAAGGTGTGATCCTCGGGCCGACACGTGACATCGTGAACATCACGCATGGCCCCATCGGTTGCGGTTACTACTCATGGCTCACACGTCGCAACCAGACGTCAGCCCCCAATGACACCGATGCCAACTACATGACCTACTGCTTCTCAACGGACATGCAGGATGAAAACATCATCTTCGGCGGTGAAAAGAAACTCGCAGCAGCCATCCAGGAAGCCTATGACATCTTCCAACCCAAAGCGATTGCTGTCTTCTCGACCTGCCCCGTCGGACTCATCGGGGATGACGTGCATCAGGTTTCACTGGAAATGAAACGCAAGCTGGGGATCAACATCTTCGGCTTCTCCTGCGAAGGCTACAAAGGCGTCTCCCAGTCGGCGGGTCACCACATTGCCAACAACCAGATTTTCAAACACGTCGTCGGAACCGACAACACCAAACGCAGCAAGTTTTCCATCAACCTGCTTGGTGAATACAACATCGGTGGTGATGCCTTTGTCCTTGAAGACCTCCTCGAACGCTGCGGCATTGAACTGGTCTCCACCTTCTCAGGCAACAGTACCTATGACCAGTTCGCCAACGCTCACATGGCCAACCTCAATGCCGTGATGTGTCACCGCTCGATTAACTATGTCGCGGACATGATCGAGAAAAAGTACGGCGTTCCGTGGATCAAAGTCAACTTCATCGGTGCCAAGTCCACTGCCAAGAGCTTGCGTAAAATTGGCGAATACTTCGCAGACGAAGACCTCATTGAGCAGATCGAAAAAGTCATCAGTGAAGAGTATCCCGCAGTCTTTGAAGCTCAAAAGAAGCATCGGCCGAACCTTGAAGGCAAGCGCGTGATGATGTTCGTCGGCGGCTCGCGTGCTCATCATTACCAGGACCTCTTTGGTGAACTGGGCATGAAGACGATTGCAGCCGGTTACGAGTTTGCTCACCGCGATGACTATGAAGGCCGTGCTGTGATCCCGGATATCAAGATTGATGCCGACAGTCGCAACATTGAAGAGTTGCACATTGATGCTGACCCGGACATGTACGACAGCGACAAGGTCCGCGACAAGTGGGCCAAGGAAGAAAAGGGTTACACCTTCGCAGAGTACGACGGCATGATGACTCAGATGGCTGAAAAAGCTTTGGTGATCGACGACATCAACCACTATGAGACGGATGAACTGATCAAGAAGGTCAAGCCCGATCTATTCTGTGCAGGTATCAAGGAAAAATATGTTGTCCAGAAAATGGGCGTCCCTTGTAAACAGCTTCACAGTTACGACTACGGCGGACCCTACGCTGGCTTTAAAGGTGCGATCGAGTTCTACGAAGAAATCGACCGCATGGTCAACGCCCAGGTCTGGAAGATGATCAAAGCACCGTGGGATGAATGACTTTTGAGGGAGTAGTGATTAGGCAGTAGGGAGTAGAAAAAAATGCAACTCCGCCTGCCTTAAACCTGCTCCCTAATCACTATTCCCTACTCCCTTGCCAGTCAACTGCAACGATCATCAAACCACCAACACCTAGAAAAACCCTACAAAACCAAGGATAAACAAAATGTCCCTACTCAGACACACCAAAGGCGGAGAAGTTCACGAGCGTACGTCGCTGACAGTGAACCCTGCCAAGACTTGCCAACCCATCGGCGCGATGTATGCAGCTTTGGGTATCCATAAATGTCTTCCGCATTCCCACGGCTCACAAGGTTGCTGCTCGTATCACCGCTCAACACTAAGCCGTCACTACAAAGAACCAGCGATGGCCGGTACCAGCTCATTTACCGAAGGCTCCTCCGTGTTCGGCGGTCAGGCCAACTTGATTACCGCGTTGGAAAACATGTTCACGTTGTACAAGCCCGATGTGGTCGCGGTGCATACGACCTGCCTGTCGGAAACCATTGGTGATGATGTCCCGCAGATCGCTGAAGCTGCGGTCGATAAAGGTGTCGTCCCCGAAGGCAAGTTTGTCATTCATGCCAATACGCCTTCGTATGTGGGTTCACACACCACCGGCTTTGCGAACATGACCAAAGCCATGGTCGACTACTTCGCAAAATCAACCCGTGAAGACAAAGTCGCCCGTCGTGTGAACATCATCCCCGGCTATGTTGAACCGGCGGACATGGTGGAAATCAAACGCCTGGCCAAACTCATGGGACTTGACCCGATCATGTTCCCCGACACCTCCGGCGTACTTGATGCTCCACAAACCGGCATCCATGAAATGTATCCCAAAGGTGGCGTCACCACCGATGAACTCGTCGCAGCAGGTGATGCACAACAGACCATCGCATTAGGGCCTGTCTGTTCCGGTCCTGCTGCCAAGGCTTTGTTCGCCAAATGCAGCGTGCCACAAACCACGATGGGATTGCCCATTGGATTGCATGCGACCGACAAATTCATCATGGCCATGCGCAGCCTCAACGGCGGATTCGTTCCCGAAGAAATTCGAAACGAACGCGGGCGACTCCTGGATCTGATGACCGACATGCATCAATACTTCTATGGCAAGACCGCAGCCCTTTGGGGGGACCCCGATCAACTCGTCGGACTCTCCGAACTGCTCATGTCCGTGGATATGCTCCCCAAGTATGTCGTCACCGGAACACCTGGTAAGAAGTTCCTCAAACGAATGGGCGATGTCCTGGGTGATCGCGTCCATGATGCCCAAGTTCGTCAAGGCCCCTGTGCAGATATGTACCTCATGCACCAGTGGATCAAGAGCGATCCCAACAAAGTCGACCTGCTCATGGGCAACACCTATGGCAAGTACATCGCTCGTGATGATGACATCCCCTACGTGCGACATGGCTTTCCCATTCTCGACCGCGTCGGACATCAGTTCTTCCCGACCGTCGGATACACCGGTGCCATCCGTGTCCTCGAACAGATTCTCAATGTCCTCATGGATCGCCAGGATCGTGACTCACCTGAAGAATCCTTCGAACTGACGATGTGATGTATCCACGAGCCGCGACCGTAAGGAAGCG
>DLCK01000088.1:0-20863 GCA_002480565.1 Phycisphaerales bacterium UBA7800 | reverse complement strand
CGCTTCCTTACGGTCGCGGCTCGTTAGTCAACAAATCAAAGACCACTTAATTGCGTCCTGACCAAACCCACACCAGGGACGTGACAACAACCCTCGTGCGGCGGGCATGTGTGCCCCTTGCCCGTCGCACTCGGGTTTTTCAAGAACAACGACAAGGGCACAACAGAAAAGCAAACCATGAAAATCAGCGCACGAAACAAACTGGCAGGCAAAGTCACCGCTATCGAAAAAGGTGCGGTCAACAGCATCGTCAAAATCCAATTGACGGGCACGCCAACCCTCACCGCAGTCGTCACCAATGACGCTGTCGAAGATTTGGAACTGACTGTCGATGGTAATGCCGTCGCCGTCATCAAAGCGTCCAGCGTCCTAGTAGGCATCTGCAACGACAAGTCCGCTACCGAATGCAAAGACGGCAAATGTGGCTGTCAAGGCTAAACAATATCAACGGCTTTCGTGATGCGGGTGTTCGAAAAAGAACCGTAAAACGCAGCAATTACCGGGGGAATGTTTCCGGGGGCCCGGGGGCACTCGCATCACCAACGCCGATGGTTAAACCAATTTGTAAACCATAACTGTCAAGGGGCACATACCATGACAACCGCCATCGAAAACAACATCAAACTCCTCGAAGCCCGCAAGGCACAAATTCAAACCAGTAACGGCAACGCGCCGCTGAACATCGCCTGCGAAAAACAATCCGTCGCCGGCAGCGTCTCCCAGCGTGCCTGTGTCTTCTGCGGGTCACGCGTCGTGCTTTACCCCATCTGTGATGCGCTGCATGTGATCCACGGCCCCATCGGCTGTGCGTCCTACACGTGGGATATCCGTGGCAGCGTTTCCTCAGGTCCGCAGCTTCACCGCATGTCCTTCTCCACCGATCTGCAGGAAAAGGACGTGATCTACGGCGGTGAAAAGAAGCTCGAAAAAGCGCTGCTCGAATTGATCGCACACTACAACCCCAAGGCCGCGTTCGTCTATGCCACCTGCATTGTCGGACTCATCGGCGATGACTTGGATGCGGTCTGCCGACGCGTCTCTGCCAAGACCGGCATCGACGTGATCCCCGTGCAGTCCGAGGGGTTTGCCGGTTCAAAAAAGGATGGATACTCGGCGGCCTGTCATGCCCTGGATACCCTCGTCGGTACAGGTGATACCAGTGATATCAAGCCGCTGAGTATCAATATTCTCGGTGATTTTAATATTGGAGGTGAAACATGGGTCATCAAAGATTACTACGAAAAAATGGGACTTCAGGTCGTCTCAACCATCACCGGCGACGGCCGCGTCGATGATATCCGCAAGTCACATGGCGCATCACTGAACGTCGTGCAATGCTCCGGCTCCATGAAAGGGCTGGCGCGCATGATGAAGGAAAAATACGGCATCCCATTTATGCATGTCTCCTACTTCGGGATCGAAGACATGAGTAAGGCGCTGTACGAAGTGGCTGATCACTTTGGGGATAAAGACCTGCTTAAGCGTGCTCAGGAAATGGTCCGCGATGAAGTGATGAACATCATGCCCGAACTTCGCAGAATCCGAAAGGACCTTCAAGGTAAACGGGCAGCTATCTACACCGGTGGCGCGTTTAAAGCTTTTAGCCTGGTGCGATCATTGCGGACACTTGGTGTTAAGACCACCATCGCCGGATCACAAACCGGCAATCCCAAAGACTATCAACAACTCGCCGAACTCTGCGATGATGGCACCGTCATTCTTGATGACACCAATCCACTTGAGCTTGCCAAGTTCATTCAGGAAACCGACACGGACCTGCTTATCGGTGGTGTCAAGGAACGCCCCATCGCCTACAAACTGGGGGTGGCTTTCTGCGATCACAACCATGAACGCAAGGAATGCCTGGCAGGTTTTCAGGGCATGATCAATTTTGCCCGTGAGGTGCATGGCTCATTGTGTTCACCTGTCTGGCAGTTTTCGCCATTCCGACAAAAACACTCCCCCGGAAGTTCACAAGGCAATACCAAACCCAAAGCCAACTACATTCCAACCAACGTAGTCAAGCCAGGGAAATGTTCCGGGGATTCCGGGGAAGAAAAGTTTGCAACATTAACCATTGGTGCTTCGGAGGTGTCACAATGATTGTCCCGGAACCTGCAAAATCTGAAAGTTTCACGGCCACGCGAAATGCCTGCAAGATGTGCACACCTCTGGGAGCTTGCCTGGCGTTCTCCGGCATCGAAGGTTGCGTGCCGTTCCTTCACGGCTCCCAGGGGTGCGCCACCTACATCCGGCGATACCTCATTTCACACTTCCGCGAACCCATGGACATTGCTTCATCGAACTTCGGTGAACACGCTGCGATCTTCGGCGGGCAGACGAATCTCGAGCAAGGTTTGGCCAATGTCATCCGCAGTTACGAACCGCAAGTAATCGGTATTGCCACGACCTGTTTGTCAGAGACGATTGGTGATGATTTGCCGATGTTCTTACATCACTTCACCAGCAAGTATGCCGACCCGACGCCGCTGCCGCATCTGGTGCATGCCTCGACCCCCAGTTTTTGTGGCAGTCACTTTGATGGCTACATGGAAGCGGTCTACGCACTTGCCAAAACACTTGCACAAAAAGGCCAAACCAACACCAACCTGGTTAACATGATCCCCGGCATCGTCTCACCTGCGGACATTCGTCATCTCAAAGACATCCTCGCGGACTTTGAGCTGGACTATGTGATGCTGCCTGACTATTCCGAACGCATGGACGGTGTGAGTTGGGATGACTACCAACGCATTCCCGAGGGCGGCACCACTGTTCATGAATTACAAACCATGGGCAGTGCC
This sequence comes from Phycisphaerales bacterium UBA7800, assembly GCA_002480565.1. Taxonomy (GTDB): domain Bacteria; phylum Planctomycetota; class Phycisphaerae; order Phycisphaerales; family Phycisphaeraceae; genus UBA7800. The sequence goes on along the minus strand of DLCK01000088.1, from coordinate 18,059 downwards.
GCCGGTAGCATTGAGTTTGCCACCACGCATCACAAGTCCAAGACCGCCGGTGAATATCTTCAATCCGAATTTGATGTTGCCAATCATCGCATGGATATGCCCATCGGCATCGCGGCCACGGATCGCTTCTTTGATACCCTTGAACAACTCAGCGGCAAACCCACTCCTGGCCGTCATCAAATGGATCGCGGACGCCTTGTCGACAGCTATGTCGATGGACACAAATACTGCTTCGGCAAACGTGCCATCCTCTACGGTGAAGAAGACTTCGTCATCGCATTGGCAGGCTTCCTCAGCGAGATCGGTATCGTCCCAGCATTGATCGCTTCCGGTGGCAAGAGTGGCAAACTCCTTGAAAGTATCGAACGCGTGATGCCCGATCCTTCGGTTACCACCATCATGGATGGTGTCGATTTTGAGGAGATCACCGACGCGGCCATGGACATGCACGCGGACCTGATCATCGGCAATTCCAAGGGTTTTAAACTGTCACAAAAACTCGATGTGCCTTTGGTGCGAATGGGTCTGCCGATTCATGATCGCATGGGCGCAGCACGGATCGTTCACCTGGGATACCAGGGTACGCAATACCTTTACGACCTCATCGTCAACACGCTCCTGGACGTGAAACAGCGCACCAGTGAAGTTGGCTACACCTATATTTGAACGGAGCGTTTCCCATGGCTATTGACTGTTCCAAGCATCCCTGTTTTGATGCCGACGCCAAGCACAAGTTCGGCCGCGTACATTTACCCGTGGCCCCCAAGTGCAACCTTGGCTGCAATTTCTGCAACCGCAAGTACGACTGTCTCAACGAATCCCGCCCCGGTGTGACCAGTACCGTTCTTGCCCCGCAGCAGGCAGTGAGCTACCTCAAAAAAGTCAACGACATCGTCGACATGCCCATCAGTGTCGTCGGTATAGCAGGCCCCGGTGATCCGTTTGCCAATGGTGACGAAACGATGCAGACCCTGCGTCTGGTTCGCAAAGCGTTTCCGGAAATCATTCTCTGCGTGGCGTCCAATGGCCTGGGCATTGCACCCTACATTGAAGAACTCGCGGAGTTGGAAACCAGTCACGTGACCATCACCTGTAACGCAGTTGATCCGACGATTGGCGAAAAGATTTACCGTTTCGTACGACCGGAGAAAATGGTCTATCGCGGTTTGGCTGGCGCTCAGATTCTGCTTTCGCGTCAGCTTGATGCGATTCGCCAACTCAAGGAACATGGCGTGACCGTGAAGGTCAACAGCATCGTCATGCCCGGCATCAACGATCATCACATCGGCCAGATTTCCGAAACAGTCTCCGCGTTGGGCGCTGATGTGCACAACTGCATGGCATTGATTCCCGTCGAAGGCACGCCGTTTGAAGATCTCGATGAACCGTCACTTCGAATGATGGAAGACATCCGGGCACAGTCCGGCGAGTTTCTGCCTCAGATGAAGCATTGTTCAAGATGTCGTGCCGATGCCGTGGGCATGCTTGGTGAAGATAACAGTGAGTTGATCAACCAGGCGCTCAGTGAATCAGCCAACTCCTCGTTTTGTGAAGATGAAAACCGACCCTACATTGCAGTGACTTCTTACGAAGGTGTGCTGGTCAATCAACATCTGGGTGAGTCCGAACAACTTTGGGTTTTCGGGCAGGATGAAAACGGCGAATACCGCGCGATCGAGACCCGACCGACACCTGTTCCAGGCGGTGGTGAAAACCGCTGGGACGAGTTGGCCAAACGCTTGACGGACTGCCAGGCGATCATTTGTTCATCCGCCGGTCAGAATCCCAAAGTCGCCTTGGCCAAGCATGGTATCCGCGTGCTGGTTGCTGAAGGTCTCATCGAAGAAGCACTTGATGCGGTCTACAAAGGTGAGAAACCGCGCATGCCTTCCCGTGTGACGAGTAATGGTTCAGGTTGCGACGACGACGGCGTGGGCTGCGGGGGATGTACCGGGTCAGGTACGGGCTGCGGTTAATTTTTTCAAGGCACCCCGGGGACTAAAGTCCCACGGGCTTTAGTGTGCAAATCGAACATCAACTTACAAACACAAGGATACGTATTATGGAAACCTGCAAATACCACATCATGATCTGTAACAGTTACCGCACCAAGGGTGACCCCAAGGGACTTTGCAACAAGAAAGGTGCAGCGGACCTGCCGCAGTACATTGAAAACGAAGTGATCGACCGCGGCTTGGATGTCATGGTCTCCACGACCAGTTGCTTTAAGCGTTGTGACAAGGGGCCACTGATGGTGGTGTACCCCAACGGCTGGTGGTACCCGCAAGTCGACGAAGACAAGATCGACGAAATCCTCGACGCGTTGGAAGAAGACGCACCGTGTGATGCGCTGTTGGCTGAATAATTTTTTAACCACAGAGGTACAGAGACACAGAGATAAACAAGTCAACGACTTTATGTCTTTGCCAGGCTCTGTGTCTCTGTGTCTCTGTGGTTTAACATTGGATTGAAGTATTACCATGTGTACCGACAACCTCAACTGCTGGATCGTGGATACCACCTTACGTGATGGGGAGCAGGCACCGGGGGTTGCTTTTACCGCGGATCAAAAAATTCAAATTGCCACGTCGCTTGCGGCTGTGGGTGTCGATGAAATCGAAGTCGGCACGCCGGCGATGGGGGCAATCGAACGCCAGACCATCGCGCGAATCGTGGACTTGAATCTACCCGTACGTCTCACCGCATGGTGTCGAGCGCGTAAGCAGGATCTGCAATGGGCACTGTCCACTGGCATAAAATCTGTGCATCTGTCTCTACCCGTTTCGCAGATTCATTTAAACGCTATCGGCAAGGACATGACATGGGTCTACGATCAACTCCACGAACTGGTCCCATGGGCATTGTCACGATTCGACTACGTCTCCGTCGGGGCGCAGGACGCATCACGAGCTGACGCATGGCAACTGCGACACTTCGTATCTGAAGTCCGCGCAGTCGGTGCACATCGTGTGCGCATTGCGGATACCGTGGGCATCTGGCATCCGATGGCTGCATACGAAACCTGCTACGACATCGTCGATGCAGCAGACAGCATGACCGTTGGCGTTCACATGCACAATGATCTGGGGATGGCGTTAGCCAACAGTATCATGGCACTCGAAGCAGGTGCGAACTGCGTGGACACCACCGTGCTGGGACTTGGCGAACGAGCGGGAAATGTTGCACTTGAACAATTGATCATGTCACTGCAATTGCGTCGGGACACGCAATGTTCACCGTATCACTTGGATCAACTGCCAGGGGTTTGCGACCTTGTTTCACAAGCCAGTGGTCGGGCTATCCCAGTTAATCAACCAATCGTCGGCCAAAGTGTTTTCAGCCATGAGTCGGGGATTCATGTCCATGCGATGCTTCGTGACCACACTGCCTATGAACCCTTTGAGCCTGGGATGCTGGGATTAAATCGGCAGTTTGTCATTGGCAAGCACTCGGGCACTGCGGCTTTGAAACATGTGCTGCATTCATGCAAACGTGATCAATTGGATCATCAACAAATGGGTGTCTTACTTGAACTAGCTCGTGAAGCTGCAGTCAAATTAAAACGGGGTCTGACCCCGTTTGAGTTATGCGATTTGTACGATCGATTCGTTGTAGAAGCACAACTTGCCGTAGAATGGGTTGAATCATGAAACGCTTGCTGACAGTTTATTTTGCCCTGCTACTGGCGGTCACATCGCTAAGCGGTTGTGGCAAGTCAGACGCTGCGAGCACGCCAACACCTAAAACACTGACTCTTTTTGCAGCATCAAGCACCACCGATGTCATTGAGCAGCTTGCACGGATGTACGAGCATCAGACCGGCGTGAAAGTCTATACCAGTTTTGCATCCAGCAGCACCCTTGCCCGGCAGATCGAACAAGGCGCCCCGGCGGATTTGTATTTATCTGCCAATAACAAGTGGATGGATTACCTTGCAGAAAAACAGTGTATCGAACCTGACGCGCGCGTACCGCTTGTGGGCAATCGTCTGGTGATCGTCGCGCCGATGTCAGTTGCAATGACAACCTGGAAGACCATTGCCCCGCTGAAAAAATTTACGGATAAGTTGGCGATGGGTGATCCGAATCACGTGCCTGCGGGGATGTATGGCAAAAAAGCCTTAACCAATCTGCACGTCTGGGATAAGATTGCATCGCAGGTTGTCCCCGCCAAAGATGTCCGTGGTGCGCTATTATTGGTAGAAACTGGGCAGACGCCTTTGGGTTTGGTCTATGCCACGGATGCCGCGGCAAGTCACAAGGTTGGCGTGGTGTTCACGTTGCCTGCAAGCTCGCATCCACCGGTGCGATACCCGCTGGCAGTAGTAAAGAACGCGACCATGGAAGCTTCTGCGTTTGCGGTGTATCTGCAATCGGATGAAGCGCACAGTGTGTTTGAGCGTGCTGGATTTGAAGTGGTGAAATAGACAAAAAGCAAGGCAATCGAATCATCACGGCTTAGCCTAATACACAACTCAATGACAACTGGTCGTCGGACGATTTGATTTTTAACACGAAGGCGCGAAGAGCACGAAGGACACGAAGAAAAGGCAAAAGATTTTGTTTGTTAATAAAGACATACTTTTTTCATTCATGGAGCATCAGACTGACTTGTGCAAACACGAGATGCTTGATTGTGACCGGCTCGAATCCCTGTTCAAAAATATCTTGCTTGGTGACCTTGCGCCTTCGTGTTAAAAACAATCCACCGACAGGTCAATGAGCATGTTGAGTAAACAAGAATAGTTCAAGGGCTATCATGTGCTAAACGTTGTGTATATGGTAAAGCCGACACGATCCGACTCGCAAAGACAGAAATGAACAACCGTCATGTTCGAACAATGGACAACTCAGGATACGACTGCCGTGCTGCTGACGCTTCGCGTAGCGTTGTGTTGTGTTGGACTGTTGCTGTTGCCGGGTGTGTTTCTGGGTTGGTTGTTGGCTCGTAAGCAGTTCATTGGGCGCAGTTGGCTTGAGGCGGCGATTCACTTGCCGTTGGTTTTGCCACCGGTTGTGGTCGGTTATGGTTTATTGGTTCTCACGGGTCGACAGAGTTGGATCGGTTCGTTCTTTGAACAGACACTGGGCTTGCCGATTGCGTTTACGTGGCTTGCTGCAGTGCTTGCGTCGTCGGTAATGGCTTTGCCGCTGATGGTTCGAACTGTGAAACTTGCCATCGAGTCGGTGGACAAGGGACAGGAGCAGGCTGCCTCGGTTTGCGGGGCATCGCCTTGGCGGGTTTGGTGGACGATCACGTTCCCTGCTGCGTGGCCGGGTTTACTGACGGGGATGATTTTGGCCTTTGCACGAAGTGTCGGCGAGTTTGGTGCCACCATCACCTTTGCGGGAAACATTGAAGGACATACCCGGACACTGCCTCTTGCGATCTTCAGTGCGATGCAGCGAACTGATGGTGATGCGTCGGTGCATCGACTGGTGATTGCGTCGATCATTCTGTCACTGGCTGCGGTCTTTGTCAGTGAATGGATGAGTCGAAAATACCGGGATGCCAACCTTCGCAGTGAACATGCAAGGAGTCGGCCATGAGCTTGCATGTGGATGTGCAACTGCTACGCGGCTCATTTGAGCTTGATGTGCAATGCGATCTGAGCGATGGCATGCTTGGCGTCTACGGTCCATCTGGAAGTGGCAAGAGCACGCTCATTCATTTACTTGCAGGCATGATCCGCCCGACCACCGGCAAGATCACACTTGGTGGCAACACGCTTAGCGATGTTAAAACACGCGCGTTTGTCCCGCCGCATCAACGACAGGTCGCGGTCGTGTTTCAGGACAATCGACTGTGGCCTGGCAAGACCGTCCGCCAGAATATCAGCTATGGCTACAAGCTTACTCCCAAAAGTGTCCGGCGGTTTGATCCAGTTGAAATTGCCAAGCTGCTGAAAATTGACCACCTGCTGGATCGAAAAGCAGCGGACCTTTCCGGCGGTGAGCAGAAACGCGTCGCCTTTGCACGAGCGATTCTCTGCTTCCCGCAATTGCTGCTACTTGATGAACCGACAGCGGGTCTTGATCCAAAGCTCATTGATCAAATTTTGCCATTGCTTAAGCAGGTACAAACGCTGATGCGCATCCCGATGATGATTGTCAGTCATCAACTCAGTGAATTGTTGAGTTTAACGGATCACCTGCTGTTGATACGTGATGGGCGGACGATTGCCCAAGGTCGGTTCATGGAATTGGTGCAGGATCAGCGGACGTTTAATCGGCTGAACCTCAGCGAGCCGGTGAACGTGTTGCCATTGACGGTGGATCATTTGGATCAGTCAGCAGGCCTGACAGTGATGCGTTTTCGAAACACCCCAAGTGCAGCGATGCGGTATCCGGTGCGCGGTGTGATTGATGATGCGTTTATTGCGGGGCAATGTGTCAATGGGTTATTGCGTCCCAGTGACATCACCTTGGCGATGTCTCCGGCGGAGACGATCACGATGCAGAACCGTTTGCCGGGCGTGGTGCGTCAGGTCATTGAGCAATCCAACCGACACTTCTGCGTGGTGGATATGCAAGCAGGTGATGGTGAAGCATCGCAAGCACCGGGCGTACTCGTGGAAGTCACACAGCAGGCGATCAGCGAATTCAACCTTCGCCAAGGTGTCCATACATGGTGTCTGTTTAAGGCCTCGGCATTGCAGTTGCATGCAGATGTGATGACAGGGACGGCTGCTGATTGCGATTCAGTTCATCAGCAGAGTCGTCCCGTGCATGAATTGCCGAACCTCAAAAACACGCGATGCCGCAAGTAGTCATCAACTGCGATCAACCTTTAAATCTAACGCTTTGTCAGTGACATGCAGTGTCGCAGCTCTTACATGATGAGTCTGTTGATCGTTACACATTGGAAATTGCAGAGTGCATGGCAGAACAAAAGACTTAGCCTGTTGCCCAATTAAATTCCATATCTTGTTTTTCGGCATTGTTTTTGCATATGTACTATCAAGCGTATGACTGACTCTTTGGGAAGGTACGAGATTCATTGATGTTAGCAGCGGCATTAAACTTTGGTAACCAATGCCACAAACGACATTAACGTCACTTTTTCCTGTATGAGAGTTACCCAAACACCCCTCGACGCTGTGAGTATTGCCGATGCGTGAGGCCGAAAAGACCAACAATCCGTTGCCTATGGTCTGTTCAGATGACTGTCAATTGCATATGAATGCAGCAGACCCAGTGATGTGTGCCGACCAGAAGCGTCGTCGTGAAAGCGAGATGCAGGCACTCTATGATATCGCCCGGGTTTTATCCGAGCGTAGCGGCCATCAACAGACTTTGACTGAAATTCTCAAGGTCCTTGAAGACCGTCTGCAAATGAAGCGTGGGACAGTGATGCTTCTGGATGGTGAGGAAACCCGACTGCATGTCGCTGCCACAACTCATGCGCAAACAACCAACTCAACGAGCAGCTACAAACCCGGTGAAGGTGTCACCGGTTATGTGATGTCCACCGGGCAGTCGATCATTGTCCCAAGCATTGCCGATGAGCCACGTTTCTGTGATCGGATTCATGACCGCAGTAATGTCGCGCTCAAAGATGTGAGTTTCATTTGTGTTCCCATAACGCTGGGCACCACAACCATCGGCACACTGGCTGTGGACATTCTCCAAGAGCATCTGCAATATCTGGATGAAGCTGAACGCTGCCTGACCATCGTGGCATCAATGATCGGATACGACGTACGGGTTCGTCGAATCAAGCAGGAACAAGCACAGGCGTTGCAGGATGAAAACCTTCGGCTGCGCGATGCATTGGAAGAAAAATTCAGACCTGAAAACATCGTGGGCAACTCGCGTTTAATGCGCGAAGTCTATGTGAAAATCAAACGTGTTGCCTCTAGTGATACGACCGTATTGATTCGCGGCGAAACCGGGACCGGCAAGGAACTGATCGCCTCAGCCATCCACTATGCATCGGCCCGCGCCAACAGCCCGTTTGTTCGCGTCAACTGCGCACAGCTTTCAGAAAACCTTTTGGAATCCGAACTCTTCGGCCATGAGCAAGGCGCGTTTACCGGCGCGATTAATCAACGTATTGGACGCATTGAAGAAGCGGCAGGTGGGACGTTATTCCTCGATGAGATTGGTGAGTTCTACCCATCATTACAAGTTAAAATCCTGCGTATGCTTCAGGAACAGGAGTTTGAACGCGTTGGCTCCAACCAAACCCTTAAGGCAAATGTACGCATCATCGCAGCAACCAACAGTGACCTTGAAACCGCATTACAGAATGCCCAATTGCGTCAGGATTTTTACTACCGCATTAATGTGTTCCCAGTCGTATTACCACCCCTGCGTGAACGACGTGATGACATCCTGCTCTTAGCCAATCACTTTGCTCAAGCTTATGCCAAGAAGACGGACAAGCTCATCAAACGTATCAGTACGCCAGCGATCAACGCGATGATGGCCTACCACTGGCCAGGTAATGTCCGGGAGTTGGAAAACTGCATCGAACATGCGGTCCTGCTTGCGGACGATGGCGTGATCTGTGCACACAACTTGCCCCCGACTCTGGAAATGCCCGAGGCTCCGGGTCAGACACAGACCGGCACATTTGAAGCTCAGGTCGATGCGTTGGAATGCGACTTGATCAGCGACGCGCTTAAGACCTGTAAAGGCAACGCCGCTGCTGCAGCAAGACAGTTGGGCATCACGCCACGCATCATCCGCTACAAGATCAAGAAGCTCAACATCGACCTGGAAAGCTTTGGCTACAGCGGAGCGTAAGCTGTATCGCTGATGCAATACCAGTCTCATCATTAGATCGTTCTAAATCCAATCGTGACGTATCGCATGTTGATTAAAATTATAGCTGCGACACTGCGTGTCGCTGATTACATCACTATGGATCACATAACGGTCAGCGACAAGCAGTGTCGCAGCTAAGACAAGACATAAACAATACAGTTGAATTTGTGATGCTGTATCAGAGCGTGTCTGTTACTGATTTAAATCAGCGCGTATCGACACCTTCAGCAACACGCCCACGGGAAGTGACGCCAAAAAAAATGAGAAGATTGCATGTGATCAACTGCCCCTGGGTGAGGACTGAACATTTACTATGACGTCTGTTGCAGGCGATGTTCGATCGCTTTACGCAGGCGTTGGGCCTTTAGCGCGTAGTCAGCGGACTGTTTGATTTTGCCTTGCCGGGCACATTCGAGCTGGCGACAACGCATGTCAGCCAATAAACGTTGGGCATTGTCCAGGGACAACAGTTGGCCCTCAACCATGAGGTTTGCCACAACACACCTCCTCATCCATTGTGGGTGCGGTACTAAATTCAAGACGCGGAATCTTAGCCAGTTCAGAGAATAATCAAAGGCCGAAATCACAGAATGTGGAAATTTTCTATTTTTTGTCTGCTCAAAAGCAGTGTTATGCACATATTGTTCATCAAACGTGGGGGTCATCGGTTACCTCCTTGCTTGTCTATTTGGGACAAGTCAGACTGTGTCAGTTCAATCGACATCCCAAGTTTACATTCTGGCCAAGTCCCACAGTCGCGACTTCTGCGACGGGTGGTCACATGTTTGCAGAACGTTTAAAGAGCTCCAATCCTTGCAGCTCACTTTCAAAAAGTTTCAACTGCCGGTACCCTGTTGGGCCTTGTGACAGTTGAATTATCCTGATGAAAGAGGATTTGCAAAAGCCATGCCAAAGATTCACCCCATTGCCGCGATTGAATATAACTTCAATGAAATAAAAGATTTGTCCAGCCTGATAGCGCCACCCTACGATGTGTTGGACGAATGCTCCAAGCAGGCGCTTTTGGATCGCAATCCCAATAACATTGTGAAGGTGGATTTGCCTCACCTGCCACCGAAAACCGTCGGCCCGGACGAAACCTATCTCCAATCTGCTGAAGTCTTTAAGCAGTGGATCGACAGTGGCGTGCTTCGCAAACGCACCACCCCTGCCATCTATGTTTACCAGCAGACCTACACCGTCAGCGGCACCGAATACAAGCGTCGCGGACTCATCGCCAATGTGCAGTTACAGGACTTTGGCCCGGGCGAAAACGGCAATGGTGGTATCTTCCCCCATGAGCAAACTTTCTCTGCACCCAAGGAAGATCGACTCAAATTAATGAAAGCCACACAGGCTCAGCTGTCCCCGATCTTCGGTCTCTTTGCTGATCAAGCAGGCAATGTCCAGCCACTGCTCGACAAAGTAGCAGACGCAGGCAACCCAACTTTCACGGCAACGACCACCAATGACGGTGTTTTCCACGAAGTCTGGGTCATTGAAAAGGGTTCAGATATATCCAAGTTCCAGGATGCCCTTGGCCCCTGTGACACGTTTATTGCCGACGGTCATCATCGTTATGGGACTGCTTTGAACTACCGCGAAGACATGGGTCCCTTTGCTGAAGGTCACACCGGCAATCAATGCCTGTTCGTCCTGGTCGCTTTGTCTGATCCGGGTTGTATTGTTCTGCCAACGCATCGCGTCCTTGGCGGGATGAAGGATTACAGCTTCGAAAAATTTGCTGCTGCCTCAGCCGGTAAACTGGTCATCAAACCTTTCGATGGCACGATGGAAGAACTCGAAGCAGCGCTCCCCGATGCTGGCCCGCATGCCATGGGACTCTACGATCCCAAGGCTGGTTTGCACATCGCAACCACCGTGGACACCGATCCACTTAAGGAGTCGCATGGCAATATGAGCGATGCATGGCGTCAACTTGATGTCGCGGTTCTTCAACACCTGATCGTCGAAGGCATCTGCGAACCCACATTCTGCGACGGCAGCAAGGCAACCTGGAAGTTCCCCCATGACCTTAAGGAAACCAAAACCATCACCGATTCAGAAAGCTACGACCTGGGCGTCATCATGCAGGCCACCCCGATTGAATCCATCGGCGATGTCTGCTCCAGCGGCGAACTGATGCCCCAGAAGAGCACCTTCTTCTACCCGAAACTGGCTACCGGTTTGGCGATCAATCCGGTTGGGTAAGTGCTACTCCTACGAATAATCTCGCAAGCCGCCAGATGAACAAAGTGAATCTGACGGGCAGGACCACCTTTTCAAAAATCGTGATCTTACCCGTCAGATTCATCCCTTTGGTCTTCATCTGGCGGCTTGCGTTTTTTTCTCAAGACTCAATGACTGATAATTGATTCATTAATTCTCTTCGCCTTCTGCTGATTCAAAAGCTAGAATCTGATCATATGGATTTGGCTTCGGAGACACCTGATTACCCCCAGCTCACAGACGAACGTCTCATTGAGCTGTACTGCGCAGGTGACCGGGGCGCATTTACTGCTCTAATCAAGCGTTATCAGCAGGAACTTTTTGCATTTCTGTTTCGATTTCTAGGTTCACGAGCTGCGGCCGAGGACGTTTTTCAGGATACATTTCTGCAAATTCACCTTCGAGCAGACCGTTTTGAGACCGATCGCCAATTAAAACCATGGCTTTTTACAATTGCTGCGAACAAAGCACGGGACTACCTGCGTAGAAATAAACGACATGCCAACGTGTCCCTGGACGCACCAGCCCCCGGAAGTTCGGGCAGTGGTGGATCAGGTGGCAGCGGTACGACGTTTGTGGACCTGATGCAGGCCCAGACCGTCCAGCCCGACGAGTCACTTAGCGATCAGGAAAAACGCGAGATGGTTCGACAGGTCATTGAAAACCTGCCGGAGCATCAACGACAGGTTCTTGTCTTGGCCTACTTTCATCAGTTGGCCTACAAGGACATGGCCGACTCGTTGGATGTCCCGCTGGGGACGATTAAAAGTCGTCTGCATGCAGCGGTTGCCAACTTTGCCAAACAGTGGAAGCAGACGTTCGCCTCCACGTACGAGAATTGACCTTCATGCGACCTGCCCTAACGGCATGGTTGTTTGATGGCCCAACCCCAAACCGAATCAAAGCGATTCGGCCAACTAAAACACCATGACTGAGCATTCAAACCAACCTGACCCCATCGACCCCAGACTCACCGACGCCATTGACCAGTGGCTGGATCTGAACTCTGTAGGTGTGCGCCCGGATCAAGGTAGCGACGAACAAATCGTCGAAGACATGCTCAGCAATCTGGATCACTGGGAAGTACCTGTAGCACCTGACTCACTAATCCTTTCGACACTTGATCGCATTGATCAATATGAAGAGGATCAGCGGACGTCGATGATGTTCGAATCCCGTCGCCGGTTGCCTTCACTTCCGATCACCATGCCAGAGGTTGCCGCCATTGCAGCGATGATTCTCATGGCGATCTCACTTGGCCTGCCGATGCTCACCCGACACCGCAATGATGCCCGTCGCTTTGCCTGCGAAAGCAATCTGGCGACTGCGGGCGTGGCAATGGGACACTATGCCAACGACTACAACGGCGTAATGCCACGTGGTGATGCACGTCCCGGTTCGGCATGGTGGAAAGTGGGTAAGGAATCCGACAACAATATCCAATCCAACTCGGCTAATCTCTACCTGCTGGCTCGTGAACATTACATCAATCCCCAATCACTAAGTTGCCCCAACAACGAAGACGCGCCCAAGGATCTGACCCGTGACATGCACGACTGGCCAGAGTACAACGCCGTCTCCTACAGCTACCAGAACCAGTACTCCAAAAAAGCAATCAAGCTCAATCAAAACAACCAATTAGCCGTGTTGGCAGACAAGAATCCGCTGTTCTATGCAGATGGTAAAAACCTCCATCACCTGGCAGACTTTGAACCCAACCTCCCGAGCATGAGACATAACCGCCAGGGGCAGAACATTCTCCTCGCCTCCGGCAGTGTCCAATGGTCACGCAATCCCGTCGTCCGCGGCGATAACATCTGGCTCGTCTCCGGTATCGACGACTACACCGGCAACGAAGCCCCCCGCTCAATCAACGACGCATTCCTCGTCCCCTGATCAATCAAAACGACACGACACAAACCAAGCCGCCAGATGAATCACAACGTGATGAATCTGACGGGTCGCATCCCATCAAATCACCCATTAAAAAATACACCGTCTTTAAGCGTCCATACCCATGCTTTGTCATGACGTCGCAGATAGTCATAAACCGCACGATGATGCGCCCGTGTTACCACCGGTTCATGATTCCCACCACGTGCCCAAACACGCCCCGGAGACACATTACGCAGTGCATGTGATGCTGTCCGCTTAAGCTGCCCGACAAAACGTCGAATCAGTTTCCCATCATCAGGCAACTCCACCAACACATGCACATGCATTGCACAACTGGCAATGATCACAAAACGGTGCTCCATTGAATCGAGTTTGCGGCGAATGGATTGGAGTACAATAAGACGATCTGCCTTACGAATCACAATCGGTTTACCGCTATGTCGCTTGGCATACTCATGTAATCCATCATGTTCGCCTTGTGGTGGTTGACAACGATGATCGCCGCCACTGTGCACACGGTGGTCATGATCACGAAAACCGCGCGGGTCTCCCGGAAGCCAACTGTTATATGTTCCGAATGTAATATGACGCCATATTTTCCCGGGAAGTGGCATGGATTCATGGTAATTTGACCCGTCAGATTCGCCAAGGCTCATCTGGCGGCTTGTGTAAAAAAATCACACCTAGATTTGTTTTAACCCCAAGCCGCCAGATGAATCACAACGTGATGAATCTGACGGGTCGCATTGCAATCTGTCATTAACAATCCAATATCACATCGCATTTTCCAACAGCTTCACAATCGACACATGCCCCATTTTTTGAGCCCACGCCATTGGTGTTGCCCAACCAAGCGCATCCGGTTCTACCACAGGAACACCGCGTTCAATGAGCAATTGCACCAAATCTTTGCGCCCATAACGACAGGCCCAACCCATTGCCGTACTGCCAAGTAATTCATCACGCAGACTTGGATCAGCCCCAGCATCAAGGAGCATTGTCGCAAAACGGTTGCGATTTTTTTCACCCATCAGTGACCAAGCAGCAAAACCATCACGCGCTGCAACAAAGTGAAGTAGCGTCAAACCAAACCGCCCACGCGCATTGGGATCACCACCCGCATCAAGCATGAGTCGCATGATTTCAAAACGATCATCATCGTTATAGTCCGCAGGCTTGACCGCTTCGGAGGGGACACCACATCGCAGTGGTTGCGATAGCAAATCATGCCAATGTGTGTCATCTGCTGCGAGCTTCAATTGTGGCAAAACCAACTTCACAATCGGCAAGCATGTACAACACGCAGCCGACCAAACCAATTCGCGCAGGTAATCCGGAGTATGTTCTTTCTCATCAAGTATCCGCTGGACACCTTCAACATCAAACGCAGCACACAGTGTCCACGCCTCGGGTTTGGCACCCGCCTGGTAAAGCATGTCCACCATTTTTTGATCACCACGTTCATACGCCCGATCCAACGGCCAACCCGATGCATACACATTGGCATTGGGATTCGCGCCGCGCTTAAGCAGATATGCAGCAAGCTCATGTCGCCCCATCGCAGCAGCACGCCAAAGGGGGCCGCCCCAACTCCAGGCTTCGTCTTCCTCGGTATCCAACAGGATCGGCTCATCAATATCCAACCCCAGATCAAGCAGGCATTCCAATACATCTTTGCGATCAAAAATGACTGCGACAGACAGGTAGCCACCCCACCCCCAATACCAGTGATGCCCGCCTTTGAGACAACCCGGCGACTGCTTGTGTAATTGCTTAAGTCGTTCACAATCCCCCATGGCTGCTGCACCCATTGCAGTGACTTCACAACCACGAACCATCAAACGATCCATGATTGAAAGTGAGGCTTCAATGCGATGGGCATGCTTCCAATCCGTTGCCAACACCGCATGATCCATCGGCGTGTATCCTTTGATATCCACTTTACGTGCATCGGCACGATGAGCGCACAACCAATCCACCATCTGCTCATTAGCCACACTGCATGCCACATGTAGCGGACTGCCGCCTTCACGATTGCACTGTTTAATCAAGTCCGGCTGGGCTTCGAGCATCGCAATGGCATCATCATTTTTCCCATCTGTAATCAACGTATTGAGTTGATCGAGTGTCGGGCTGATGGTGATGTTGGGGCAACTCATCGACTCTCGCCGCTGCATCTCCGAGTCATCAATGATGTTGACAAGGTGATCCAAACCACGTTCTTTGGCAAGGGTGTAGGCATCGGTCGACTCACGGTGTGGCCAAATGCCTTTGTGTGCATCGGCCCCGGCATCCATGAGAATTTGAAGCATCCGCGGATCATCGTTGAGAATCGCCCAGTGGATGAGTTGGCGTTCACCATTACCCGTGCCATCACCACTGGCGTTAACCAATTCAGGCCGACGGTCAAGCATGTTCTTCACCGTCGCATGTTCACCTGCCATGACTGCTTTAAACAGTCGCTGTGTGGTGACGCCATCGACAAACGCTTTAAGCTTGGGCCAACTCTCAAAACCGTAAGACCGTGCCAAGGTGAGTTGCGCCTGTGATAACGTCAGCGAGTCATCTTCCGGGGGCGTGAAAAAACGCGTCACCAACGTGAGCGCATCAGGTTCATGAGCTTTAAAATCGCGCAGCAATTCCTTGGCCTGTTTTTTAAGCTGATTCAAATCAGGCTTAGCCGGCAGCTTCTGCAATGTGATGGGGGACGGGGTTGGCGGGACTGCCATAAGAGAACTCCTTTCAAAGAGACTGGCCCGGCGTCCGCTGTGACGGGCTTGAAAGAAGTTCATCGACATTGGATGAACAAGCAAAGTTGAATTCAGGCAGGCTCAGCCTTTCCCGCGGACTCGGTGGCCACCTGTTGGCCAAGGGCAAGTATAACGCATCGCAGGATTCAATTGCAATCCAAAAAACCACTGCAAATAAAGGACAAAACGATCACGTAACACAAACAGGATATTGCTTGCCAACTTCAAAGCTGCGTTGTATCTTCCCATTGAAACGAAAACACCTCATCACTTTTTCAAACCGGGAGTCCGTCATGAAATCATTGTCCGCCCTGCTGCTGCTTGTCATTTTGCTCTCGCCGTCACAACTGCTTGCGGATGAAAACGCAGAGCATCGTCACCACACCAAAGCGCAACTCAAAACCGAACCTAAAACGTTTGAAGGCACATGGTCAGGCATGTGGGATTTGTGTTGGAAAGTTGAATTCCAAATCAAGCATGTCGAAGGTGATCAATTTGAAGTCGTTTATCGTTGGCAGGAGAACACCGAATCCAACGAGATGGAACAGAACACGATCAAAGGCAAACTCAAAAACGGAGTCCTGAAACTCGGCTCAATTTCCATTGAGTTCAAAGACGAACATCGCCTGCTTGCCATCGGTCGTTTCAGGCAGTTCACTCGCGTGGCATTCCTGAACTTTGGGCCGGTGACATTTGATGATGAACATAAAGACGATGACAAACACTAATCACTTGCGATAGCAATACCTTGTTTTGCAGGCCTTTTGCAATTCAACATCCAGAAGAGTATGTTGGATCAGCATCATGCGAAACATCCTTTTAATCATTGCTGACCAACTCACACTCGGCGCCCTTGGCTGCACCGACAATCCCAATGTCCATACACCGAATATCGATTCACTGTTTCAAAACGGTGTCGGTTTAAAGCGATGCTACTCACAGTATCCACTGTGTGGGCCAGTTCGTGCGAGCTTCTGGACCGGACGTTTACCGCATCAGACAGGTGTCATGTCCAATGGGGGCAAGTTCGAAAATGCAGATATCAACGAACAGAAAATCCCGACACTCGGCCAACAACTGGTCAAAGCAGGCTATCACGCAATTCACTTTGGCAAGAACCATGACTACGGCGCGCTTGATGGTTTTGAATGCTTACCCCGCGAAGAAGTCGTATTTAAAGATCCTGACGGCTGGCCACTGAATTATGACTCATTCTTGGATGAAGGTACGACCCGGCAGGTCGAACACTACTTCCAATCCATGTCCGGTAAGCCAGCAGACAAACCGTTCATGGCAGTGGCGGACCTTAACAACCCACATAACATCTGTGGCTATATCGGCGAACACATCGGCAAGCACGACAATCCGCCATATCCTGAAAAACTCCCTGAACTGCCGTCCAATTTTGAGTTTGATGATTACGCCAATCGACCACGAAGCGTCCAGTACATCTGCTGTGCGCATCGTCGCCAAGCCCAGACCGCAGGTTGGAGTCGTGAGAATTTCCAACACTACCTTGCAGCGTATTATCACTATGTGGATATGACCGATCGCAATGTCGGGCGCATCCTTGCTGCGTTGGATGAATCAGGTCAACGCCAGAACACCACGATTCTGTTCATGGCAGATCACGGTGACAACGTCGCTTCACGTGGGATGACCACCAAGCACACCAGCTTTTATGAACAGACCACGCGCGTCCCCATGATCCTCAGCGGTAAAGACATCCCGTCTAAAGGCCAATGGCTCGACACCGCGTTGTTTTCACTAATGGATCTGGCACCGACGATCTGTGACTTGGCTGGCACGCAAATGCCTGATGCTCAACCGGGGCATGGGATTTCAATGCTCCCCTATGCAACAGGTCAGAAAACGGATCATGGCCATGACTATGTCGTGAGTCAGTGGCATACCGAGTGGGGCTTTACCGTAGAACCGGGGCGGATGCTTTGTACTGGACGTTACAAGTACACGCGGTATCTCGAAGACGTTGGACCTTCTGCTGGCGAAGAATTTTTTGATCTCCAAAATGATCCTGACGAAAAGCGATCCCTGATTCATGATCCAGACTATGCAACTGAGCTGAATCGACACCGCCAATTGTTTGCAACCTATCTCAAAGAAACCGGGGACGATTTCCTGACACATCAATGGGAAGCCAAGCCACGCTATCGTTCACATGAGAGTGGTTACAACCAACATACCGGACTCTGTGCGCCGGACTTTGAAGAGATGATCGCCAAGCAGTAAGTCAATCTCTGACCCATATCAACCGTTTATCATTCACAGATGATCTGACAGCGATTCTTCCGATATGGTTCGGACGTCCAATAAATACATATCAAACCGTCATTGCGACTCGTTTACTGTGTCAAGGTTCGGTAACGCATGTTATTGTCACGGCGATGGGTTT
>DLCK01000058.1 GCA_002480565.1 Phycisphaerales bacterium UBA7800 | reverse complement strand
TCAGCCGGTAGTGGTTCAGTTTTCTTACTCTGACTGCATGCTCAAGTTCTTTTTTATGTTTGTTGGATTTTTTTAGAAGTCCGGCAGCATCGATGAGAGAATCGAATTTGTCCGAATCAACTAATACCGCAAAATCGATATCGCTAGGATATTCTGGGTGGCTTGCGGGCTTGATGTCGCCGTGAACTCTGCTGCCATGCACTATTATGTCATCGCTAATTTCGCTAACACCTTCGCGTATTAGTTTAGACGCTTGTCGAAATTGCGTTCTGGTAAGGCCATGCGGTACTTGACGTATTAATGCCCGATATTTTCTAAAATTCTTAATCCCAATGTTTATAAATTTTACGATTTTGGGGAGGCCGCCAAGAAGAGCTATAAAACCTCCGGCAAATACTGCTCCCATTATTGTTGAGAAAAAGAAGTCTTGTGCAGCATCACCCAAAAGGTCAATTAGACTGCCTAGCACTTTTAAGCCAAGCTGAGACGCTTGACGATCCATTGTGGCGATAATACTTGCATCAAGATTACTTTGCCGGAGTATGAGTTTAATGTCGTCAATAACCTCTAATTTTTTGAGATGATTTACAACATTCATTCCAACAAGGTAAATACCTCCAAGTGTTCCTAGAATTCCAACTGCAGTCAACAGACTCCAAATATTTAAATCAATCAAACCGCTTGGGTCTGTGCCGTTGACCGGATCACAGTGAGTATATGTATATTTATGCAATGACTGTGGTTCGTCTAATAAGCCTTCGAATGGGTCGAGCCGGTTGAACCTGCCGATTGACTGGTCGTAATATCTTGCCCGCAGATATTGTTGTTGGAGGCCGGGGTCGAATTGTTCGCCGGAGTAGAGCAGATTCGTTAGGGGTTGGTTGGTGATACCGGGGTTGAAGTTCAGGGCGATGCCGTAGGCGTCGTAGTCGTATCTTGCGGTTGATGCGATGGCGGCGGTGTTGTCGGTGAGTAGGCGCGTGCTGCCGTGGCCGTCGTAGAGCAGGTGTTGGCCCCCGGAAGTTCCTGCAGAGGCGCTGGTTTGAGTCAGCACGTCGTCGCCGATGGTGTAGGCGATTTGCAGGTCGCCGACACCGTTGCGTTGTTCGAAGACTTGGGCGTAACCGGTGGGGTTGTAGCTGTCGAGCAGGTAGACCTTGGCCTGGGTGACCGTCGTGTTGGTGTCTTCGTTGAGATAGTACGACTCGTCACTGCGGACGCGCGTGCCGGATTGGTTGTAGGTGTAACTCGATGTGAGGTTGACCTGTTTACCATCTTCGATGCGCGCGATGATGGCGGTGCTTAGACGTTGCTCCAGGTTGTAGCCATAGGCGACTGCTTCGGGTTTGTCGTCGCTGGTGGATTTACTTGTCAAAGAGCCGTTGGCATTATAGCCGTATGTGGTACTGTAATTTTCGTCGCCGGTGGCGGTCTCTGTCAAGAGCAGATCGTTATTATTGTAGGTATAGGTGATGGTCTGAACTGTGCCATCGTCACCGCTTCCGGGGGTTTGATTTTTAGACAGACGATTGCCAACGGTGTCGTAGACGTAGTTGGTGGTGAAGTTGCGATTCTGGTTGAGCAGGTCGCTGGTCGAATGTTCCTGCACCAGGCGATTGAGGTTGTCGTAGGTGTATTGGATCGTCGTGTTGCTTAGCGTGTTGTCGGTTTCGCGACGTTGCTCGTTGACTGCGGTGCGTCGACCGTCAGCAGCGAGGGAGTACGCATACCGCGCAATCAAATTATCGCCATCATCAAAGTGTTCGAGGTCGACCAAACGATTTAACTCGTCATACGTGTACTCGGTGGTCACGCCATTGGGTAAGGTCTGACTGGCACGCGAACCGACGGCCGTGTACTGGTACGTCGTCGTCTGTGGCACGGTCAGATTCACGCCATTGAGCATCGTCGTGGCAACGGTACTCATGCGACCCAGCGTATCATACGCATACTCCACGCGCGTGTTGGCAGAGAAGACGGCAGTCTTGCGGCCGGTGACTTCATCGAATTCGTAACTCGTCACCCCCTCGGGCGTGGCAAGACCCACAAGCCGAATGTCAGGATCGTAGAAGAACTCGGTGGTGCCACGATCTTCGACGATTTGGCTTTGCTGGCCGCGGTCATCGTAGATGTAATCGATGGTCTGCGTGGAGTTGTCAATATCTGGATCACGCCCGGCTTCAAAGAGATGTTTGGCGATCGTGCGCCCGTAGCCGTCATAGGCATACTGGGTGATTTGTCCCTTAAAGTCCGTCATGCGGAACTGGCGGCCGAGGCTGTCATACTCGCGCGACTCGGTTTGACCCATGGGCAATTGCCGAGTGAGTTGGCGATTGCGTTCGTCGTAGGTGAAGCGGGTTTCCCGGCGTTTGGGATCGCGGATGAGCGATTGGTTGCCGTAGAGGTCGTATTCGTATTCGTAACGTGGACTAACCCCCGGAAGTCCAGATTCAGGATCGTAGACTGCTGGCAAAATCACAGCGGTCAAGCGACCCAGATCGTCATATTCAAAGGACTTGGTTTTGCCTGCCTGATCGGTTTCGGACGTGCGGCGACCGAGGGTGTCGTATTGCGTGCTGGTGAAGGTTCCATCCGAGTAAACCGTCTGTGTACGGCGGCCCAGGGCATCGTAGATAAATTTAGTCTTGCGGCCCAGGGCATCAGTGACCATTGTTTGTCGACCGGCAGCGTCGTAGGTGAACGTGGTGCGATTGCCCTGTGCATCGGTGACAGCAAGCTGGCGACCAGCATCGTCATACTCGTAGCGCGTGGTTTGACCATCGGGACCAGTGGATTCAAGCGTACGACCGGCAGCATCGTAAACCGTCTTACTCGACGAAAGCACCGCAGCATAGCCCGTCAAAACCGTGGTGGGTTGGCCATTACTGTCGGTGGTCAGACTGATGTTGACTTCAGCCAAACGTTCAGTGCGAACCACGCGACCGGCAGCATCATAAATCGTTCGCGAGCCATTGGGATAACCATCCGGAAGACCGACGGGCGCCGAGTCCATCGTCACCACGGCCCGGCCGTTGGCATCATAAACGGTGCGGCTGAAGGTTTGCGGATCGCCCGGACTAATGGATTCGATGAGATTGCCACGAGCATCGTAGGTACTGGTACTGGTGTGTCCCAGCGCATCGGTCGACGAAGCGGCTTTACCGATTTCGTTGTAGATGGTGGAGGAAGTGTTGCCATCGGGATCGATGGATTGGATCACACGGTTTGCACTATCGTAAATGCTCTGCGTGGTGATGGTGCGGATGTCGTTGCTGCCAGCGGGATTGATCCAGATGAAGTTGGTGTGCGTCTGGTTGCCCTGGGAGTCGTAGGTGAAACTGCGGGTGACGCCGGAGGCATCGGTAACGGAAGTGAGATTGCCGCTTCCGGGGGCATAAGCGAACGTCGCGTTGGTATTGCCAGCGGCATCGACGGTGGAGACGAGATTGCCGTCGGCATCGTAATTGTTGGTTGTGGTGTTGCCGAGGCTGTCGGTGGTGCTGGTGAGATTACCATGGCTGTCGTATTTGCTGGTGGTTTTGTTGCCCAGCGGATCGGTGACGGACGTTTGGTTGCCGTACCCGTCGTAGCTGAATCGCGTGGTGTTGCCGAGGGGATCAGTGATGGAAGTGACGTTGGTGCCTGAATAGGTTCTGGTGGTGACATTGCCCAGGGGGTCGGTGACGGTGAGTTCGTTGCCGACCGAATCGTAGGTGTAGCTGACGGTGTGTCCCAGGGCATTGGTGGTGGCAGTGACGTTGCCATGGGTGTCGTAGGTGTGGAGGGTGGGATTGCCCTGGCGGTCGAAGACGGTTTCGGTCTTGCCGGTGAGATCGTGAGTGAGTTCGATGCGGTTGCCGTTGGCATCCTCGGTGGCAATCATGCGACCGGCGTCATCGTAGATGGTTTTGAGCGGCGTGACGCCACGGGCATCGACGATGTCGGTGATGTGATGCGGGAAGGCAGGATTGTCGTAGATGTATTCGGTTGTGCTATAGACCGGATTTCCCGGGTCGGTTTCGTCGGTGAGTTGACGGACATATTGTAAATTATCGTTGGTATCGTACTCGTAGACGAAGGCCGCGTTGGCGTCCGGCAGCACGTCACCGTTTTCGTCAAGATGATTGGGATCGTGGATGGCAATGATGCGACCTTGGCTGTCTTTTTCAAAGACGATGGATTTGGTCAAGGTGCCTGAGGCGTTGTAGTGGTCGAGGCGCGACAGGCCACCGCTGGAGGTATTGGAACGTTGAAAGACGACCTTGTTGCCGTTGCGGTCGGTGATGGAGTTGAGGTAGGCCTTGCCGTAAGCTTGGACATAGGGTTCGCCCACAGAGCCGAAGTAGACAAAGTGACCACCAAGGTTTTCGCGTAGGATTTCGTACTTGGTGCCGTCCTTAGTGGTGAGATTGTAGCCTTTGAATTCAAAGCGTTCGGGGCTGGTTTGTGTTCCAGCATTCCAGTTTTGCAGACCGCCAAGGAAGTTGAACCTGGCATCACCAATGGGTTCGAGCGAAGCGTAGATACCTGGAGCGGCAGTGTAATACGCGATGTATTGGAAGCCCCAGCGGTCGATGCGACGCAAGCCGAAGCGGAAGGTGGTACGCTTGCCATCGGGGAGTGTGACGGTGACATTGCGGCCTGCAAAAATATCACCGGTTCGCATGGAGAAGGGTTCGTCGTGTTCCAGTTCGACGTCGGCAATGGAGTATGTCCAACCGTGGCCGAAGTCGCCGGACTTATCAGCATTGAGACTGTTATAGGTGCGGATCACGGGTAATGGCAGACCGGAAACGGGGATGACCAGGTCCTGCTGACTGAATCCGAACTGTCCGATTTTCAGTTGGCTTTCGAGACTGATGCGGGCCGAGTCGTAAGCGTATTTGCCGCCGGATTGGACGGTGAGGACCAGGTCGTAGATGCCGTTGCGGGTGAGTGTGAAGTCCAGGTCGCCGAATTGGTTTCCAGTGGAGCTGTTCACGCGACCGGTGACGTAGCCATCGGCATCGCGCGTCATGCCAGCGGGTGAGACATTGGCCACGAAGTCGCCGGTGCTGGGGTTGTAGAGTTCGACTTTGTAGAGCACAGGGTCGGTAAGGTCGGCATCGTCGGCCGTGCCCTTGAGTGGATAAAGACCATCGCGGATAACGGTGGGTTGGCCGTCTTCGTCGATGTATTCTGCGTCGGAGTTTTCAGCCAGACCGGTGATGGATGCGATGGGGCTGGTTTGTACCAGATCGACCGCAAAGTCCACAGCGGGCGCGATGCCAGTTAAGCCGTCAACGGTGAGTGTCGCGGTGTAAAGTCCGTCGGAGAGATCGCCCGCATCGAGGGTTTCGCTGATGACGTTGCCCGTGCCGGTGATGGAAGCGGGGGGTATCGCCCCGGAAGTGTCACTCGTAAAGGTCAACGTCCACGTACCATCCTGCAACAGGTTGGCGGAGAAGGTGAACGTGGTGTCCGTTGAAGTCGATGTGATCTTATCAGGTGTGACCTTGAAGTTGGAGATCGGGCTTGACGAGAGGAACGTCAGATCCTGGGTGGCCACGTTGCCTGATGCGTCGGTGACGCGCGCAGCCAGGGCGTGCACGCCGTCAGCCATGTAGTAGGTTTGAAGCGAATAGGCGAGACTGCCTGCGGGTTGCGCGTCGATATCCGTACTAGCGACGACGGTGTCATCGAGTAACAATTCGATCTTGGCTAACGCTTCGTTGTCGGTGGCCGAGACGTTGACATCCAACGTGCCAGTTAGTGGCGAAGACGATGACGTAACGGTTTGACCGTCATGCGTTGCGGTTAGCGTGATGCTAGGCTGCGTGGTGTCGGGTACCGGGTTGGCGATCATCAGCGATCGCGTGGTCGTGCTGATGTTGCCTGCCTTGTCGTAGACCGTCATGGTCAATTCGGCAGGGGCTTCGTTTTCAATATTGTTCGGATAGACAGTGGTGTTGAGGACAGTGATCAGTTGGTCGATGGTCGGACTGATGCTTGAGTAGATTTCTTCGGGGGCGTAGTTGGACGCGCTACCATCGGGATCGAAGGTAATGACCACCTTGTCGAAGTTGGCTGCATCGTCTGCGGTGCCCTGAATCTGGACCACGCCATCGACGGTGGCGTTATTGCTGGGCTCGGTGAGCGTGGCTGTGGGATAGGTCGCATCGACCTTGAACGTACCGGTGACAGCGGTAGCATCAACGCCGGAGGATTCCGCGGTAATTTCGTAGATATAGCTGCCATCGGACGGGAAGTTAGTGAAGTCAGCCACAAGGTGGGCATCACTGCCGGTGACGGTGCTGCTGGGAATACCGATGGGCGTGCCCTAGCTGTCCTTGAGTGTAACCGTCCATTGAGCATTGCGCGTGACGTCGGCTTCGATGTGCATACTGTCCTTGGTACCGTCGCTGTTGGGACTGATGAGCGTGTCGGTGATCTGGACATTGAAGATGCCAGGCTGTGCACTGACGCGACTGATTGGACCACTGACCGCAATGGCTGATGCGATGGTGGTGACCGGGTCGAGTTGAGCGCCGGGAGCAAGGCGTTTTTTGTACCATGCCGTAATGTCGGAGATTGCAGGTAAGTAAGAGAGACCCGCGTTGGTGGTGACGTCTTCTGCGACGTTGAGCCACGAAGCAGTGCTGGCAACAGGTGTCAGCAAACGTCCCGCCACCTGTGAGGCATTGGCTTGCGTGGCGTCGAATGACAACAGGTCAGCGGCATTGAGCATTGTGTTGATTTGCTCACCACCAGCCACGCGTGCTCCACCTTGGGACAGACTGCCAGTCGTTGCTTCGTTGGTAACACCGACTTCCTGCAGGAAAAAACCGCTGTCGCTGGTTTGTAGATCGCGTTGGAGATAAGCGACATACTGGTGATCGTCGATCCAGACTGATTGGCCAGCAACGGTCACTTCACGCTCTGCATTGACCGCATCGCGAATGGATTCAATGACTGTTTGAGGTAACGGATTATCCGCCTGGACCTCCATTTCTGTAGTGAGGGCAGTGACATTCTCCGGCGTGATGGTGTAAATCGGTACGCCATCTTTATTGGCTGCCTGAATCACACGCACAGCCGAGATTGCTTCGCCACCATCGGGTAATGCCTGGAGCAGGACGTTGTGTTCCAGTGCGTTGCTGGTGAGTGCTGCGGTGAACATGAACTGGTTTTCAGCAGCTTGCCCTCCACCGCCTGCCTGCGTTTGTGTATCACCTGTAACACTACCCGCATCACGCGTGATGGCAATGGGTACATACAGGTCTCGTCCGACATGCACGCGAACGCGATCGGCAGCAGCATACAGGGGTAAGCCAAACTGATGTTCGACCGAAAGATCCCAAGACACGCGTACCAAACTTGGCATGCGTGTCGGGGCCACCCCCAGATTACCTGCGGTGATTTGATTGAACCGGTCAATCTGGTGGAAGTAACTGATCCCAAGGCCATGAAGTAAATCACCGATAGTGTTGTCGCGGTTCAGATCCGAGAGGTTGTAGGCTGAAAGCTTATCCGACGTTGCCTGTAATTGCTGGGCTTGTTGCTGGACATATTCACTGACCATCTGCTGGTCGTTGAGCACCAGCGCGTGATAGCCGCCTGCTGCAATTTCATCGATGACGCGATCCACCGAGCCATCGAGGGTTTCGAAAGCAACTTCCAATTCCTGTTCGCGTCCCATGCCTACCGCGTTTGAACCTGTGGCAACAATCTGCCCATCGACTTTGAGCACCGGAGTCAGCGACATCAGGTATGCGGGAAATTCCGATGTTTCAGCGAAGGATTCGGCAACAAGGCGATCGTCTTCGGTCGCAGGGTCGTAGGAAAGTGTGATGCGTTTTTCCGCAAGCGATACCAGATTGGTTCGGTAGTTCAGGAGTTCAGAGCCATCGGCTTGTCGCAGAGTGATATCGACGTGATGGCGCAAGGCATCGGGAAGCTGGCTGAATTTGAGGCCGGTTGCTGTGAGTTTGTATTGATCGGTGACTGGCAACAATCCGAAGCGTTCTTCATTGACGGTGCGCTGTCTGAAGACGGTTTCCGTAGTCAGTTCGTTGGCTGCCAAATAATTCCGCACCGGCTCAGACAGCAACTCCAGTTCACCAAGAATAAAGGACTCCGGCACGTTGGTTGCAGAGTTGGTTTGACTGTCAATGGTGCTACTGGCTTTGATGTTGGTGAGGAAGGTTTCCGGGCTAACGCCGACTTGAACGATCACGTCGCGACTGCCGGTATAAGTGTTCTGCTTGAAGCTGCCGTCGAGGTAGAGCCATGTATCCGGCGAATCCTGCACAGCCCCAAGATACGGGAAGTGATCCAGATAGACCTGAACCCAGACATGATCCAGACGCACAGTGCTGATCGCGCCAGCAGCATAGTCAAATTCCACGGGAATCTGATTGTCAGTAAAAACTTTGGCAACCTGATTCGGATCATCCACGCCAACCCAGGCAGCCGCTTCGTCGACACTCATTTCGACGGTGCCAAAGACATAGCGACAGTTATATCCCGAAGCGCGCAGCAGAGCCATCATCGCGCTGGATAAATCAATGTCATTGCCTGCTTTTTCGATCAGTGTTTTACGGGAACCCTTCATTGCCCCGAAATAAGGTTCGTAAACCAGTTCGTTACGAACATACTCATAGATTTTAACCGGATCGTGCTCCAATTCTTGAGCCAATGCCGTGATCATGGCATCGTCTTTTTGAATATCTGTGGTGGCAGCCAGATCGTCTTCAGTGACGGGGCCGGTTGCAGGCGAAACATCACCCGGCAATTCCGAAAGCAGAGAACTGATCACATCGCCCGCATCAGCCAATTGCCATGGGAAGTGATAGAAGTACGGGAAGTGTGTCGGTGTACCATCAAGCGATGCATGTGCTTTGCTGGATTCAGATTTAATGTTTGTCGCATGAAGCTGGCGTCGGGGCAAGGGGAGCAGCTTGGACGGCGTGGGCGTTTGAATATCAGCGTTGGCTGCTTTGTTTTCATGGATAGGCAGGTTCTTGAGATACGGTTCAAGAAGTTGAGGTGCCAGATAGGATTGAATGATGTACAACCCCCGGCCAGGATGAACAAAGCGATAGGCTTGATCCAAAGCACGAAGACTGTTTTTGAGCTTCCAACCGTTCTGTGTGTTAATCAGTGCCTGATGAAGTTTTTCAAAACGACCCCAGTCATCAACCAGTTGTTGATGGGTCTTGTCGTGTCGGGTGACAACCGCATGTGGTGCGTTGACTTCCTTGAGTCGATTGGCCACATCAGACAAGGCAAGAACCGCTTTGATGTTGAGCTTCTTGAGTTGCTTGTGCAGATAAACCAGATCGTCGTAATGATCTGCTGTCTGTGGCGTGAGACCCTCTTTACTGTGATAGTCCTGCCAGATGGTTTTAACGACTTTAGCATAACTGCCCAGCAGGTAGGATTGCTGCTCCGAAAGACTGTGGGAATCATCAATGTAATAGCGTTGGGCCTGACGGTTTTTGTAGAGATGCTTTTGAACCTGCTTTTCCTGCATGGACTGAGCAAAAAGTTGGGGGATCATCCATGAATTAAAAAGCATCCCCACCATGGCGAGCATAACCATGCTGCCACGGAAAACGAGAAAGCCGTGGCGGGACAGACGACGTTTGGCCAAGCGGAAAGAACGTTGAATCATGTCGATTCCCCGAAGCATCGTTTGTTGAAGTTGGTTTTTTGCAGGTGTATTCATGGTGGCAGTTCGTTGCTTATCTTTTTGTAGTCAAATCAGGTTTGAAGCGGTTGTTGAAGTCAGGTTATTCATGCACGTCAAGTGTTTTGATTTTTACATTGTCAAAATAAATCTCACGCAGGGGGTAATTGCTGTGGCTGCTCATTTGCAGATGCACGTAGGCTTTGAGGAAGCCGGGTTTGAATTTTTGATTTTCGTAGACCAACTCTCCATTTTCGTACACAGCGATGGCCGTGGTGTTGAGGATGATCTTCACATGCGGTTTGCCAATGTCACGCCCCTTGCGGTTTTCGGCAGGCCAGTTTTCGTTGTAGAGTTGGGTGAGATATCCTTTGCGGCCAATCGCTAACATACTTCGGGCGTTGATGGTCGGGGGCGTGCCGATGTATTCGAATTTGATGAAGCGGTCTTCCTTAACCGGCGATTCGTCGGTTTGTGTTGGGCAAAGGTACAGGCCAGCCGCCATGTAGGAACCGTTGTTCAAGCCGCCACCCTGATTCCAGTCTAGATCACACTCAATGATCAGCCCTTTCTCCAGACTAAACGCTTGGAGACTGCGAACACCAAGGTATTTAACCGTGCTGTCGTCAGTTCCTATCGTGTTCATGGCCAACCGCAATTTACCCTCGGAACCACTGGAAGTTTCCTTCGTGTTATTCGAAGCTACAGGTTGATCGTTTTGATCGCCAGTTTCAGCTGGCGTTTGAGTGGCCATCACGTCAACGATGGTTTTTTTAAAATCGTTGAACCGGGTGATCTGCCAGTTTCGGGGGTCGGGCGCATCAGCAGTATCATCGAACGAATCCGCCAACAACACGACTTCCAGCTCAGCAGCAGAGACCTGATGCCCAACACAAAGTGTGAACACAACTAGCAACAGGCAGCATACACATGCGATTAGCCCGAGTTGCTCTTTTTCAATTCCCATATTTTAAACTCCATAAAATACAATTTATAAGTATTAATTGGGGTTAGTTACTTCGTTAAAGATAATGAAATTATCATTCTTGTTGATTTCCAAAATCTTTTTCTGTGACATTTTGGTTTGCGTGTAGTTTGATTTCGTGTGCATCAGGTGTTGTTGATTGTGTGGTGAATGTTGTTATGAATATGTCGTAAGCATTGTTCGTATCGTTTGAGACAAAATTGCTTGCTTTTGAGTCAAAGACCACGGATGTGCCATCACCTGAGATGGCTGGGCGTCCACTGCTGTTGTCACCACTTGATCCATCGTAAGCCTTAGAGACGAGTGTGATAGTGTCTTGTTCGCGATCAAAGATGAAGATATCCAGCTGGCTGTTTGTATCTCCAGCAACCAGGGTATTGTCGAACAGGGCAATGACCATGAATCGTCCGTTATCAGAAAGATCAACGTTACCATTGCTTCCTGCTCCGATGGTCAGTGACATGATTTTCAATTCATCAGTTTGCAGGTCTTTGGTGTAGTAATCCCATGCGCCATTGACGTCTCCCGCAAGTAGCGTGTTGTTTGTTACAAATGCAAGCACGCTGCCATCGCCACTGATGGTTGGCGAAGAACACTGCTGGTCGCCTTGCTGGCCTGTATCTTTGCGGCTTTCGATCGTGGTTGTGCCTGTTTGCCGATCGTGCAGGATGACATCTTCGGTCGTGCCATTGGTGTCATTGGCAATGAGATTGCTTGCTGTTGAAGCATAGGCAATATAGCGTCCATCGTTACTGATACTCGGTTGGGTGCTATCGCTATTGCCTTGTGTTCCGTTGGAATCGACACTGACCCGTTGAATTGTGCTTGTTTGCAAATCGTAAACAAAGATGTCATCCGCGGCATTGGTGTCGCCACTGACGAGGTTCGTTGCCGAACTGGTGAAGGTCACATAGCGACCGTTGCCGCTGATTTGTGCGTCATAACTGGCGCCATCAGCCTGGCTGGCATTGGTGGCGATGCTCACGCGTTGGATCTGCTGGGTTTGCAGGTCGTAGACGAAGATATATTTGACGCCATTGGTGTCACCGGCAACCAGGTTACTGGCTTCAGACTCAAAGGCGACATAATGCCCGTCGCTGCTTAATGTCGGATACAAGCTGTCGCCGTTGGCTTGTGTACCATTACTTGCAAGACTTGCACGAACGGTTGTTTGTATTGAGGTGTCGTAGACGAAGATATCTTTGACGCCATTGGTGTCATTGGCAACCAGGTTGTTGGCTTCTGAATGGTACGCAATGACCGTTCCATTGCTATTCGTATCTGGATAAAAACTGTCTCCCCAGACTGTCGAGCCATCGTGTGACGGATTGATACGTTGCGTTTGGGCATTCGTTGAGCCGGTGTTGGTTTCTGGATAGGTTTGCACCCAACCATCGGGAACCTGCTGGTAGAGTTGGTATTCACCCACGGGGACGTCGGCAAATAAGTATGAGCCATCAGTCGTGGAAGTGGTTGTCAATTCTCCCGAATCCGGTTCGCCATTCTCGTTGGCATCAAGGAACAATGTGATGCCACTCATGCCCGACTCGCCGGTGTCATAAATCGCATCGCCGTTGGCGTCTTGCCAAACTGTGCCGGAGATCGATTGGGACGTGGTTGGGTAGGCATCGGCTATGACGGGGAAGTTGGTCTGAACAACCAATTTGGATTGTGAATACTTACGTTCGGCAAAGAATAGGTCAAATTCATAGGTTTGCCCGGTGACCAGACCCAACGTATTCAAATCAGCCGTTCCTGTGAGCGCCCCGTGGATACCGCCTGCATCAATCACGAGTTGATCGTTGATGAACAACCATGAGTCATCATCCGATGCGATGCTGGCCCACTGATCTGGAGCATAAACGAACTTGCCATGGATGTGCAAGGTGAAGTGCAGGTTGTTCTCGTAGGGAGATTCGATGCCAAAGCCACTGCTTTCGATTGGGAAAAAGCTTTCGTTCTGGTATTGATATACACCGGTCTTGACGCCTGTCTCGATCAATTCAAATGGCACTTGGATCAGCATGTTGACATTGGGAACATCGGTATACCATTGATCGAAGGTGACGGAATTGGTGATGGATTCACCTGGCGTTCCTGTGAAGTCAGGTAACCCATCGGCAGCAAGTTGCGATGCGACCAGGCCGGTGAGAATGCCTTCGTCATAGAAAGATTCATTCTGGAAGTCAGGATGTGATGCAAGGAAGTCGCGCACCTTGCCATTGATGGTAAAGGACGCTGGCGTGTAAAAGCCCGCATCAAGATGCGTCGCGCTTTGACCGTAGTCGACTGCGACAAGTGGGGTGTAGCCTGTGGCATCAGCATCGCTATCAAGAGTTGTGTCGCTTCCGATATTTGTCTGGGTAAACAGATAGCCATCCACAGGAACAAAGCTGATTTTATAGCTGTCTGGTGAAACCGCGAAAGTATATTCACCATTCGCATCGGTGATGGTGGTGTCAACGATTTGGTCACTGTCATTACGTAATTGAACCGTAACGTCCGCTAACATTGATTCGCCAACGTCACGCAATCCATCACCATCGACATCTGACCAAGCCAAACCGCTGACGGAGGGGGGGGAGGAAATTACAGTCACCGTCAACGTCTGCACGCTGGCATTGCCCGATGTGTCAGTTGCTGTGCATGTCACCGTAGTTTGTCCAACCGGGAAGACCGAACCGGACTCGTGACTCCATGTGATCACAGGTGAACTGTCACAGATGTCACTGGCTGCTGCAGAAAACGTTGCGGTAGCACCAGCCGCCTCACTCTGCGTTACCGTCTCGTCGCCACTGGTCGTCAACGTCGGCACCGTGGTGTCCACCACACTCACCGTCATCGTTTGCACAGCATTGTTACCCGAAGCGTCCGTCGCGGTAGCTGTCACTTGCGTGTCACCCAACGGGAAAACGGTCGTTGTCGGATCATGCGACCATGACACACTCGGATCGGTATCACATGTATCACTGACTGTTGCTGTCAATGGAACAGTCGTACCCGCAGCAGTCGCCTGCTCAACTGTCACGTCAGACAAAGTCACACTTGGTGCAGTTGTATCAACAACGGTGACCGTCATGGTGGCGGTAGTGGTGTTACCCGACGCATCAGTCACGGTTGCAGAGACTTCGGTATAACCCAACGGGAACATCGTCGTTGCCGGATCATGTGACCATGTGATTGACGGATTTGCATCGCAGATGTCACTGACCGTTGCGGTCAACGGCACGTTAGCACCTGCTGCGGTCGCCTGTTCCACGGTCACATCGGCTAATGTCACATTCGGAGCGGTGGTATCGACCACAGTGATGGTCATCGTCTTGACGGTCGTATTACCTGAGACATCGGTCACTGTTGCGGTGACTTCGGTGTCGCCCAATGGGAAGACCGTCGTCACGGGATCATGTGACCATGTGACAGACGGATTCGTATCGCAGATGTCGCTAACAGTTGCAGACAACGCCACATTGGTACCGGTAGCAGTCGCCTGCTCCACGGTCACATTAGCCAAGGTCACGTTTGGTGCCGTGGTGTCGACGACAGTAACTGTCATCGTCTTAACAGTCGTGTTGCCGGAGGCATCGGTGACGGTCGCAGTTACTTCGTTGTCACCCAACGGGAACACCGTAGTGGCAGGATCAGTGCTCCAAACGATGGCTGGATTGGCATCGCAAATATCGCTAACCGTGGCGGTCAACGTCACATTGGCACCAGCAGCAGTGGCTTGTTCTACGGTCACATCATCCAAGGTCAAACTAGGCGCGGTGGTATCGACCACAGTGATGACCATTGTCTTGACGGTCGTGTTACCAGACGCATCGGTGACAGTCGCAGTCACTTGGGTATCGCCCAACGGGAATACCGTAGTCGCCGGATCGGTACTCCATGTCACGCTTGGATTGGTATCACAAATATCGCTGACGGTTGCAGTCAACGCTACGTTGGTGCCAGCCGCAGTCGCTTGTTCCACGTTTACATCAGCCAACATCATGCTCGGCGCAGTCGTGTCGACTACAGTGACGGTCATGGTTGCGGTTGTTGTATTGCCGGATGCATCAGTCACCGTTGCTGTCACTTCCGTGTCGCCCAAGGGGAAGACGGTCGTCGTCGGATCATGTGACCACGTGACAGACGGATTTGCATCGCAGATGTCGCTGACGGTTGCGGTCAACGGGACGTTGGTACCAGCAGCAGTCGCCTGTTCTACAGTGATGTCAGCCAATGTGATTGCTGGGGCGGTGGTGTCGGTGATGGTGACGGCGAACGTCTTGTCTGCACTATTGCCCGAAGCGTCAGTGGCAGTGACGGTGACAACCGTGTTGCCTAACGGGAAGACGGTGGTTGCAGGGTCGTGTGACCATGTGACGTTCGGATTGCTGTCACAGATATCCTCGACCGTTGCGGATAAGGGGATGAGTGTGCCTGCGGCATTGGCTTGTTCCAGGGTGATGTCCGACGCGGTGATCGTCGGGGCGGTGGTATCGACGACGGTGATGATGACCTCATCGGTTGCACTGGCACCAGCGCCGTCATTGACGGTGAGTGTGACCGTGTGGCTACCGAGTTGGAACGTGGCGTCGAGGGTTTGGCCGGTTCCCAACGGCGTGCTGTTTTCCGCCCAGGAATAACTGACAATGTCGTCATTCATTTGCGGGTTGGTGGAACTGATGTCTGTAGAGGCTGTGCCGTTAAGCGTGACGACGGTACCGCTGCTGCTGGCCTGCTCCACGGTCTGATCGTTGTCTGCGGCAGCGATGGGTGCTGCGTTGTTGACGGTGATCACCACGTCATCGGTAGCCGTTGCGTTGGCTGTGTCAGTGACGGTAAGTGTGATCGTGTGGACACCAACGGGCAATGTCACGTCAGGCGTTTTGCCGGTGGCGATCGTGCTGCCCGATTCGGTCCAGATGTAACTGACGATATCGTTGTCGTTGGCTGGTGAATTGGTCGAATTGGGATCGGTGGAACCGCTGCCATTGAGCGTAACGTTCGCGCCACTGGCCGAGGTCTGTGTCAGGGTTTGATCGACACCTGCGTCAGCAACGGGGGGTTCGTTGGTGACGGTGATGATGACGGTGTCTTCGTCGGTGTTGCCTGCCGTGTCGGTGACGCGCAGGGTGATGGTGTGTTCACCCGTATCAAAGGTCTGTTGCAGCGTAACGCCAGTGCCCAGGGACGCAGCGTTTTCGAACCACTCGTAGCTGACGATATCGCTGGTCGAAGTGATATCGGTCGAGGCCGAACCATCGAGCGTGACATTCAAACCCGAAAGCAGGGTCTGATCCGGACCGGCATTGGCGATCGGTGGGGCGTTGGTGACGGTGATGAGCACGGTGTCGCTGTCTATGTTGCCTGCCGAGTCAGTCACGGTGAGGGTGACGGTGTGTGTGCCAACAGGTAAGGTGGCGTCAAGCGTCTTGCCATGGCCGAGCGTACTAAGATCTTTGGTCCATGTGTAATCGATGATGTCGTTGTCATTGTTCGGGGGATTTGTGGAACTGATGTCCGTCGAGGCACTGCCAACGAACGTGATGACTGCTCCCGCAGACGTCGTCTGCACCACCGTCTGATCGCTACCCGCATTGGCTACAGGCTCGGCATTGGTGATTTCAACGCGCACGGTATCCGTTGCCGTTAGACCCGCGGTGTCGGTGACGGTCAACGTGATTTCATGCACGCCCACCGGCAAGGTCACATCCAACGTCTTGCCACTGCCAAGTGTGGACGCACTTTCACTCCATGCATAGCTTGCGATGTCGCTGTCGTTGGCAGGCGGATTGTTGGAACTGACATCCGACGAACCCGAACCATCGAGCGTAATGAGCGCACCGCTGCTATCGGTTTGTGTCAAAGTCTGATCGATACCCGCATCTGCCACCGGCGGCGCATTGGTGATGGTCACAACGACCTCATCCGTACTGGTCGCACCACGCGAATCGGTCACAGTGAGCAATACTGTGTGGCTACCCAAAGCAAAGGTCGTGTCAAGTATTTCGCCGGTACCCAACGGACTACCACCTTCAGACCATGTGTAGCTGACGATGTCATTATCCAGGCTCGGCGCATTGGTGGAACTGATGTCCGTAGACGCAGATCCATCAAGCGTAACGAGTGCACCGGTATAGTCAGTTTGCACGATGGACTGATCGCTGCCGGCATTGGCCACTGGTGCGGCATTTTCAATGGTGATGACAACGATATCACTTGCGGATTCACCCGCGGCATCAGTGACGGTTAATGTGATGGTGTGTTCGCCGACAGCCAAGGTGGTATCCAGTGTTTCACCGCTGCCAATCGTAACGCTGTTTTCGGTCCATGTGTACGAGACGATATCGTCGTCGAAATCAGGTGCGTTGGTGGAACTGGCGTCCGTGGAGGCTGAACCATCAAGTGTAATCAGTGCACCATGATAGTCCGTCTGCACAAGTGTCTGATCGTCACCAGCATTGGCGATGGGTGCAATGTTGTTGATGGTGATGATCACCTGATCGGTGCTGGTTGCACCAGCCGTGTCGGTGACGGTGAGACTGACGGTATGCTGACCGACGGCAAAGACATGTGACAGTGCTTTACCCGTTCCAATGGTTTGCCCATCAACTTGCCATGTATAGACAACGATATCGTTGTCAGCTTCCGGGAGATTGGATGAACTGATGTCGGTTGAAGCACTGCCGTCCAAAAGCACGGTTGCGCCCTGATCGTCTACCTGCGTCAAGGTTTGATCTGGGCCTGCGTTGGCGACGGGTGCTGCATTCTGAACCGTAATTTGAACGGTATCGGTTGCGGTGACACCTGCGTTGTCGGTGACGGTCAATTGGAGGTTGTGTGTGCCGACGGGTAGCGTGGTTTGCAATAATGGAGCTTGCCCCAATGAGAAGCCGCCGACAAATTGCCATAGGTAGCTGATGATGTCGTTGTCGTTATCTGGAGGGTTGGTGGAACTGATGTCCGTTGAACCGCTGCCGTCCAATGTGACGGTGATGCCTTGGTAGGATGTCTGGATTAGCGTTTGATCCGGCCCGGCATCGGCCAGTGGTCCAGCATTGACAACCAGAATCGTGACCGTGTCACTATCGGGGACGCCTTGGGAATCCGACACGGTCAGGGTGACGATGTGTTCGCCAACGGTCAGGGGCGCGGTCAGCGTTTTACCGGTCCCCAGACTGGTGTCGTTTTCGGTCCACTGGTAGCTGACGATATCACTGTCGTTGTCCGGCGGGTTGTCAGAACTCAGATCCTGTGAACCTGAGCCATCGAAGGTGACGTCGGCACCTTGTGACGATGTTTGGGGCACAACTTGATCCGGTCCGGCATCAGCAACGGGATGGGCCTGGGACACAAACAGTACCACCGTGTCACTGGAAGTGAGTCCCGCCGAATCGGTGACGGTGAGCGTGACCGTATGAGCACCAATCGCAAAGGTGTAATCCAACGTTTGTCCCGAACCCAGTGAGACGCCGTTTTCCGTCCATGCAAAGTTGATGATATCGTTGTTGTTTTCCGGCGGGTTGGTGGAACTGATATCCGTCGAACCACTGCCATCGAGTGTAACCAACGCACCGACAGCGGAGGTTTGCTGGATGGATTGATTGGTGCCAGCTTCAGCGATGGGTCCGGCATTGTTGACGGTGATCGTTAGGCTGTCAGTGTTCGTATTGCCCGCAGTGTCAGTGACGGTCAAGGTCACTTCGTGCACGCCAACCGCAAAGACATGGCTGAGCGCGACACCACTGCCCAGCGAGAGGCCATTTTCCGACCAGACGTAACTGACGATATCGTTGTCATTGTCCGGAGCATTGGTCGAACTGATGTCCGTCGAACCACTGCCATCAAGCTGTAAGGTCGCACCGGTGGCATCGGTTTGCGTGACGGTTTGATCGGGGCCAGCCTGGGCAACGGGACCGGCATTACCGATGGTGATGGTCAAACTGTCACTGTCGGTGTTACCTACAGTGTCAGTGACGGTCAGAGTCACTTCATGCACGCCGACTGCAAAGATTTGATTGAGTGTTACACCACTACCCAAAGAAACGCCGTTTTCTGTCCAGACATAGTTGGCGATGTCGTTGTCATTATCCGGGGCATTGGTGGAACTGATGTCCGACGAGTCGCTGCCATCGAGCGTGATGGTGCTACCGGTTGCATCGGTTTGGATGATGGTTTGATCGGGGCCCGCCTGAGCGATGGGGCCAGCATTGCCGACAGTGATTGTCAGGCTGTCGGTATCGGTTGCGCCAGCGGAGTCGGTAACAGTTAATGTCACTTCATGAATGCCGACCGCAAAGAGTTGGTTGAGTGTTGCAACACTGCCCAGTGAGACGCCGTTTTCCGTCCAGACATAGCTGGCGATGTCGTTGTCATTGTCCGGAGCATTGGTCGAACTGATGTCCGTTGAATGGCTGGCATCAAGCGTGATGGTGCTGCCGGTTGCGTCGGTTTGGGGGACGGTTTGATCCTCGCCTGCGTCGGCGATGGGACCAGCGTTGTTGACGGTAATGATCACGTCGTCGGTATCGGTATTGTCGATGCTGTCGGTGACGGTCAATGTAACAGTGTATGTGCCGAGGGCAAAGACATGATCCAGTGTTGGTCCAGTTCCAATTTCTACGCCTTCGACGGTCCATTGGTAACTGACAATGTCGTCATCATAGTCCGGCGCGTTGGTCGAGGAGGCGTCCACCGAGTTGGAGCCATCCAATGTCACATTGTAGCCATCGGATGACGTCTGGATGTGTGTCTGATCCGCGCCTGCTACGGCAACGGGATTGTCGTCCGCCACGACGTTGATCTGCACGGTATCAGTATTGCTGGCACCATGCGAATCGACGACGGTCAGCATGACCACATGCGTGCCGACGGCAAATTCATACGCCAGACTCTGGCCGGTCCCCAAAGTCAGGCCGTCTTGGGACCAAGTGTATTGGGTGATGTCGTTGTTGTTGTCCGGCGGGTTGGTGGAACTGATGTCCGTCGAACTACTGCCATCAAGTGTGACCACGCTGCCTGATTGGCTAGCTTGCGCGACCACCTGATTGACGCCTGCTTCGGCGACCGGTGGCGCATTGGTGATCTCAACGGTTAAATCGTCACTATGTATGGCACCAGCGGCGTCTTGAACCGTGAGTGTAACCGTGTGACTGCCCAGTGCAAAGAGTTGGTCGAGTGTTTTGCCGATACCGAGAGTGGCACCGTTTTCCGACCATGTGTAACTGGTGATGTCGTTGTCATTGTTCGGGGCGTTGGTTGAACTAATGTCCGACGAACCGCTGCCGTCAAGCGTGACGATGGCACCGGCGGATTCGGTTTGTACCAAGAATTGATCCGGTCCAGCCCCCGCGATGGGACCGGTGTTATTGACAGTGATCAGCACGGTGTCGGTATCGGTATTGCCTGCGGTGTCGATTATCTCCAGCATCACCGTGTAGCTGCCGACTGCAAAGAGGTGTTCGAGGGTTTTGCCTGTACCAAGCAATGAACCTTCAACGGACCACGTGTAATTGGCAATGTCGTTGTCATTGTCCGGAGCATTGGTCGAACTGATGTCGGTCGAACCTGAGCCATCAAGCATGATGGTACTGCCCGTTGCGTCTGTTTGAGTAACGGTTTGATCCACACCTGCGTTGGCGATGGGGCCGACGTTGGTGATCGTGATTTGAACGGTGTCCGTCGTGGTGTTACCAGCACTGTCAGTGATCAGCAACGTAACATCATGGACGCCTACAGCAAAGGTGGTTTGCAGTGTCTGGCCTTGCCCGATACTGCTGCCGTTGACTTGCCAATCGTAGGTGGCAATGTCGTCATTGAGCTGGGGCGCGTTGGTCGAGGAAATGTCCGTCGATCCCGAACCATCCAATGTGACCAAAGCTCCGGTGTAGGCCGTCTGTGGTAATGCCTGATCCGTCCCGGCCTCGGCAATCGGTGCTGCGTTCTGAACAATCAGAGTCACCTGATCCTGACCGGTGTCACCGGCTTTGTCCGTGACGGTCAGGTCGATGACATGTGTACCAACGGTGAAAACCTGCTCGAAGTTGATTTGTGTGGAAAGTGTCACGCCATTTTCCGACCATGTATAGCTGACGATGTCATCGTCATTGTCCGGTGCATTGGTGGAACTGGCATCCGTCGAAGCTGAGCCATCCAAAGCCAGCGTTGCGCCTTGGGCATCGGTTTGGATTACGGTTTGATCCGGCCCAGCTTGAGCGATCGGTGCTGCATTAAGAATGTTAATTTGAACCTGATCCGTTCCAGTAGCCCCTTTGGTATCCGTTGCGGTAAGGGTGATGTAATGCACACCGACTGACAGTTGAACATCCAGTGTTTCACCAGAGCCCAATGGGGTTTGGCCTTCGGCCCAGACGTAGCTGACGATGTCATTATCAAAGTCCGGCGAGTTGGTGGAACTGCGGTCGGTGGACTCCGAGCCGTCAAGCGTCACCGTTGCACCGTCGGGTGATGTCTGAACGATGGCGATATCATCACCAGCCTGAGCTTGCGGTGCGGCATTGGTGACATTGACGATGACCTGGTCGGTACCTGTTACGCCATCTGTATCGGTGACGCGCAGGGTTACTTCGTTGACACCCAACGGGAAGTAGTAGGAGAACTGCTCGGTGCTGCCGATCACCTGCCCCTGTAAGAGCCATTCGTAAGAGACGATGTCGTTGTCGTTATCCGGAGCATTGGTGGAACTGATGTCGGTTGATTGGCTGCCATCCAGATAGATGGTTGCACCGTATGCGTCGAACTGTTCAACCGACACGTCGTCGCCAGCCTGAGCGATGGGGCCGACATTGTTGATGGTGAGGGTCACTTCATCGGTATCCGAAGCACCAGCAAGGTCGTAAACCGTCAATGTCACCGTGTGTGTACCGACAGCAAAGAAGTTGCTCAATTGCTTACCTTCGCCCAATGTCGAACCATTTTCAGACCAGACATAGCGTGCGATATCCTGATCAAGCGTCGGGGGATTGGTCGAACTGATGTCCGTTGAACCCCTGCCATCCAAGGCAACAATGGCGCCATCACTGTTGATTTGATCCAGCGTGACGTTCGCACCGGCATCGGCAATTGGACCTGCATTCTCAATGGTGATGATGGCTGTGTCCGTCGAAGTTTGACCGATGGAATCCTTTACGGTTAAGGTGATCGTGTGAACACCGACTTCCAGTGTCAGAGGTAATTGTTTGCCATAGCCGAGCAGGACGGAATCTTCCTGCCATTGATAGATCACGATGTCGTTGTCATAGTCCGGCGGGTTGGTGGAACTGGCGTCCGTCGAACCACTGCCATCCAAAGTCACCGGTGCACCAGCATACGATGTCTGGACCAACGTTTGATCCGGCCCGGCATCGGCGATGGGGGCGGCCAGATTTCTGACGGTGACGTCAAAAGTCCGGGTTGTTAGGTTGCCTGATACGTCGGTCGCTGTCACCGTGACCGTGGTGGTTCCTACGGGAAAAACCGTGCTGTTCGGATCGTGACTCCAGGAAAGCATTGGTGATGCGTCACAGATGTCAGTGGCTTGCACACTTAGTTCAACCAACTTGCCATCCGGTTGATCCTGTGTCACAACAATCGTGTCGGGAACTGTCAGGACCGGCGCGGTGGTATCCTCAATCTTAATGGTGCTGTTGGTTGTAAAAACCGTGTTGCCGCTGGTGGTTTCAGTGAGTGTGACTGTTGTACTGCCAAGTGGGAAGATGGTGTTGTCCGGATCGATCACGATGTTGCCGGGATGACGGGTCCATGCATAACTCGAATCTGCGTTGGTTTGAGACAGTTGAAGTTTGACAAGCGTACCATCACGCGTGGCCTGTTCAATGTTCAGATCGTCTCCTGCTGAAACGTAAGTCAGAGCACGCAAACCTTCCATATCCAGCGACACATTGTGTTCGGTGTCATCGTAGACATAATGTGCGGTCAGCAGGACCGGATAATCTCCAGAAGGTAATAGCACCGGGTTCAGTGAATATTGGAGCGTGACTGGATTTTGTCCGACAGTCAGGTCTAACGGTGTTTCAAAAAGATGCAGCGTGGCACCGGTGTCAGGACTGACGATCCGGGTTTGGAAAACGACATTCTGTAAATCGACATTGCCAGCATTGTTTACCACCGCTGCGATTGCCAGGGCTTGGCCATACTGCACCGAACGCGGCGTTAATGTCAGATCACCAGCAATGCCCAAAGCCAGTTCCGCACTGGCCAGCACGGAAAGTGAGGTTTGCGTTTGAGCGACCACTTGACTGTCACGGACAACTTCCTGAACGACCAGATATTCACCTGCCTGAGCCTGCTTGCTGAGCGTGTAGGCAAATTGGCGTTGGTGAACTGACCAGATAACCGATGCCGTAGTTGTAGGTTTGCACGGTGGTGCCTGACGGATCGAGTACGCGCACTGTCACCAGCAAATCCTGCAACGGTGAATTGGCACTTTGGTTTTCAACGCGTGAATCGATGATGACGGATTCGCCGGCGCGTATTCCCGCTTGTCCGCCGAGATGGTTCCCGCCAAGGCAGTTTGCGCAATTTGCTGGGATTGGACTTCAAAGTCGTCGGTGGCAGTTCCCAATGTGACGCCGGTTTGACGATTGACCACGGTCGCGCGGGCGCGGTAGTTCTGGGGAACGACCAGTGACGTGTCAAAATCCTGAAGGTAATCCGCAGTGCTGCCGTAGTTGCTGTCTGTCAGGGCGACGGTGGCGACCTTGGCAGCACGGTTACCCGCTTCGTCTTCAATCGTCACGTCCAGTCCGACGCTGTCGGAGTTGATACCGATGCTAAAACTGTCCAAATGCGGGGTAATCGTCGGATCGTCCGACTGCATGGTCAATTCGACTTCCAGGTATGGCAAGTCCTCTGATTCGATATTGCTGCCGCTTTGGGTCATCACGTCGGACCACGTGGCATTAGCCAGCGCCGCTTCGGTCAATGCCGAACGGGTTCGGAAAGCAACAGGCTGACGCATGCCCAGGTTGTAACAAATGATTCCCTTGTCCTGCATGCCGATGGCATTGGCTGCGATGTCGGCAATACTGTCGTTGGGCAGATCAGTGCTTGCGTTGCCCACTTGCAGTTCAAAACGTCGCGTGGCATCGGATTCCGACCAGATACTCAAAGCACCTATCGTAGCCGATTCGGTGTCGCCCATCGTGGCGACCCAGAGGTTGTCCTGATCATCCCCGTCAACGGCAACCACATGGTCACTGGTTCCCTCCAGTACTGCCAAGGTGGTCTCGTCGTTTTCGTCAACCGTGGCAGACTGATTGACCAATAAGCTGTAACTGACGCGGTCTTCGTCGTTGGGATATTCGTTGAGTATGACAAGTCCGTGGTCCGTTGCCAAGTAAAGACGATTGCCCAGCGGATGGACGGTAGATTGATCTGCTTTGGCAAACAGATCGTTAAGACTACCATTCAGCATGCTGTTGGTTTGTTGAGCGTCGGATGCGGTTCCGCCATATGAGACCGCTGAGGTGAAATCAGCCAGCAATGAAGCGTAATCGTAGATGGCATGCAGTTGGTCGCCCGACGCAGACGCAACAATGCAGTACAGATCATCACCGGCTTCGGTCAGTCGAGTGACAGATTCCGTCAAGCCGGTATGCGAGATAACCGAACTCTCATTGAGAATCAGATCCACCCCGGTTTGCGTGGCAACGGCGAGGTGCGTGTTGGCTGCGTTGATCAGGATGTCTTGAATGTGGCCATCGGTCAGTTTGACGGTTGAAGAGGTCGGTGTTGACGGATAAGTCGGAGACGTACCGCTGCTGACCGTTTCGTTGGCAACGTAGAGACCGGTGGTGTCGATGGCACGAATTTGATCCTGAACAAAATCGACAATGACAATACCGCTGTTGGCATCGTTTTGCCCTATGACCAGTTTGCCATAAGCCAAGGCAAAGCAGTTGGGTTGATGCGACCCCTCTGGCCACAATCCCGCATTCTGACCGTCAAGGCGTATCCAGATGCTGTTGGATTGGATGTCGACAATGTCGATCACACCGTCATGGGCAGAGACGATGGCATGGGTTGGAAAGACTGCGTCCGAGTTCCGCGCGGTCAGGCGGCCGGGAATATCGCCTTCGGCATTACCCCATTCGTACACGGGTCGATCGGGCATGAAGACGCCGCCAAGTTTGACATCGCTGGTGTCTTCAGCATTCAGATCAAATGACCACCAGCCCAGCAGGCCATTGGTAATCTGAGAGGATTCATGATTGCGGCCTCGGGTATGGTTTAAAGCCACTTCACTGTCGGTTAACTGACGGTCATAAAATCGTACTTCGTCAATGCGGTTGCCGTCACCTTCGGGCTTGATCATGTAGTCGTTAGGGTATCCATACATCTGTGATGCACCGATGTACCAATCGTCCCCCAATTGATCGAACAACCAACCGCTGCTCCATGACCACTGACCTGCGAGGTTGCCGTTGACATAGATTTTGGCAACGTTGGTTTGAACAGTCAGGACAATGTGATCCCAACCCGAGGCATCAGGCTGATAGTCATAAGCATGTTCGAATTCTTTCCAGTCGTAATCCGGCCGGCCTTGACGGACAATGATCTGCGAGTCAGTTTTTTCGATGTCAAAGAACGCAGATTCGTAAAACATCACACCACCACGACTGACCAGGTAGCCCGTGCCGCTCATCCAGCCTTCAATGGAAAAATGCCGCTCGTCCATTGCGGTGGTCAATGCGGTCGAGGCGGTAAAGGTTGCAAGACCACCGCCGCGTGTATCCAGTGCGTGATCGACCACGGTATCCGCAGCCTGCTGATACCATGACGCGTTGACGTTGTTCCACCAGCCGTCCGCTGCGCCGTTTTCCTTGGTACGGTCGTAGGAAGCGACGCGTTGAACCTGACTTTGAATGTCAGCCAATCGTTTGACCTCACTGGCTTCGGTGGCTGTGAAGGTCAGGTTACCCCAGCGTTTGCCAGCTTCGGATTCAAAACGATAGGTTGCCGTCCCGGATGGAAGATATTGGCCGGATTGATCCTCTTTGAGAATCAATTGTCCAGGTGAAGTGGTGGCATCCAATCCATCAAGCACACCAGCCTGCATTTGTTCGGTCTTGGAAACGTAGGCATAGTCCAATGCCAGTGGCATTTGCAGATGCGTGGTCAACTTGGCGATATCAGGCGCGATGTAAATGTCCTTGTCCGCATCGATGGATATTTCAAAAAGTTGCTTAATGTCCACGGACTCGGGGCCGAGTGTTTCGGTGATCAATTCGTCGTCGATGTTGGTGTAAGATAACGTTACACCTTCACTGACCAGACGCTGGTCTTCGGGTTCAAGGTTGTTGAGCGTGACATCAAAGTCAATGTCCAGCGTTTCGTCGAGTCTTAATCGTGAAACCAGCCAATTCAAGGTTGTCGTACTGCTGGAGGAGAGGATGTCATTGGGGTTGAGTGTGAAACTCGAATCCTGAACTTCATTTTTCCCAGCCGTTGAGATACGTTCGGTCAGTTCAATGTCGCGACCGACCGTGGGAACCAACTCAAAATCTTCAAAATAGAGCATCTCCTGATCGGCACAAAGTAGGATGTCATCCACGAACCAACCGTAAACGCGTTGCCCATAGACATCGACACGATTGTAAATCCCATCGATCGTGTCGAAGGAAAGGAATACCTGAATGTCCTGTCCCGCAAACTCGCTGATATCAAATTCGTAGAAGGTCCACTTGGGTTGATACGGGTTGCCGCCTTCCCAACCTGCGCCGTACCAGTTGCGGACGAGCAGGTGATTTTGGCCGGTTTCGACCACGCGAATGTAAAACCGACAGTTGTCCCACGGCCCCCAGTTGTATTCTTCGACCTTGTGCCAGTCGCTCCAACTGATGCGAATGGTTTTGTCGGCGGGCAAACTGATCACTGGGGAAAGAGCGGTCGCATAGTTACGTTGATAGGACGATTGAAAATCTTTGTCATACGGATCGCCAATGTACATGGCATGATTGGTGTCGTAACCCGCTTGATGCCAATTGCTGGCACCGGGCGTGTTGGTCACACGGAATTTGACGTTGTGTGAGGTTCCATGCGAATCGGTA
Organism: Phycisphaerales bacterium UBA7800; assembly: GCA_002480565.1. Taxonomy (GTDB): domain Bacteria; phylum Planctomycetota; class Phycisphaerae; order Phycisphaerales; family Phycisphaeraceae; genus UBA7800. The sequence continues at coordinate 44,359 of DLCK01000058.1, read as the reverse complement.
AAGTCCCAATCTTCCCAAGGCACGTCCAAGTCCGGCAGATTCAACAGATCATTCATGCTCCGATACTGCTCACTGACGGCAGTACTCTCGCCGCAGAACGAACAGGTCGTACAGGGGGTGTCTGCGGGAACGGTGCGTTCCTCGCTTGTTTGAGCAACAGCAATCTGTGCCAAACAGACCGTCCAGAGCAACATTCCCAGGCATAACAGTCCATTGGCAGACCGCGTCAACATTCGCATCATTTTCTCGATTCCCATCAAACGATCATGAAAAGACGGCTGGTTGATTGGATTGGATTTACTCATCTTCAACCGCCTTTACATTGATGTTCACATGAACGGATTTTTCAGGCCCCGCACTGACGGTCTTGGGGGTGACCGTTCGTTCGATAATCAGGCGAAGTCCCTGAACCGCATCAATTGTTGCAACCGATGTGGTGAGCTGTTCACCTTCACGACTGACCGACATGACAACACGATATTGGCCCTGTTTGCTGAAAATCACCTCCGGTTCCCCAAGTGTGATATCCATGCTGTCCTGTTCCAGTGGTTCTGGCAATTCGACCTGTGTGCTTCCTGATGTCACTTCCAGATCGTCGGGGTCGAGTATTCGCCAGTTCACGTCATAGGTCGCAGCAATATTGGAACCGCCGGCCACCAAAGCGCTGATCGCAACCGTGTGTATTTTGCCTGCGACAACGGTTTGCGGGCTGACACGAACCACGGATGTTCTGGCTCCAATTGATGGAGCGATGGTGAATGTGGTGGTTACAGTGTTTAAAACTTCTATGCTGCTGGATTGAACGTAGTTAAAGGAATCGGCATTGACCAAGCGTGCTGTGACGGTGTACTCACCGGGTGGATACCCAATGGTGTCCCATGTGAATTCGGGAATGTCTACAAAGTTGACATGGGTACCTGCCGCCAGCAAGCCCGTATCATTGTTGACCACGGTGAAGTGGAACTGCGGGTTTTCCCAGCCATGAACCACGCGGATTTTTTGCGTTTCGTAAGCATGGAAGGTCTCGGTAAGATTTTCCTGCCCATCGTTATCCACTTGATAAAGCCGCAGCAAAACGCCAGGGCTGGTCATGAAGACGGTGGCCGATTGTTCGTTATTGTTTTCGTTGGATTCCAGAACGGTTTGATCCGGATCAGCAATCAGGACAATCTCATGTTCACCGCCGGTTGCACGCCAGACAAACGCGACCTGTTCCGAAGCTCCGGCTGCGATGTAGTCGAGCGTGCTGCTACCGATCAGGTAAAGCTGGCCGTCGATCCGCTCAGCCACAATGACCGGCACATCCGAAGCAGACACAGTACTCAGATTGTCAACCCGACCTGTAATCTGAACCGTGGTGTTCTGCCCAAGATCAGTATGTGAAAAAGCAATGCAACCACCTGAAACCACGAGGTCCGGCAGTGGAGCGGTTTTCTGGATGATGTATGCCAAGTTGTTGTCTTCGTCCAACTCGGTGAGAATTTGATCCGAATCCACGTAGGCGTAAATCGACGACTGCTCCATCGGCACAGTCCATTGGGCTGTCACATCAATCGACTGACCAGCGGCAATGGCAGGAACCGCAACGGTGTCAATCAAAATCGCACCACCTGCAAACGGATCGCCTTGCGTGAGTAAGACGTTAACAGGATCACTTGCCAGATCACCGACGTTGTGAACCGCCAAAGTCAACGTGATGGTTGAACCGGGCTTGGGTAAGGAGTGACTGCTGGTCATGTCTGACGCGGTGATCGCCAGATCGGGACGGGCAATGCCGATCACCGAAATGGATGTGGCGAGCGTGTTATTGGTTTCGTTGGACTCACCGACTGCATTGTCCGGGTCTGCCGTCGCCTGAATCTGTTTGGTACCGGCAGTGAATGCCGTTTGTATTTGGAAGGAAGCGGATTGGCCACCGTAAAGCTGTGCAACAGACAAATCGCTTCCCATGGGAAGGCCGTTATTGGTCAACCGTACGGTTACATTTTCTGCATCCTGTGTGCCCGCGTTTTGCACCGTCACCAAAACTGTCGCGGCATCGCCAGCATTGAGCGCGCCCGGTGAAACCGTCAACTCGCTAATCACAAGATCCGGTGGCGTGGCGGTGGTGGGAACAGATAGGCTCAGTTGCTGCGTATTGTTGGTTTCATCCGATTCGCTGACCGCACCATTGGCGTCGGCAACGGCTGCAATCGCATGTGATCCCTCGGCCAACGTCGTGGTCAAAGTCAGGTTGACGCGCTGACCTTCGCCAATGTCGGTGAGGGTAAACGTGTGAAGCACATTGCTGTTGTCAGCAATCGTTATATCCACGCTGGAACCAGTGATGGCACCGCCAGTGTTGATCAAACTGAGTTTTACGTCCACGTTTTCGTTGGCAATCGGTGCGGTGGGCGTAGCGGTGATGGACTCAATTTGCAGATCAGGCTGACTGGCTGACGGGCCGGTGACGGTGACAGCCAGACTGGTCGTGTTATTGGATTCGTTGCTTTCAGCAATGGTATCCACAGGGTCAATCACGACACTTAAAGCATGTTCACCACTGGGTAGCGATGTACGCAAGGTGGCGGTATTGCTGCGTCCGACATTGACACCACTGAGATTCAGATCAGCGAGTAATTCGCCATTGTCCATGAATCGCACCACGATGTTTTCAGCAACATTTTCACCGATGTTGTTGATACGTGCGGTGATGTCTATCGCTTCAAATGCCTGGGGCGTTGCGTTGGACAACGTCAGATCACTGGCTGCGATTTGCAGATCCGGCAAACCGGTTGTGGCCTTGACGCGCAGCGAAGCATACGCTTGGTTGTTATTTTCATCGTCTTCAGCAATCTGACCTTCCGGATCAACCTTGCCAATCAAAGTCCGTTGACCGGGTTCAAAGACAGCTTCCATTTGAATCACTGCCGAACTGCCTCCGGCAAGTGTCGGTAGCAGGATGTCCTTACCCAATTGTTCGCTGCTGTCATAAAAACGAATCAGAACATTGTCAGCAACAGTCGTTCCGGTATTGGTCACGGTGCCGATAATGCTCACTGGCAATCCCTCATCCACCGAACTCGGCGAGACGACCAGAGAATCAAAAACCAGTTCCGCGGGTGTGGCTGTCGAGACAATTGTCAGATCAGCGGATCGCTCGTTGTTGGTTTCTACCTGCTCTGTTATAGCATCGGACGGATCAACGACAGCTTTGAAAGTGTAATCGCCTGCGGGCAATGCACCGGCAGCGATGTTGTAGGTCAAAATCGCCCGTTGCCCACCGGCCAGATCGGCGAGATTAAAGGTGTGTTCGTTGCTGCCGTTGGACAGTAACTCAACATCAAAGCTGCTGCCTGCTGCATCACCACCTTGATTGCTGACCGCAAGTGTAACGGTGACTTCCTGAGCATCAGTTGCCACAGCAGGACTCACATTCAATGACGTGACAACCAGATCCGCCGGACTGCTTGGCAGTGCTGCAACCGTGACGTCCATCGACGCTGCGTTATTGGTTCGATTGGTTTCGGCAGTCAAAGATGCATCAGGATCAATTTCAACGCTCAATGTCCGCAGACCAGAGGGCAAGCCCAGTGTCAACATCAATGTGGTTGAGCTTCCAGCAGACAAACCCGGGAATTGGGTTTGCGCCAGTTGCTCACCATTGTCCAGAACCCGAACCACAAAGCTGTCAACAAAACTGCCACCGGCATTGTGAATTTGAGCCTGCAAGGTAAACCGTTCAAACGCCTGCGGCGTTGCGTTGGACACCGTAATATCTTGACTGGTGATGACAAGATCCGGATCGGCATTGATCGGCAGCAGGCGCGAGGCCACGTTATTGATTTCCGACGACTCGTTGATGGTGTTGGCACGATCCACGAAGACCACGATCTGTTGGGTTTCCAGCAAACCTGTCGTGTCATAACTGATGCTGGTGTTGGCTGAGCCGCCAGCGGGGATATTGGCAATGATCTGGGGTTGACCGATGGCGGTGCCACCCAGCCGTGGATCACCGTTGAAAAATTCGACGGTGATATCGTCCGCTTCGACGCTACCGGTATTAAAGACGATGGCAGACAGTGTAACCGTGATTCCCGATTCGGCAGCAGCAGGATCAAACGTCAAGCCATTGGCCTCCAGAGACAGATCGGGAAGCGATTCGGTCGAAGGAGGTTGGGCTGCACCAAGGGCACGCAGCGCAATGGCGGTGTCGTAGACGTTTTCGTCCCATGAACCGTCAGACAGTTGTGTGTTTTGCAGCAATGACAGTGTGGTTTGCAAGTCGGTCGGTTGCTTGAATTCAACCAAGGCAAGATAACTCCAAGCCGTTTCGGAAATGGAACCGAAACTGCCATCGGAAGACTGTTTGCTTTCCAGATAGGCTTGAGCTTTATCCATGACATCACCCGTGGCGTCGTTGGTCAATCCCTTGGCTTTGAGCTGATCCAGAACGATCAAACCAATTGCTGTGCGGACGATATCGGATTGACTCTCTTCACCGGCGTAGCCCCATGAACCATCCTCAAGTTGTGCCTGCATGAGGTAATCGCGTGCTGCGGTCAACACCTCGATCTGATCCGAACTGGTCAAAAGCAGTGTCTCAATCACAACCATGGTGTCCATCGGATCACTTTGTTTTTTCTCTCCCAATCCCCAACCACCATTCGCTGCCTGGGCATTGATCAGGGTTGTGGCCATGTCGGTGATTTCGGCGGTGCTGTAGGACAACGCCAAAGCCTTACGTGACAGGCTGTACAGGTCTTGGTCGGTCCATGTTGAGATATAGGGCAAAGCCTTGTTCAATGCGTCCGTACCACAGTTGATACTCACCAAAGTCCGGAAAGCTTCGAGTGTATCCACCAGAGCCTGCCCGTCGCCCGACCACGAACCATCGTCGTTTTGATGAGTCGATAGCCAGTCGCAACCGTTCTTGGTTGCGGATGTGTTGCCCGAAGCAAGCGTGTCCTGGCCGATATCGTAACGATCTTCAAACGTCTGATGAATCTGATCCAACTCGTCGGTTTCAAGTGCCCGTTGATAGACCAATACCTGCACCAGATCGCAAGCCAGATAAGCATCACCAACCCGGTTGCGGCCGAGCAGGTAGCTGACCATCTGCTTGAAGTCCGCGTTGGCAATGCTGGCGGTATCGACCAGATTGCCGTTTTCATAAAACAGAATGTCCTGCTGATCAATGACCGCGGACAACATGACAAAACTCGAATTGGATGTGGCGATGGTGTGCGAAGCGACCGCGTCCTGTTTGAGTTGCCAGAGCCCAGGCGATTGGCCGTCAAGACTGATCTGGAAGCTGCCCGCCGATTCGCTACTGTCAGTCGAGAAGACTGCAGCATCCTGGCTTTGTGTCAGGTTACTCAATCTTGCGACAACAATGACGCTGCTTGGTCCGGTGTAGGACGTTGCCAGAACATGACTCAATTCGTCATCCACGCCATCAAATCGAACCACGGGGCGATGGTTCGCCTGATTTTCAACCAGCAACGGCTGCTTACTTGTGACTGCTTCTGTGACATGGCGTCCATGGCCCGATTGATCTTCCCATGTGCCGACATAACCATTTTCGTCAGTCTGAACGCCTTGATCTGTTGTCAGCCAGAGTGCCAAACCTTCAATGGGAACAAGCTTGACCGTGATCTGAATCTTGCTCGATTGAATTGTTGCACCACTACTGTCGGTGGCAATGGCTGACAGTTCATAGCTACCCGCATCGACATTGTTCCAGTTAAAGGTGTAGGCGTCATCACCACTGTCGTACTGCCCCAGACCAATGGGGATCGCACCGCGATAAAACACAACACTGCTGATCGAACCATCCGGATCAGAAGCCGAAGCCGAAAGGGTAATGGTATTGCCAGGGCTGAAACTTGTACCTGCTGCTGGGTTGAGCCAAGTGATAACCGGGATGCTGTTGGCTTGAATCGTCAATGTGCGCGTGTTGGACACACTGGTCAATCCCTGCGAATCGGTGGCGATGGCGGTGAGATCGACGTTGCCGACAAGGGAAGTTGGTGCGGTCCAGACGAGTTCGTAGACGTTGTTGCCGACGGCAGTTCCCTGGCCGGCGAGTGTGCCGTTGGCGTAGAACTGGACGAAGGCGATGCTGCCATCACTGTCGGTGGCGGAGGCTTGCAGGGTGATGTTCTGCCCGGCTTTGACCGTGCTGCCGGAAGTGGGCAAGGTCATGGCCACGACGGGCGCTACACCTGCCGGTTCGACCTGCACGTCAATGCTAGTTGTGGCGGACATGCTTTCGGTATTGGTGGCAACGGCTTTGAGTGTGAGAGTTTGGTCGGTTGAGGGCGTATGCCAATTGAAGGTGTAGGTCTCGTCACCGTTGTCAGTTGGGTTGGTGAGTTGAATGTTGCCTGCCCAGAGTGTTGGGGTGGTGATGGCGGTTTCGTCGTTGAGGGTGACTTGGACAGTCACAGGCACGTCGGTGTTGTTTTCAACCTGACTTCCAGGGGTGGGACTTGTGATAGCGATTGTGGGAGCTTTGGGTTTGCGGAAGATGTAAGCACTACCTGCGTTTTGGGCCTGGGTGCTGTTGAGCATGTTGCCGACTGCGATCTCGTTTTCGCTGATGGCTAAGGCGATGCCGAAGGTGGCGTCGGGGCTGGCATCCGTGGCGCCAAACTTGGTGATCTGCGTGAACTGATCTGTGAGGGTGCCAGTCGCGGTGTCGATGCCGGGTTGTTGATAGAGATAGACGCTGCCCGTGTTGGAGGCGTTGTCGTCGTCGAAGAAGCTGCCCACGGCGATAAGGGCATCGTGGATGGCGACACTCACGCCGAAGCTATCGTCTTCGGATGCGTCGTCCGCAGTGAGGACTTGCAATGCGCTCCACGTGTTGGTGTCGGTCAACTTGGCGACGTAGGCTTTGCCTTCGGCATTGGTGGTGATGGTTGCGCTGGCAGAGCCGATGACTGCAAGGCCGCTGTGGATGGCGACGCTTTCACCGAAGTGCGCATTGGGTTGGGACTCATCGGTTGCGAAGTCATCGGGTGTGAGGATGGCGTTGCTGGACAAATCGGAGAGTGCGTAGACGTAGGCTTTGCCGCTGTCGGTGATGGTGTTCACATCGTCATCGTCACCGGGGCAGCCCACGATTAAATGCGTGTAGTCTATGGCAATCGATAGACCGAAGCCGTCGTCTTTGGTGCGTGCATCGCCACCGCCAGAAGCTGTGGTGAGTTTGGTGTTTTGTGTCCATGCGCTGCCGGACCACGTGAACACGTATACCGCACCAGCGTCGGTGATTTCGGTGGACACGTCGTCTTCCGGAGCACCGATGGCAAGCGTCGTACCGTTGACCGCGATGGCTTGGCCGAAGCTGCCTTCAGTGTTGCCATCCCAGGCGACGAGTGGTGAACCGAGTGCTTGCCAGAGATTTGGGGATCCGGGGGTGCCGGTGGATCTTTGGTAGACGTAGACGGTGCCGGGCCCCTTGTTGCTGCCCTCGTCGGTTTGATCCTGTGTGACGCCGACGTAGGCTTTGTCACCGTGAATGGCGACTGCAAAGCCAAAACCTTCCCAGTATTTGTCGGCATCGGGGCCGGTGAGTTTTTGCACTTGGGTCCACGTGCCGTCGACTTTTTCGAAGAGGTATGCGCTGCCTGCGCGTTCGCCGTTGGCCTGGTCACCGTGTGCGCCAACGATAGCGTATTCGTTGCCGGTGGCGTTGTCGACGGTGACATCGACTGCATAACCGAAGAGGTCCCAGCTTGTGCCATCGTTGGCGATGAGTCGTTGCTCGTCAAAGCGTGGGGATTGCGTCGCGTAGACGGTGATCGGCTCAGACAGTGCGGCAATGTTTTCGTTGGTGACGGTGCGGACCTGTAATTCATGTTGTGCCCATGTGACGTCGGACCACGTAATGTCGTAACTGCCGCCGTTGAGGGTGCCGGTGCCGATGGACGTGCCGTCGACGAAGAACTCGACGGAGGTGATCGTCGATGAACCGCTGGGCGTGGCGTCGGCGGTTAACGTCATGTCACCGTCGACTAAATCAGCAAAGACGAATGGGCCTTCGACCGGTATGTTGATCGCAACGCTCGGCATGTTCAACGTCGGCAAGTGATACATGTAAACGCCGCCGACGTTGGTGGTCGACGTGCCACTGTCATCGTGTGCCGGTGAGCCAACCAACGCGTAGTCGCCATCGATCGCAATCGCTTTGCCGAACGTGTCGCTGCTTGCACCGTCGGAAGGAATCAATGTGTTCGCTAACGACCAAGAACTACCGTCATAGCTGAAGACATACGCTTTACCCATGCGATACAGCGCTTGGCCGGTACCGGGAGTTCCGGGGGCACCGATGACTGCCGTATCACCGTTGAGTGCGACGCTGCTGCCGAAGGTTGACAGGCTTTGAGGATTGGTCAATTGCAGCTTGGCAGTTTGGCTCCACGCAGCAGTGGCGTCTGTGCGTTCGAAGACATACGCAGCACCTGCCAGTTTGATGACGGGATCAATCGTACCGTCATCGTCATGGCCGTTGGTCGCGCCAATCATCATTCGATTACCCGACACGGCGATCGATGTGCCAAAGCGGCGGTCATTATTGGCTGCTTCACCGTCATCAAAAATCGCAGCCAACGACCATGCGGACGTATCGTACTTGAACAGGTATACCGCACCGCGACGCTCCGCAGTTCCGGGGGCACTGGCATAGACTTCGTTACCGATCATCACAACGGATTCGCCAAGTTTATCGCCCGCAACAATGCCGACATCGGTCAGTATCGTTGAAGTTGCAGTCGACCAACCCCCGGAATTTGAATAAATATAGACGCGACCGCAATCTGTCCCCGCTGTGCCAGAACCATCAAGCTTGGCACTGGGAACGCCGACAGCAAGTTGGCCACCTGTGCCGCCATCGGCCGTCGGTGAATAACTCAGCGATGTGCCGAACTTCCAATTTGCTACCACCTGCGCAGGTATCGGTAGGGCGGTACCGCTATCCCATGCGCCACCGCCATCCACGGTAAACACCGTAACGCTGCCGATCCCACCGTTGGCATTGGGCGCACCGATAAACAGAGTGCTGTCACCGAAGGCAATGCTGCTGCCAAAGCCGTCGCCGGACTCGCTGCCGGTGAATGTCGTTGCATGCGTCCAGTTCGAACCGTCCCACGTATAAACCAAAACTTTTCCAGCCGCCGATATCGAACTGCCCGCTCCAACGAACAAGTAACCTCCAGGACCGTCTTTCACACACAACACATCACCTGCACTCAAGCCGTTTACCACATCACCAGCAGGCACCACTATCGAAGTCTCAACTGCATGAGCCAACGACGTCAGCCCAAACAGACTCACCGCCAGCAACATGAGCCATGTCACGAGGCGGCGATGCAGTGTCAGTGTGAATGCGTTGCCCCGACGATTGGCTGTCTGTGCCTGCCCTGCGCGAACTTTGAGCGTGCGTCGATCAGCCCCGGTTATCCTGCGAATCCGATGCATGTGTGTACTCTGCAAAGATGAAATGGAAAGGTTTCTCTCGTCCCGAATCGCTTGGTCTGCTCAGTTAGAAATTAAAGCGAATGGCATCACAGAAAATGCTCCAGCCGAACTGGTGGATAAACCATAGCACCTGACAGAGTGATAGCGTGGAAGCAACGAGAAGCGTGGCAATGCCGAACGTGTAGATTCGTTTGGCCCATTGCAGTTTGTAATGGCCGATGCAGCCGAGTTGGATGGCAATGAGTACCACCATGATGGCTTTGTAAGTAATTAAAGAACTCAGTCCATATTGGCCGAAAAACCAGTTGGCGATGGGGTTCAACTCAACGCCGCCAATGCGAAATGAAATGACGGTCAACAGGAGATCGATGCCTGAGAACAAGCCATAAAGCAAATGCCAACGCAGTAACGTTTGCGGTTTGGCAGCTTGAAGTTGCTTGTGCAACAACGCCAATTCGATCCGTTCGCCGGTCCCGGCATTCAATAGAATGGACATACTTTCTCCTGGATAGCAACCAAGCGGACAAATTCTGTGCTGATGCGACGAAATAACCAAGACGACACGAATGACAATCGCAACAACAGCTTTTACGCATTGCGATGACGGATCACAAGCGTTTCATATCAAAATGAAAGCGTTGTGCGCTCAACAAACAACATCAAGCGCAAACCAACAGCACCAAGCAATTGCCATTAAGAACACATTGTTTTCATCTGCGTTATTAAATTATCCGGAGGTTGGCGGCCCAGAAAAAACAAGAAACGAGCCCCGGAACTACCCCCACATTCACTACTTATGCAGCAAAAGAATACTGCGATACTTTTATATGGCAACATGACCAAACCGTCAACTTCGATTTTTTGATAAACATGGATTTCTCATGTCATCCTGAAGAAATTTCAGTTCAATTGAGACTGCAATGAAACGAATCGAGGCTAAAAAATGAGCCGGTTTGCGTTCGTTGACCCAAAAATCTAATCATATGAAAATAAATTTTGCATCATTTTTCAAGAACGACGATCAGGGGGAATCCCAAAGTCGCTTGATATAACGCATTTGCGTATTCAAAACCTACACGCAACTATGGATACTTGCGTGTATATGACGGTGTATAAGGTATTTGCGTGATTTTGAGGGGTAGACATTTTCTGGCACTCCAGCATAATCTCAGCATGACGCTTAACGACCACCACTGGTCATGCTTTCACGGGATATGAATACATTGGGCTCAACCGATGTATGCCCATTAAAGTTGATGACGTGAAGCATTGCCATATTAGTTAAGCAGCTAGTTAAGCAAAAAGCAACAAGGAACAATTAGGTTGACTCAGACCGGCTTTACCCCGGCCCGCTGTGTCATTGTCGTTTCGGCAGAGTCTGTAAAAAAACGGGCTGGGAAGAGCGCGATCGGTACGCGCGTTTGGAGATTCGTTGTGAAGAAAACGCTTGAAAATGTCGTCAGGAAAGCGACAAACTTGAGAGAGTTTGCCCGGAGCATTGAATGGTTACCACTCGATCAAATTCATCACCATCCGGACAACCCTCGGAAGCAGCCCCGGAAACAATTAATACAACTCAAGAAAAGCATTCAGGCGTTTGGATTTCGATTTACGGTGTTGTTGGATAAGCATTCACGACTGATTTGTGGCCACGCTCGGGTGGAAGCGGCCAAGCAATTGAAAATGCAACAAGTGCCGGCGATTCGTGCGGATGATCTTTCCGAAGATCAGGTTCGCGGGTTGATGATTGCTGACAATCGTCTGACGGAGATTAGTCAGTGGGACGACCAACTGCTTGTAGAGAATTTGAAAATTCTCTACGACATGGAACTGGATTTTGAGATCGACAGCATTGGTTTTGATTACGGTGAGATTGAATTCCGTGTTGAGAACTTATCTTCGCACCCGGAAGTTTCAGAACCCTCGCCCCCGGAAGCCCCGGAAGTCAAAAAGGTTATCCGTGTCAGATCAATCACTGCCTACCAAAGACCTGGAAAAACTGATGGTCCTCGAATTAGACGAAGAAATTCAGGTGTCGGAGGGTGGGAGAACTGTGCCTATGACCAAGTACCAGGCCATCGTCATAGGCTTTGTCCACGGTGCGGTCAAGGGCAATCACAAAGATCGACAACTCCTTTTGAATATCATGAAAAACCATCGTGATATCGATGTGTTCGAGATGGATGAAACCGATCAACAGGCATTGAACGAATTGTTTGAACGACAACAAACGATGCTTGATAGCAAGTAAGCATCTGATGAATAACAAACTGCAAAAAGCGGTTCGTCAGATGCATCGAACGGATTTGACGAGTTTCATTCGTATGGGCTTTGACCTGTTGTATCCATGCACGACCTATCAGTCACATTGGTCGATACCGGTGTTGGCACATTACCTGAATCGCTGTGTGGAGGGAAAATGTAAACGTCTGATCATTAACATGCTGCCACGGTACCTCAAATCGTTTGCTGCGTCTGTTGCTTCCCCACGTTGCACACTGCGAATACCTGCCCTACGTTGAAGGCCATTCCACGTCAGTTTGGCCCAATTCGCAATGTGACTTGCGCTGCTGCATTGCGTTGGGACAGGTGTTTTCTTAGGTATCTTAGACATGATAGGACGCTTCTTGGATTGGGTTGCTATGAGCCATGTATTTGAGCATACTGACAAAGCTCATTCCCAACCAATCACAGTCAGAAGCATTCTGATACAGCCAGGATTTCGAAGAGTCACCACGCAAAACCCCGTTTGAGACACATGGCCAGATCGGGCCTGAAATCGTCTCAATTCAGCAATCGACAATCGTCTCTGTTTTGCCCATAATGCAAAAATCTCCCGCATAAACAGGCATTTATCAAAATGCGCAAGTGTTGATGCGAGAGATCTTTACGTGTAAGCGGAGAGGGGGGGATTCGAACCCCCGGTACGATAAATCGTACACAGCATTTCCAATGCTGCTCCTTCAGCCGCTCGGACACCTCTCCGGCTGAGTCGCATATCTTAAACAATATTCAGCAGTTGTAAAGTTCATCATCTGAAAATTGAGTTTTCCAATCATATTCTATCTTTGATTTGGATCAAGGTGATCTGATTTACGCTAGTTAGAATAAATCCATCAGGCATTGAAATTAGTTTATAGCTAGGCAAATGGAGTTAAAAAATGAGTGAACAACAGCAAGTACACGGCCATGAAGTCATGCAGATGATCCATGATGCCAAGTCACCACTAACCCAGAAGCAACTCCAGGCGCAGATTGAAGCGGTCTATGGTGCTGATCCAAAGTTCTTTGCCTGTGCGATTGCTGATGCTGATTTTGAGGGAATTCTCACATTTCTCAAAGCACGAGGCAAAGTGGTTGAAGTCGATGGTAAGTTGGGGACTGACATTGGGCAGATGTGTAAGCATGAATAAGCTTTGATAATTAGACACTGCAGGCTACGTGTGACTTGACTATCATGTGAACCATTGAATAGCACTTATTTGCTTGATGGTTACGCTTCATGGTTAATCAATCCAAACGTGTTTTGTACGCATTGCGTAGCCGTATTATCCGTGGGGAGTATGTGCCAGGATCACGTCTGCCTTCCTTTACTGAACTTGAAAAACAGTACCGGGCAGGACGGACTGTGATCCAGCAAGCAATCTCTGAGCTTAAGGCAGATGGGTTTGTTACTTCACGACCCAGACAGGGGCTTTACATACACCCCTTGCCTCCGCATTTGGGGCGGTATGCGTTGGTTTTCCCGTGTTTGCCGAATCATCCGCAATGGTCGGGGTTCCACTCTGCGATTTGGCAGGAAGCTCAGCGGCTGGAAAAGTCCAATAGTCACATTCATTTTGATTTTTACCATGGGATCAATGATGAACGGCTGGGTGGGAAAGTACTGGCATCAGTCCTTAAGCAGGTCGAATCACAACGCATGGCTGGGTTAATACTCTTACCCGAAACACATGATGTTGCTGAGCATGCCACGGTCACTGCCAGTCGGATACCGATGGTGATAGTTGATGGTGATTATGGTAAGACACCCAGGCCACAAATCTGTACCGATATGTCGATGATGTTCAAGCGTGCTTTGCATTGGTTTAAACACAAAGGCCGAAAGCGCGTAGCAATGGTCTGTATGGCTGACACTTTTACCTGGTTAACGCCAAGTCATTTCCAACAAAATGAGATAACGTATCGCAAAGCATGGGTCCAGCGCATCGGTCGCTCTCATCCTCAAACTATTGATGCTGTGATTCACTTATTGATGGATTATCCGCCTGGTAAACGACCTGATGGATTGTTTATTGCAGATGATAATCTGGCACCACTGACACTAGAGGCTTTGTCACAACTCGGACATGAAATTGGCAAGGATCTGGATGTCGTGGTTCACAGCAATTGGCCATGTCCGGTTAAATGCACATTACCCATTGAGCGGATTGGCTTTCATTCAGGGCAATTGCTCCGGGGTTGTCTGGACGTTTTAAGTACTGCTAATCATCAATTGGCACGAGATAAAGTGATGCGTATCCCAGCTTATTTATCCAGTGAAATAAAACAAGAGGATTGGAAAAGTGCAGAATTACCCTTTGATCTGCTATGATCTGACAGGAAAGAATTTGGAGGGTTCGAATGATTCGATATCTTGTCTGCTTCTTGTTGCTTGTGTCAGCGGTAATGGTTGGTTGTAAGCCTACCCGGTCAGAACTTGAGAAGTTGCCGTTAAATCCACAGTATGCCCGTGTGCAGACGCCGGTGTTGCATGAGATGCCTGTCCAGAAGCGTTCGGTGGCTGTAACTCGTTTACGGCCTCAAATTCAGCCAGCTCCAATTCTTGAAAACAAGTCTGTGGCGACTTCAAATTACATTGAACAGCGTCCGGTTGCATATCGGGTAGAGCCGGTCAAAAACTTACCCTCACCACCTCCGGGCGATCCAGGGGTTGAAGTCAAGGTTGCCACGGATCACAGTTGGATTAGACCAGTCCCGCAGCAGTTAACGACACCTCAAACGGTTTATCAGCAAACGCCCCCAACGGTAAAACCCGTTCAGAATATTGAGGTCCTCGAAGCTCAAGCTGATCCAAGTTATACGATGCAATACATCACAGTTGACCAGCCAACCTCACAACAACCCATTGTTCCTAAAGCCATTTATCAAGAAACTCCCCCAACGGTAAAACCTGTTGAGAATATTGAGGTCCTCGAAGCTCAAGCTGATCCCGGTTATACGATGGAATACATTTCAGCCGACGAGCCAACCTCACAACAACCCATTGTTCCTAAAGCCATTTATCAAGAAACTCCCACAGCGGTAAAACCTGTCCAGAATATTGAGGTCCTCGAAGCTCAAGTTGATACCGGTTATACGATGGAATACATCGCAGTCGACGAGCCCAAACCTTTGAAAAATGACGCGAATGTGGTAGAGAGTAAACCAGAAACGATGTCTGTTCCCGAGCCTTTGGCCGCGAGAGATGTTCAAAATACAGAAGTCATGATGGTGGGAAAGCCATTGTCTATCGTGTTGGATGAACTTCCAGAAGTAAGTCAAAAAACGCAGATCGATGCATTTTTAACGGTCGCAAATCCAGCGGAGGATCAACATGTCTTGCTTATGGAGGATGCCACGGTATTACCTCAAAAACAGCCAGTTGCCAAGCAAGCATCAAGTCAATTACACGAGCAAGCAGTCGAGCTATCCACTGTGCAAAATGAGTCAGTCAAGCATGTTGAACGTATCAATATTATTCAGGACTCCGGTTTTGCCTTGACCGAGCAACCATCCATAATCGAGCCACAAGCCGAGCCACAGATTGTTCAAGATGTTGAACCTGATCATCCTGAAATTCGTCCTGAATCTTACGAGGTTCAAAAAGGTGATACGCTCTGGTCCATCGCGACACGTTTTTATGGCAACGGCAGCCACTGGATGGCTATTGCACGCCATAACCGAATCTACCGCGCGGATCGGATTTCATCAGGAATGGTGCTTAGACTACCGTAAACACATTGGCGATTAATCTGACCAGCAGGTGTGTGATTCAAGCGCATCCTGAAGTCTTTGCATGTATTGAGCTCGGGGGATTTCAATCACACCAAACTGAGCGATGTGATTGTTTTGAAACTGCACATCCAAAAGGCTATATCCACGTTGTTTGAGATGTTCAACGAGATGTACCAGACAGACCTTTGACGCATCGGTTTGGCGGCTGAACATCGACTCGCCTGCAAAGAGTCCGTTGATGGATACGCCGTACAACCCGCCAACAAGTTCATCGTTCTGCCAGGCTTCGACACTGTGAGCCAACCCCATGTCATGTAATTCGCTGTAAGCATCAATGATGCGCTGGTCGATCCATGAGTCGGATTCATCACTTCGCGGTTTGGCACACTCCTGCATGACCTTGCTGAATACGGTGTCTATCCGAATTTCATAGATATTACTGCGGACCCGTTTGCGCAGTGTTTTTGAAATATGAAAGGTGTCCAACGGCAAAATCGCTCGAGGGTCCGGGTGATACCAGTAAATCTCCCCGGTCCCCGGCTCTGCCATTGGGAAAACGCCCTGAGCATAAGCTCGGATCAACAGGTCTGCATTGAATTGGGGGGAATCATCATCGGACATGGATAGATGATACGGATAGTCCTGCGGGTTTTCGAATTACAGACAGATGATTAACCTGCTTCGCTTAACGGCACATTGCCCAGCATCGCTTGATTGCGAGCAAACTCGGCTGCGACTTCAGCAGACTGCTTGTCACGGATGGTTAGCCAGACCACGGAAAGGTCATCGCGCTGATGCAAAGACCCTGACTGGTTGTCGAGTTTCATCGCTAAATGTTCCATGGCGACTTCCGCAGGAACACGTGCAAGGTTAAGAAATTCCTGTTCATATTGCGTGTTGGCAAGTCCCTGATTCTGATCATCATTGCCATCACCATCAGGGAACGACAATTCAAAACCATCACTGTAAAACATCAGACGGTCGCCTGGATATAATTGCACGGTTTGATCTTCGTAGACTTCGTCCTCAATAATGCCCAACATCGCTCCTTCAGGATCAAGCCACTCGGGTTCACCTTTATGTCGCAGTAATAGCGGCAGGGGATGGCCCGCACGAGAGATCGTGCATTCCAAGGTCTTGCGATTGATCACGCCATAGACTGCTGTGGCAAATCTGATTTGCTCGGTGGGTTGGTTGGCTAAATCGACATTGAGCCGGGCAAGCGATTCTGACGGTTTAATGATGCGATAACCGCGGTCCGAATCAGGATCAATTTCTTTAGTCCGTAGTGAGCGTTTGATGTACATTGTCATCAATGCTGCAGGCACGCCATGCCCCACGGCATCGGCAAGGAAGAATCCAATGTGATCTTCGTCCAGTCGAATCACATCATAAATATCACCACTGACATAACTGGCAGGGCGGAATAATATCTGAAAATCCATCTCCGGCAATTCAGGCATGGTGCGTGGCAGAAACTCGCGTTGAAGCTGGGCAGCCAAACGAAGCTCTTCATCAATTTTGCCCATTTGATCACACAGTCCACCTTGATGAGCCTGCAAGTAACGAATCTCCGATTGCAGATGATCCAGCACTTCGCCTTGACACCATAGCGTTCGGAGAATTGCACACAGTGCAGCAGGGGGTGATCCGGGAGGACCGATGACGATGCCTTGTTGATATGCTGAGCCAGCGCCAGCGACTTCATGCGTTCGGGTGAGCATAATGGGAATATGCAGTTCCTGAAGCTTTGCGACGACGTTGGAAAACTTGGCTGCACCAAATTGATCCAGGATGATCCATGCCACAGCTGTACGTTCACGGTACTGCCGGTTTTCAGAAAACTGATCAATGGTGAGATTGACCACTTCAGGTCGTTCTTCGCTGTGCCAATAAGAAAGCACGCCATTGGTCAGAAAAGCGCTTTGGGCAGTTGGATGCGATTCGAGAATGGTCAGCGTCTTGATGGGCATGTGACAGAGCAATTTCCATGGGAAAAATCAACGGGCCGTTGTCTTCCCATATCGGGTTATTGCACCTGCCGCTTAAGAGCATCCGGCAGCTCGAAGGGGATTTTGTCTCCTGCCTTGAGTTTGAGTTTTTCCAATGTCCCACCGGCTAACTCAATGGCATACATCGCAGGCCACTGGCTTGGATAGAGCTTGAGTTGATTCTCAGGTGTGTCATAGGGTTCAACCGTCATGGCATGCATCGCGACGATTCGTTGCCCGGGGTCCAGAAAAATAATGTCAATAGGGACGTAACATTTCCGCATGACAAAGGTGCGTTTTTTGGCGTCCGAGAAAACAAAGAGCATGCCGCCGTCAACTGCGATCTCTTTACGGTCTGATAACCCCTGGTATCGTTGATTCGATGTCACTGCCGTTTCGAGATTGAATTGCTGCTTACCAATGGTGATGGCCAGTGTGTCAGTGTCGGACTGCTGCGGGGTGCAGGCAATGAGCGATACAGCCATCAGTAGAAGCAGTTGATGGGTTAATTGTTTGTAAGCCATTGGTCATCCTCGTCGGTGAAAGTCACCGGATCATGCGAAAGTTTTGTGATATCAAATCGTTCTTTGAATTCCATTGCCGACATTGGCACACGTGTCGAATGGACACCTGACCATGTGGCGATGAGTCCAATGATTTTTTCCGCAGAAGTCCCCATCTCACGATAGTAACTTAGGCGGGTGTCCCCATGTCGTTTAGCCAATCGTCTGCCATCAGGCCCAAGAACCAGTGGCAGATGCCAGTAAGTCGGCAGGGGTGTTAATTCCAAGCACTGGTATAGCCACAACTGTCTTGAAGCCGACCGCAATAAATCATCACCACGGACAATGTCAGTAACTCCCTGGCGTGCGTCATCGACCACCACTGCCAACTGATACGCGGGTAATCCAGCTTTGGTTGCAATGACAAAATTCCCAACTTGCTGGCTGACATTGTGTGACTGTTCACCGGCAAAGGCATCCGTATAGGAGATAGGCTGATCCTGTGTCACGACGCGCCATGCTGCATCGGGTTGGTCTTCGCAGATCGTGGAGAAATCGACAGGCCGACATGTGCCCGGATAGCAAAGTTCGTGGTCATCAATATGCGGCGCAGATTGTGCTTCGACAACTTCCTTGCGCGTACATCGACACGGATAGATCAGATGCTTCTCTCGGAGCATGGACATGGCTTGCTTGTAGGGCGTCAAATCATCAAGCTGTAAGCCTGCATTGGTATCCCAGTCCATCTGTAGCCACTGCAGGTCATCGACGGCCTGTTGCTTGGCCCAGGGCTTGACACGTGGACTGTCCAAGTCTTCGATGCGCAGGACGATTTGCCAATTGTTTTGTCTAGCCAATGCCCAGTTAATCAGGAAAGTTCGGGCGTTGCCAAGGTGTAATGCCCCGGTAGGAGATGGAGCCAATCGGGTTGTGCGTTGCAAAGAGGGCATGTCCTAAAGTATCGTACCCGCATGACAGAATCAAAAACATGCCCATCGGGACACCTCAAACTTGCTGTACTGCTCAGCGGTTCGGGTCGGACATTGCAGAATATTGCTGACACCATCGCAGCAGGTGAATTGGATGCGCACATTACCACGGTCATCAGTTCTATGCCTGATGTGTATGGTTTGACGCGTGCTGAAAATCTTAACTTGCCAACCCATATTATCCGTCGTAAGGATTACGCGGATCTCCAAACTTTTGCAAAAGCGAATTGGGAATTAATCCGGCAAAGTGGCGCGGATTATGTCTGCCTTGCTGGGTACATGACTTTATTGCCCATCGCATCGGATTACACCAATCGCGTGATTAATATCCATCCTGCACTATTGCCGAGCTTCGGTGGGAAGGGGATGTACGGACATCACGTCCACGAAGCGGTCATTGAGCATGGTTGTAAGGTCTCTGGCTGTACGGTTCATTTTTGTGATGACAGTTATGACACCGGGCCAATCATTGTCCAACGCACCTGCTCGGTTTTGGCTGAGGATGATGCAGACAACTTGGCGGACCGCGTCTTTGAACAGGAAACGATTGCGTACATCCAAGCTCTTAAAGCACTAAGTGATGGACGTGTTTCGATTGATGGGCAACGGGCTTTGGTGAAATAAAAATAAAGCCCGACACATGGCCGGGCTTCTTTCTCCGAGAGTATTGGACGTGTCCGATTCAAATCGGGAACTACTCCTCCGACTTCCTCTCGTCCGCCCGTTGACGCAACTGCTTGATCAGATCGGTATACATCGCACCGTTTTCTGCCTTCAAGCGGGGTTGGTTTATGGTGTCCTGAGTCACTTTGTCAGTGTCAGGTGATATTGCTTGCTGTGTTTGCGGGTCTGCCATAGATTCATCGGCTTGTGGAGGATCAACGGATTCCTGTTGTTCTGTTACCTCAGCTGGTGCGATGGAGATGGCATGCGGGGGCTCGGTGGGAACCTCGGTCTTGAGTGCTTCTGGCGAGACTGGATTGTCCATGCCATGCGTCAGTGCAAACATTTCTGCGGATCGCTCGATCATTGCCTCGATCCGTTGTTGCGTAGCCATCCAGTTTTCCTGGAGCTTTTCAATTTTGGATTCAAGATTTTGAAGGGATCGGGTAAAGTTTTCGTCCATCTGCCCGACCCATTGGTCATAGGTGTGCAGGCTTTTGGCGACATCTTCATTGACCTGATCCCGGAGTTGCTGCTGCTCGGCTTTGATTTGTTCAAGCATTTTGTTCTGGCTCCGTGTATGGTTCTCCGCAGCCTTGAATAATTTGAGCCCTAACTCCACGCGTGCTTCAGCCTGACTTTGGACACGACTGATCGCATCAAGCTGCTGCTGATGAGTTAACGGCTTGCGAGGCAGGCCGGGGATATCTTGTTTTAACGGATTGACGGTTTGGGACATCAACAACACCTCAGTTAAACCTGTTAAACTTGTTATCGGCTTATAGTCATCGGTATCTATAACTTTCTGCATCAATCCGGAGTACTTTTATCCATGAAACTGGATCAAATCACAGGCATACTCAACAAGATCGCACCAGTTCACCTGGCAGAATCATGGGACAACGTCGGACTGCTGGTGGGTAATCGATCCGCGAATGTACGCAAAGCACTCATGTGTATTGACCTGACCGAAGCGGTCCTTGAAGAAGCCATATCAGTCAAAGCTGGCTTGATCCTGGCTTATCATCCGCCAGTTTTCAAGGCTCTGAAAACTGTCACCGACGCCGACACCAAATCGCGGATAGTTTTACGTGCGATTGAAAAGAAAATCGCCATCTATTCGCCACATACCGCATTGGACGCAGCTTCTGGAGGCGTTAATGACTGGCTTTGTGAACCCTTTGGCAATGGAAGCACGCGACCGATCGAGCCCTCAAGTGGTCCAGTTCGAAAACAGTTCAAACTCATCACGTTTGTCCCGCATGTAAATCTGGATCAGGTTCGAATTGCCATGGCTCAAGCAGGGGCAGGACAAATCGGCAACTACGAACAATGCAGCTTCATCACCGGTGGAACCGGCACATTTAAGGGCAATCGCAAATCCAAGCCAGCAGTGGGAAAAGCACAAAAGCTCGAACACGTCCCTGAAGCCCGCCTGGAAATGGTCACACCAGCCAGTGTGCTTCCTGCGGTCATCAATGCGTTACGGGATGCCCATCCCTACGAGGAACCGGCATACGACATCATTGCATTACATAATCTACCAACGGAGTCATCTCAAGGAATGGGGCGAATTTTAACCGTCGAAAAATCCCTGACACTCAACACCTGTATCAGCAGACTCAAAAAACATCTGGGTGTTCGGACACTCGATATTGCCAAAGCTGTCGGTAAAGCCAGCCACAGTATCCGTAAAATTGGAATCTGTGCCGGTGCCGGTGGATCATTGTTGGAATCAGCAGGGGATATCGACCTGTTTATCACCGGTGAAATGCGACATCATGATGTGCTCGCTGCCGTAGATCGCGGCATTAGTGTTCTGCTAGCTGGGCATACGCAGACCGAAAGACCGTTTCTGCCTAGGCTTCGGGACATGCTCGTTGAGCAGGGGGCACGCACCGTCCAATGGCAGGTAAGTCAAGCAGACATGCCGCCCAGTTCATTTGGGTGATTGGGACTTGCCAACTCTTGAGCAACTCCATACAATGCTTGACTTGTAATTTTAAACCGTCGCCCGTGACCATTTGGCCGGGCCACACACAGACCATGACGGAGGAAACACCATGGCAGAATTCCAGAACTTCAATCAACCACGCGTCAGCCCAGTCAAAACATCCAGCAACGGCGTCACCTACGTCGATTACCGTGATGTCGAAACCCTGCGTCGCATGCTCACCCCCAACGGTAAGATCCAGGGGCGTAAGCGCACCGGACTCAATGCACGCGAACAACGCATGGTCGCGGACGCCATCAAGCGGGCTCGTCACATGGCCCTGCTGCCCTTCACCTCGGCTACCATGTAATACCGAGTGATTGGAATCAGAATTTTAAAACGGGTTGCCCTACACGGCGACCCGTTTTTTATTACACGTCTTCGTTTCAAACCGCTTGCGGTTTAGCACTCCAAAAATTTATCGTACGTCAAGGATGGCCCTCAGATAGAACCATCCCAATTTAGCGGACCCAATTTGCAAGACGCTAAAATTAACCTAACATACTAATGTCGAGACGGAACTCGTCAAGCACCTTATGAAATAAACCATCCGGGGACAGTTCAAGGATCGAGCCAACTCCATGCCCAGCAATAGCAGTCAAAAGTTTATCTCCATTCGTGGTGCCAATGAGCACAATCTCAAAAAGGTCGACTTGGATATCCCACGCGATCAATTGGTGGTCATCACCGGTTTGTCAGGCAGTGGTAAAAGCACCCTCGCATTCGACACTATCTATGCTGAGGGGCAACGCAAGTATGTTGAGTCCCTTTCGGCATACGCCCGTCAATTCCTCGACCAACTCCAGAAGCCCGACATTGAATCCATCGAAGGACTCCCGCCGACAATTGCCATTGAGCAGCGATCGGCATCGCATAACCCACGATCCACCGTGGCTACCACCACGGAGATATACGACTACCTTCGACTGCTTTTTGCTCGCGGTGGTCAGCCACGATGCTGGCATGTGGATGAGGATGGCAAGCCATGCGGTCATCTCATTGAAAGCCAATCCGCTACCCAAATTATCGACCAGATCATGGCGCTTACTGCCGGTTCAAGATTAATGCTTTTATCGCCGGTCATTCGTGGCAAAAAAGGTAATCACAAAGAAGTCTTCGACGGACTCGTCAAGCAAGGATTCGTCCGTGCACGTGTCAACGGAACCGTCGTCGATCTGCGACAGGCAGGTAGCGACAGTGAAGACGGTAAGGTCATGAAACTCGACCGGTACAAAGCTCATAACATCGAAGCTGTGGTCGACCGTATCATCGTCAAAGATGCAACTGATGATCCAAACGGTGAAGTCCGCAATCGCGTAGCAGACTCCGTGGAGCTGGCACTACGGACTTCTGAGGGATTGATTATTGTCAGTGAACTCAAGGACAAAGCCAAAGATGAATGGGCGGATACGCTTTACTCTGAGAAGTATTCCTGCCCGCATCACCCAGAGTCGAGTTTGCAGGACATGGAACCGCGGCTGTTTAGTTTTAACAGTCCCTATGGCGCTTGCCCCAAGTGTAGTGGCCTTGGGATTGTGTTGGAATTCGACGAAGACCTGATCGTCCCTGATAAAGAAAAAAGTATCAGCGAAGGCGCGATTGATGCATGGCGTTCCGGAGGCAAGCGTAGCAATGTCTTTTACAGTCGACTGCTCAAAAAATTCTGCAAATATTTCGAAGTCGATGCCAAGACACCATTCAAGAAACTCACCAAGACCGCACGCCGGATACTTATTCATGGCACTACAGACCGTGATGTCAAAAAGTTTGGCTACAAGTTCGAAGGTGTCATCCCACACATGCAACGTCGTTGGGAAAACACCGACAGTGAATACGTCAAAACATACCTTCACGAATACCTTTCCGAAGCGGCCTGTGAAGTCTGCAGTGGAGCACGTCTGAAAACCGAAGCGTTACATGTTTTTATCGAGTCGCAATGGATGGTTGAAGATGGCAGCGGCGCCACACTTGGATACCCGCGCCTGTTCAACATTCAAGATGTCACCGATATGACCATTGAACATGCTGCCCAGTTCTTTGAGAACCTTGTCCTCAATGACGAGCAACAACAAATTGCTGCTCCAATTCTCAAGGAAGTCCAGGCAAGACTTGGCTTCATGATGTCCGTCGGACTGAGTTACTTGAACCTTAATCGAGCAACGGGAACCCTTTCAGGTGGTGAGGGACAACGCATCCGCCTTGCCACGCAGGTCGGTTCTGGACTCGTGGGCTGTTGTTATGTGTTGGATGAACCCACCATTGGTTTGCATCAACGCGATAACGATCGGCTTATCAACACCCTCAGACACCTGACCGATATTGGTAATACGGTTCTGGTGGTTGAGCATGATGAGGACACCATCCGTGCTGCCGACTATGTCATTGATATCGGGCCCGGCCCAGGACGTCACGGGGGTACGGTTGTCGCCCAAGGCAGCATCAAAGACCTGTCCAAGTGCAAAGACTCGATGACCGGCAAGTACCTCACAGGCAAGATGAAACTCACGATCCCGGACAAGCGACGTGAACTGGATCACAAACACGCTTTGACCATCACGGGTGCTTCGGAGAACAACCTTAAGGGAATTGATGCAGCCTTCCCGCTTGGCGGACTGGTCTGTGTGACGGGTGTCTCTGGTTCTGGCAAGAGTACACTCGTAAATCAAATTCTCCTTCGAGCTGTCCGAAAGGAATTGCATAATTCCAAGGACAAACCCGGCAAACATGACAAGGTGTTAAACCTCAAACACGTTGACCGTATCATCGAAGTCGATCAGTCACCCATTGGCAGAACACCACGCTCGAATCCTGCAACCTATACCGGCGTGTTTGATAGTGTCCGCAAGCTTTTTACCCAGACGCGTGAATCCAAAATCCGTGGTTACCTGCCAGGACGATTCAGTTTCAATGTCAAGGGTGGGCGATGCGAAGCATGCCAAGGGCAAGGTGTCAAAAAAATTGAGATGCACTTTCTGCCCGATGTATTTGTGCAATGTGAGACATGTGGTGGTACACGCTATAACCGCGAGACGTTGGAAATCAGCTATCGTCATAAGAACATCGCAGATGTGTTGCATATGACTGTGGAGGAAGCACTCGCCTTTTTCGAAAATATTCCCGATGTGCATCGCATGCTCACTGCGGTCAATGACGTTGGACTCAGTTACGTCCAGCTGGGCCAGAGTTCGACAACGCTTTCAGGCGGTGAAGCGCAGCGTGTTAAACTTGCTTCGGAGTTGGGCAAACGCTCTACCGGCCATACGCTCTACATCCTCGACGAACCGACAACCGGATTGCATTTTGCGGATATTGCCAAGCTGTTGGAAGTACTTCATCAACTTGCTGATGCTGGCAATACCGTCATTGTCATTGAGCATAATCTGGATGTCATCAAGAATGCGGATTGGGTAATCGATCTTGGGCCAGAAGGTGGTAATCGAGGCGGAACACTAGTCGCCCAGGGGACTCCGGAGGATGTGGCCAAGAATAAAAAATCATTCACCGGCCAGTATCTCAAGTCGATGCTCAAGTAAGTGATTCTTGATCCAAGACAAGGTTTTTTAAACACAAGTCTCTACCATGCAGTTTTACACAGGAGACTTTGATGTCCACAGCAATAACCATATCCGACCTTGCCAATGCCGTTCAAATCCCAGAGAAGGGCACTCTGAGCCTGACACTGGCTCAAGATGAATTCACCAAACTGGTGTTATTCGGTTTCGCCCAGGGGCAGGAGTTGTCCGAACATACAGCCGCTGTCCCTGCCATGATTCAGCAGATCAGCGGTGAAGCACAATGGACACTGGGCGAGGAGAAAATCGACGCCAAGCCTGGCACATTGTCCTATATGCCTGCCAACCTGCCTCATTCAATATCTGCGTCCACGCCATGTGTGATGCTGTTGACACTCCTTAAGACGGAGCTTCTTTAAACCAACCCTCTTGCGATCTCGAATTGACTTGTCATTTTGATGGTGATTGTTGTACGCTACGCACATGAACAATCCCGTCCTCATTATCGTCATGCGTTATGTGCATGTGCTGAGTTTCATCGCTTTAGTTGGTGGTTTACTTTACAACATGCTCGGCCAACGCATCGCGCGTAAGGTGTTGGACTCTGAAGCTGCGGAGACGTTTATCAACGCTTTTCGTGGTCTGATACTCAAATTTCAATGGGTTGCGATCCTCGGACTGATTATCAGTGGCACGTTCACTTGGGTAATCACCAATGACAAGTACAAAGCCATCGGCGCTTTGGGCAATGCACTCATCGGCACGAAGGTCTTACTGGCCATGATGGTGTTCTGTGTGATCTGGATGCGTTGGAGTAAACTTATCAAGTCCGACAAAACGGCTATGATGATCAATATCCATTTGGCTGCCATTATCATTCTCCTGGGGGCAACGTTGCGATATTACCGTTTGGCAGTGGGTTCCTGACAGCCGAGAAGATGCCCCAAAAACCTCATTCAAAAAATAATGCCACAAAGGTTTTGCGACCCTTGGCGGAAGTGATGCAGCGACAGCATCACCGGCGATGGCTAATCCTATGGGGTTGTGTTGCTCTATTTACTGGTATCTGCATCGCGGATCACGCGGGTTTCTTTGTCTATCCCGGGGATGTGGTCCGTCAGTTTGATGGGCGATGGTTTGCAGTGGATCGTATTGTGGATGGGGATACGCTGGATATTAAAACAGCTGATGGTTCCAAGACGATTCGACTTCGTTTATGGGGGATTGACACCCCGGAAATCGCCAATGCGTCAAAAGGGACAGGCGATCAACCTTTTGCCCTGGAAGCCTTGGCGTGGACATCAGAGCATTGCAAAGGCAAACAAGTCCGCATTGGCCTGCAGCCTCAGCGAGTATGGGGACGGTATGGACGATTGCTCTGTTATGTCTACCTTGAGGATGGTCTGATGCTTAATGAACAATTATTACTGCATGGTTTAGCAAAAACGGATCGTCGATTTGTCCATGACCACATGAATCGTTTTGAAATTCTTCAACAGCAAGCTCAATTCAACCGCGTTGGACTTTGGAAGAAACCAACTCCCAAAGCGAGTCATTGAAATTTTACTGGACAGTTTCGGTGCTTGCGTTTAGCCTAATTGTGACAATGACTGATCTGAGAAGTAAATAAAAAAACCTTGGATTCTCTGTTGATTCTGTTGATGTTGAGTATTGGAAAAGATCGTGATCTACCCGAAAAATGGCATCCCTCGTATCCGCATCCGCTTTGGCCCTGATGCTCCAGAGCCGCAAACGCCCAGGCAGATGATTGAGTCGACTAACAGGTATCTGTCGTTCATGCTCAATGGCAAGCGTCGAATCCCAAGAATCCCGCGTCGTCGTGTCGATCAGGGCGGGTTTGACTGGATCCGCAATCGCCCAGGCGCCAAAGCTTTGGCCGAACATTTCTGGAATCGGCTGTTGGGCCGGTAACTTTTTGCCGATAAACACAAAGTAAGTGTCTAAAACAATTGATTTGCAATTGAGGATATCGCTATGCAGACCAAGGCATCAATCAGTCCCGGATACATGGCTCGACTAGTTGTGGTGTCAATCATCACACTCATCGGCGGATTCTGGTTCTGTTATGACGGTTTTATCGGGTACCCGCATCAGCAAAAAGTTGCTCAGGCCTACATCCAATTTCAGGATGAAGGTCGCGTTGATCAGTGGCCTGCTTATGCTCAAGAACGCGGCTGGACCGCTCAACCTGAATCCCCCAAATCAGACTCGGATATCTGGCTCCAACGAATCCTGGGGTTGGCAGCAATGCCCGTCGGTCTGATCTTCGGGATTGCGACGTTACGATCTCTTGGGCGATGTGTCACCTGTGATGATGATGGAATCAGTGCCAACAAAGGAAAAACCATCCCCTTTGATGCGATCACCAAACTGGATAAATCACGTTGGCAGAAAAAAGGCATCGTAATCGTCCAATATGAACACGATGGCAAAAAGGGACACATCCTACTGGATGATTGGAAGATGCATACCGAAAATACCGAACAGATTCTGCGGATGATTGAAGAGAAGACCGGGATGGGCCAGCCTGACTCTGAGGTTGCAACCGACACACCTGCTGATGCAGTCGTCACATCTTGATAGACATATCGGCCAACAACATCAAAATTTACTTACTTACACCTACCGCCGAGACATTGGTACTGGCTGCTTTATCCTGTATTGCTGAGACGTTGCTTTTACCGTTTGATGAGTAACTGCTGCCTGTGGCTTTGACTGCTTTGCCGGTTTGATATCTGCTTGCTTGATCCAACTTCCCGCCACTGCGGTTAGGCCCCAATAGACTGATGGTTGGTGAACCGATCTGTCGGTGTACGAATTCCGGTGCTTTGACCACTAACATGCCATTGAAGAATGTGATGGATGAGTAGTAACCACCGTTGGCAATCCAGATATCTGTTTCTATCGTATTGCGAATCAAGTCCATTAATTCCAAAGCACGATCCTTTTGTGTCGGACGTTTTGTGTCGCTTGTATCCGTGTCGGAATCTTCAAACAAAGATGTGGAAGAGCCACCTGCACTGTTATTCGACGAACCACCTACGGATGACGTATTACTCAGTGCTTCACTGAGTCCCATTTTAGGAGCACGGTTTCGGTAGTTGGGAATCTGAACCAACAGGTCTCGGACGTCATACATCCGGGTTTGTGTTTTCTTGAGGATCTGTTGGCGGGTGAGTATCTGGACATACCATTGGGTTTCATAGTGATAAAGTTTGAATTCCTCAGAAGCCAGTTCGAGGATAATGTCCAATACAATATTGGCAGGTGCATTGCGAAGACTTAAAGTGATGGGCTTGCCACTGTCAACACCTTCAAGCTCAAGTGCATTCCAATCCACAAGCATGGACACGCCTACAGATTCTCGCCACCAATCGATGGCATTTTTCAATGAAGTCTGATTAAAGTCCACCGCAGGTAGAACCTGACGCATCATCACCGTTGGATGCTTGGCAGTCATCTCCTGTTGCTGTGCTTGTGCTCGTTTGCGTTTGACCGCTGCAACCCGTTCAGCCCAGGATTGCGCCAATGCCGTATCAATACTGAATAAACAAAGGAAGATCAGACAGATTAACTGCATCAGGTTACGGGGCATGTTGTCAACTCCTTGGAGTCCGTTTCAGGCAAGCTGTTGGGTGAAGCGTTGCCACCATTGTCGATTAAGTTCTGTCTGGATAAACAGATACTGAGGATTGGCTGTTGCAGCCATGAGGATCACCAATAATCGAAGCCATTTCATGATTACGATCCGTTGGGATTGGAATGGAGCGGTTTTGAGTAATGTCACATTTTATACACGTGTATACTGCATGTATTTTCGCATCAAATGTTTCAATAGGCAATGAAAATTCTATTTTTCTACTTCATTGACTTTGGTCTTACACTCAGCAGCGGTAGGGATGTCAGCAGGATACTGATACGCGACAGCTTCGAGTAATTGTCTGATCTGCCGGTGCATGCTTTTGTGTGCCCGGATAAGAAGCAGGCCGTTAAGTTCACGGATATCGGCGGTGCCCATGGGTTGACCGGACCACATATCGGGATCAATGTTTTTGCGAATAAAATCGTAAATTTGATTGACGCAATTTTCATGAATTTGTTGCTTGTTGAGATTTTCATTTTTGGGCATTTGCTCAAGGATGAATAACAAATTCCTGACATCGTAGGAAACCATGATGGCATTATTGCGAAACAACCAACGCTTGGTGGAAACGGTGATGTTGTGTGAAGTAGTGTCATACCACAGAGGGTCATTTGTATTGTAGGCTTCGGCATGTTCCAGGATTAAACTCAAGGCTTCTGCTGCGGGAATTTGATTCATTGTGAGTGTGATCGGCAGATCGGGTTCAACACCTACATTGGTAAGTTGTCGCCAATCCATATCGATTACCACATCAATCATCTGTGCAAGATTAGCCATGGCATCCTTGAGCTTTACTGCATGTAAATCCAACTTTATGGTCTGTCTGAGTTTCAGATCAACCTTGTTTGGCGTCTCTACGGGAATCGGTACAAGGCCGACGGACCGATTATCACGAAGTTCAAAGAGGAGTTGCTTAATATCTTTTTGAATACTCTCGTGCGCCTTGACGATGAGTTTGTTGCCAAAGTTTGAAACCAAAGCACAATCACCGCCGAATTCCGTCCAATAATGCTGCTTACCGACTTGAGTTCGGACTAATTCCTTGATCTCTTTAAACCTTTCATCCATGATGGCTAGTTTGGCTTGTTGATTGGTTGTACACGATGTGAATCGCTCGATGATGTCACCAATGTCATACACCACGATCTGCTGATTGTTTCTGAGAAGGTTTCTTTGGGTAGAGATATGGACAATAGCTTTTTGAATGTCATAGCCAATTGGATCAAGTTCGTTATTTTCCGAGGCCTTTTTCATGACCATGCCCAGTACCTCTATGACGGGCGCATTTTTCATGTGTAAGGTAATTGGCATGTCTTGCTCAACACCGACATTTTTCATCTGAACCCAATTGACATTCATTTGAATATCAGCCACTGAGTTTATGTAAGCCAAAATACCTTCGAGTTTCTGGGCCTCAAAGCTGACGGAAATCACTTTGCTGAGATTAGTAGAAATATCTCTAATGGAATCTGACGACATGTTTGTTTGTGATTGAATTACCACAGGTTCTTTGGTGACTTTATCTCCGGCTCTGACGTTGGCGATACCTGAAAAAATTATTACACAGACGAACATTACAGACAATTTTTTAGACATGATAACTCCCGGTCATCGTTTAGATAGTTCTCAAAAAAGTATCAATTAGCATTCCATCAGACAACATAACATCATACAAATGACATCAGTCAACATTTGTGCATTTTCTGATCCCGTTCATTTGTATAAAACGTGATCTGTAGAGGCAGGTTTGTGTATCAGGTGGGTATAGTTTTATTATTACCGATTATTGTTTGAGTACAAGACTTATTTTTCAATAAATCAGTCTGTTTATGGCTTATCAACTATTTGTTTTAATCCTCATGATTAACATGTAGACTTGGCAAAGAGTCGATTTTTTCGTACAAATCTAAATTTTATACGAAATGGATAAATCACTTGGACAACTTATCCGGCTTTCGACTCTCTGCATAGGCTTTGAGTTCAGGGACGAGCCATTCGCGGCCCAGGATTTTAATGCTCGATGCTAGGGGGATGGCCAGTAACATGCCTAGCAAGCCCATCAAGGCGCCGCCGATGATCACGGCGAGCATGACCGTCAAGGGGTCGAGATTCGTGGCCTTGCCTTGAACAAGGGGTTCGACGATCCAGCCGTCAGCCAATTGAGCGATGGCGTAAACCACGGTTGGCCAGATGACTAGGCCCCATGTGAAGTCCACATCACCACCTGTGACACTCATCAAAGTCAAAGCCAATGCTGCAAGAAAACCAAAGGCCGCTGCAAAGGGAATCAGATTCAGGAAGCCGCAGAGAATACCCATTAACAACCATGATGGGACACCTGCAAAAAACCAGCCGATACTTAAAATTACGCTCATTACCAGTGACTGGACAATGCGTCCGCGGATAAAGGCGTTGGTGCTTTTGTCGATTTCGCCAAGGATATGCAACGTGCGTTCACGGACATCCAATGGGATCAGTGGCTTGAACCATTCAAGGATTGGCCCGAGTTTCCAACTGAAAAAGAAGAAACAGAAGCTGATAATCACCAACAGCAAAGCAAGGTAGGAAGCCAGATTAAATGCTGAACCGACAGCTCCTACGCCGACATTGAAAACGCGCATGATGATCCGGCCCATCATCGAATAATTCAGATTCAAATCCTTGAGGCTTTTTTGCAAATCAGGATCGGTTGAATCTTGACTTTCAGTTGAAGTAGCTTTGTCAGCAGTTGTCTTGCTTTGGGGAGAATCAGATTTGGCTAATTCTTCGACGACTGCGGACACTACTTGAGCTTGTTTTTCCTGTTCTTGATCAGTTTGGGATTGAGTGGATGAGGTTTGAGTTTTGTCTGACTTGGTTTGATCTGATTGGGTTTGTTCTGACGCGTCATCGGGTTCAAGCGTGTCATTAAGTGACGGGAATTGTTTGAGAACCAGTCGGTAGAAGGGGTCAATCTTCTCAGCGTTTTGATTCACCGCTGTACGTACAGTCTGAACAAGCTGTTGTCCCTGACTGTAGGCTTGAGGGATAACATAGATGAACATGCTGGCCAACCCCACATAAGCAAAAAGCAGGATCAGCAAAGTGATGAGCCAACGCGGCCATTTGATTTTATGGTTGGCCCAGGTGACAAACGGATTAAAGACATAAGCAAAACCAAAACCGATGAGAATGGGAGCAGTAATGCTGCGGATACTGTAGGCCATCCACAGAACGGTTAGAACAGCAAGGATAAATAGCAGGTCTCTGACCCAGCAGTAATCCCAAAGGTGTGTCGTTGTGATATCGGATGGCTTGGATGATTTCTGATCGGACATGCAACAGTCTCCGGAGTTATGTCTCCGGGATTATAGGCGATATTGCGGATCAGGTGGTGATTACTGGCTAAGTTGCAGTTCACTGCCAAAGGCGTCGGAAAAATCATAGACATCCACGAAATCAGCAATGGAATCTTCTTCTGTCTTTCGCATCGCTCCCGCATCGACCATGGCAAAAACCAAATGACCAAAGTCTTCGGTTGCATAAATCTTGAAACGACGCAACACCGTGCGAGCCATCAAGCCATATTGGGAGATGGCAAATTCACGAAGTCCTTCGCATAGCTCCTGGCCGGACACGTGACGATTGGTCGAATCGTCCTCAGGGTCCAGATCCTTAGGGACATCGCCATGAATCCGACGGACTGTGAAATCCAACCCGCGCTGGATGAAAATAAACGCATCCACCGGATATCGGGTCTGTTGGGCGATCTCGTAAATTGAAGGTTCTGAACTCATGACATATCCAGTCTGACACGCGTGGCGGAGGGCGTCAACATCTGACGTACCCGCAGGTATTATACCTACCGTATCACCGTCAAGCGAAGTTGCAGTTGGCTGATATTCACAAAAAGACAATTCACAACGTTGAATTTTACCGTTATGATCCTCTGAAACGTTTGAAGCACTACCTTTACAAACACTGATAGATAAACCTCATGCACGAAAAATTTCCAGCTCTGCCCCATATTATTGAACGTCGCGAACGTGTCTTTTTAGTCCTGGCGGGTTTGTTCCTTGGCACATTGACCATGCTCAATATTCTTGGGATCAGCCGATTTATCAAGTTGTATGAGATCGTTTTTTACAAAGACCAACCTGATCAATGGAGTCTGGTTTTTGCCGTCGCCATTGGCGTATTGCCTTATCCGTTGACGTTTTTGTGTACGGATCTCATCAGTGAGTTCTACGGGCGAAGTCGTGCCAATTGGGTGGTGTTCGTTGGCCTGATCCTCAACCTGTGGGTCGTGGCGATTCTGCTTCTTGGAGGGATGTTGCCTGGTTGGGAGCAGTACAACGAACAGGGGCAAATGATCCGTGATGCAGCTGGCCGGTTGCCGGTGTTCTACGAAATACGCAAGATGACCCTGGCGGCAGTTGGCGCATCAATGGTTGCTTACCTTGCAGCCCAATATGTCGATGTCTATCTCTACCACTTCTGGATGAAGCTGACCAAAGGCAAGCATCTTTGGCTTCGCAACAATGGCTCAACGATGATCAGCCAACTTGTTGATACTGTGGCTGTGATTCTGATTACCTATTTCACATTCAATGTCTTTGATCCTGACAGTGGGGCGGGTTTGCCAATTAATGAAAATCAGTCCGTGGTCTTCCAACTTGTGGTAAGTTTCATCCTTGCAGGTTACGCATTCAAAGCCATCGCTGCATTATTGGACACGATCCCGATGTATATCCTTTCTTCAATTCTCAAATACTATCTGCAGATGGATCCAGCTTCAGTTTATGCTGATCCTGATGAATCCTGAGCTGTCATTCAATACAAACCCAAGTAAAAAAGTATCGGACATGGATCAATTTTTTCCACATTGATTTCAGTCCGTATATGTCCATAGCCGATAGGGAAAGTGGGGTTTGGGCCTGAAAGGGTCATATGTCACAAGCTATCAATCAGCAGGGGATTCTCCTTGAATCCGGGACCAATGAAATGGAATTGCTGGAGTTTTATCTCCAGGGCCAGCGTTTTGGTGTGAATGTCGCCAAAATACGCCAACTCATGCCGTACCACAATAAGTTGGTAACGCGGATGGTTGGTGCACATCAATTCATCCTTGGCACTCTTCTTTGGCAAGGACATTCGATCCCTTTGATTGACCTGAATCTTGCCTTAGGTAATCCTGCAAAAGAGCAAGATGATGACACGACACGTATCGTGCTTGTTACCGAGTTTAATGGTTCGGTCAATGGGTTTCTTGTTGATGGTGTGAATCGAATCCATCGTGTGAACTGGAACCAAATGCAGCCGGCAGGCAGTTTTCTGGGACAGTTTCAGGCACCCATTAATTCAACGGTCACGATTGATAATCACGATATTTTGCTAGTCGATCTTGAGCATGTCAATGGCGAAATTACGCCAACCGTCAAGTCTGCTGAGATTCAAAAGGATCATCGCGATCTGGCTGAAATGCGAAAAAATCCTGAAGAAGTCCACCTGCTGCTTGCAGAAGATTCCGTGACAGTTCAGGCTGTTGTGCTTGATACATTGGGTTCTGCTGGATTTACGCAGGTCTCATCCTGCGACAACGGTGGCAGCGCCTTTGCTCGTATTCAGTCCATCAAGCAGATGGCAGAAGAACAGAATCGCCCGGTCTCTGACTTTCTTGATTTGATTATCACTGACATTGAAATGCCCCAGATGGATGGGTTGACGCTATGCAAGCGCGTCAAGTCTGAACTGGGGATTGATATCCCTGTGATCATCTTTTCATCACTGGTCAATGAAGCGATGTCAGCCAAATGCAAATCTGTTAACGCTGATGCGAATGTCTCCAAAGCCGATACTGTGGGGTTAATCCAAACTGTCGATCAATTACTCAAAGCTGCTTAAGAACTTTTGCCAAGTTCTCCTAATTAAAAACGGGAAGCGTGCCTGCTTCCCGTTTTTAATTGATATACAAAATTTTAGATTCTTGAATTATGAATTCTTTTTGGCATCCGATTCTGTGATGAGTTTTGTCAACAGGTCTTCGTATGCATCCTGATCCAAAGGCAGATCAACGGTCTTACCTTGGATACCTGCCATGATCATGGCATTGGCAATTTCCACGGAATAGATACCTTCTGTCGCTGGTGCAAAGAGTTCTTCGCCATGAAGAATTGCATTGACAAAGTTTTGGTGAATGTGAGTATGCTTGGCATCACCACCTGCAGTGACTACGCTTTTGACTGTATCGATTTTCGGCCAGGCTTCTTTGGCTTCATAGGTGAGTGTTCGAATGGACTTGCCAAAATCTTCCCATATGAATTGGTCATTGGGTTCCGAGGAAGTGGTGATCTTGCCTTTGTCTCCGACAATCTCGGTGTAGTCTGTGCCAGGAA
Organism: Phycisphaerales bacterium UBA7800; assembly: GCA_002480565.1. Lineage (GTDB taxonomy): Bacteria > Planctomycetota > Phycisphaerae > Phycisphaerales > Phycisphaeraceae > UBA7800. The sequence goes on along the minus strand of DLCK01000058.1, from coordinate 9,208 downwards.
GTTCTGAGGTTGATGCAATGAAGACGCCTACTGCGCCATTGGGATAGGTCAGCGTGGCAACCACTTCGTCTTCGACTTCAATATCGTGATGTTTACCGAGGGATAAATGGGCACTGACCGTGGAGGGTGATCCCATTAACCAGTAAAGCAGGTCGATGTTGTGTGGGCATTGGTTGAGCAGTACGCCGCCGCCTTCACCTTTCCATGTCGCTCGCCATCCGCCTGAAGCGTAGTAGGCTTGCGGTCGATACCACTTGGTAGCGGTCCAATGGATTCGACGAATCTCCCCGAGCATACCCGCATCGATAATCTGCTTGATCTTGGCCCACTTTGGATTGGTACGCATTTGGAACATCGCGCTGAAAATCAGATCCGGATGCTTTGCCGCGACTTCGTTCATTTGTGCCGCTGCTTTGGTTGTCACGGCGACCGGTTTTTCAACCAACACATGCAAGCCATTTTCCAAGCCTAGAATCGCCAATTCCGGGTGGAAGTAGTGGGGCGTGGCAATGAGGATAGCATCACATTCACCGCTACCGACCAAGTCCTCGGCTGACTTAAAGACCTTCACGTCAGGATGATCTTCCAGGACCTTGTCGATATTTTCCTGTACTTGATCTGCAATGGCTGTGAATTTCAGGCCCTTGACTTCCTTGAACATGTTGATGTGACCACGTCCCATTCCCCCAACGCCAATGACCCCGTATCGGACTTCCTTCATGCCCTTGAATCCTTCTTAGTGTATGTCTGTCGATCTTGTATTCGTTGACCAGACAGTCTACCCGTGGGAAGATTGTGAATCAACGGGTTGAAATGCCTATTCGTCTATTTCGTTTCGGTACGATTGCGGCGTGTTCAATCGCTGGAACTAAAATGAATCGGTCGTTGATTCTAAAAATAGTATCAACAAGCTGACGTTAAAATTAAGTGTTCTGCTCTTCTTATACTTGAGTTTATGCTGAGGATTCGCTATAGTGTTGATACTTAAATTTGCTCTCTCTTCCCACCAGCACCGTTGCAGCATTGCGCGGTGCTGTTATTTTATAGACAGATAATCTGTAAATGATGTGGATTGCTCACATTGCAATAACAATAATACGTGAAAGTATCCGCCATGCCCCAGCCTTTGGAACAAATGCAGTTTTTCTCTGCTATAAGCGATTCGCCTGATCCGGCCAAAGCCGTGGAGCATGTCCTGTCCAGATTAAGTTCACGTGTTGGCCAGCCGTTTGATCTGGTTATGATGTTTGTAACGACTGACCATGTGGACCACTTTCAGAGCATGGCCAAGCAATTGCAAAAGGCACTTAGACCCAATGTGATTTTGGGCTGTGCAGGGACATCAGTTCTGGGGATGCAAACGCAGATTCAGGATGGGCCTGGTCTGAGTGTTATCGCAGCGACATTACCTGGTGTGCAAATCAAACCCGTACGCTTTCATCCCGGAGAGTGGGGGCAGGTTCTCAACGACACCGAATTTCTCACTCAGCAGATCATCTCCGATCCGCTTGATGATCCAAAGTGTATGGTGCTCCTGGCTGATCCATTCAGCACGCCGATGGTGAGCTTTTTACCTGCTTTGAAACTTGTTGCGCCCGACATGCCTGTCATCGGTGGGATGGCAAGTAGTGGAGATGCGCCAGGCACCAATCGTTTTATCCTAAACGATCAGTACTGGTTTGATGGTGCCATAGGCATCACACTGACGGGCAATATCGCTGTGAACTGTACACTCAGTCAAGGCGCTCGCCCCATTGGCAAACCCATGGTTGTCACCCGAACGGACAAGCATGTCATTCATGAACTTGGGGGCAAACCTGCAATCAAAGCACTCAACGAAATCATCGACACGCTGGGCCCCTTGGAACGCAATCTGGTTAAATCCAATGGCGTACTCGTCGGCAGAGTTATCAACGAATATCAATCACGTTTTGGGCGTGGCGATTTTCTCGTCCGTAAAGTCGTCGGTTATGACGATGAAGCAGGTGTCATTGCTATCAATGATTCACGCTTAAGAGTCGGCCAGACAGTTCAGTTCCATGTGCAGGATCGGGATACTGCAGTCGAAGACTTTACCATGCTCCTGGACCTGCAACGCATCAAAGGTGATCTTTGCGGAGCATTCATATTCCCAAGTCATACACGCACCAAGTCATTCTTCGGTGTTAAACCGACAGATGCTCAATTGGTCTATGACGCTTTAGGTGATCTACCCATGGCAGGCTTCTTTGCAACCGGAGAAATCGGTCCAGTAGGCAATGACAATTATATGCACAGTCACACTGTGAGTATGGTGACCTTTGGGCCTCAGTCGGACGCGTAATCGACTAATCAGATGTCTTGATACGTCTGGCGATGATTGCACGCAAGTGATCGCCAAGTCTCAAAACAAATACTGTCAGAAGTTGATCGCCCTTGCCACGCAGTTGTTTTTGCAAGGTGTCAGGATTGACCAACTTGCCACGTGTTTTGACTTCGACGATACCTGCATCATGTTTTCGCAAGGCAGCTTTGACCTGTTTGATTTTCCAAGGCAGTTCATCCAATACTTCAAAATTCGTCACCCATGGACTGTCGATTAATGTCTCACTGGTGAGTAATCCAACTTTCGGATGCACGCATGCCACGTCCAACTCCCGGCAAAGGCAGGCAATCAGACCAAGTCGTTCGACTGATGAATCAAATGTCATCACATAACGACCAATTTCCGATTCAGGCTCGACATCCCAGACATCATCTTCCTGTCCAACTATTTCCAAGCCCGCAGGCAGCAACGTGGCACGCCGGGCACAGTAAGCCAACTCGCCAGTCCACAATACAGCTTGAACCAATCGGCCGTTCTCCGAAATGATTTCAATTTCGCCTTCAGGTAAGGAGTCGAGTTCGACACCTGGGCCGAGTTTCAAGCAGCCAGTGGGTTGCTGAGCCAATAAAGTTTCCAAGACCTCTAAACCGGGTTGGTAATCAGCGATATTGTGCGTACGACCCTGTTCATTTCGCCTTCCCGGATCGATATGAAAAACTGTGTTGGTGTTCAACTGTAATTGACTGACATCTGAAACGTCCGTTGGACATCCAGCATTTTGTGCTGTCATCCATGCACGGGAAGGTTCCATATCCACGCCTTGAACAGCAAGGCCAGCCCGCGTGAATCCAATCGCGTCACCCCCAATCCCACAGCACAAATCCATGACCGGCTTGCCAAGTGCTAAAAAGCGTTTGGCTTTATGCGTTGAGACCAACAGACTCGATGCCTGTTCGACTCCTGTGCTGTCAGCAAAGAGTTTATTGACGAATTCCTCTGGCCATTTTGTGAGAGCTTTTTGACGGGCTTTAATCAAGTCCAATGCCAAGTGAACCAACTGGATGTCATAATCTTTACGCAGACGACTTACCGCAGTCACGTCAGTCGGATTGACCAACGCTGCCTGCTGTAGCAGTTCCCGCGATTGGGGTTGAGCAAGTAGCTTCCAAAGTTCAAGCGTGTCCGTGGTATCAGGCATTCGAGGATGATACCGGTTTGCGGATGAACATGCAGAGTGCCAACCCGCCGAAGTTCAGGACGCCAAGTATCAAAAGTGCTGTAGCGGGTGAGGTGTAGTCTGCAATCGCGCCGGATATCCAGAGAGTTTGACTCCCCAACGACCAGGCAAGCCCCATGAGAATCCCGCTGGCCAAGGATGCTTTGCCTGGCAGAATTTCCTGTCCCAATGCAACCCCCATCGGATTGACTGTTCCCATTAATCCGCCGGTGAATAAAAGCAGTATTGCAAAGGATGGCAAGGGTAACGTCGGGATTAGAATCATGGTGTAATACAGGACAATGGCGATGAGTAAGGTAACCACAAGCAACAGCTTGCGTCCGAGACGATCGGCAAGGTATCCAGCAGGAACCATCAGTAAAACTGAGCCTCCTACGGCAAAGGCAAACCCGCCACCGTTGACAAACCACTGCGGGTAGCCCTTGGATTCAAGCAATTCCGGGAGCAGAAAGTACATCGCCATGTTCTGGCCCGCAGCAAAGACAAGTAGACCGTACAACGGAAGCAGATGTTGACGCAACACGGTTAATGCTTCACGAAAATGTACGCCGTTGGACTGCTTGACGGCCTTTTGTTCAAGTGGCTTGCACCAGTACCAGACCCATATCATCAAGGGGAATGCGATGGCTAAGATCCAATGCGTATTGCCAGCGTAATTGGTGTACACGTAGCTGAAGATCGTCTGACTGGATGCAAAACCCATCATGCCTACGCCGATAAATAATGAGACCAGCAGCGATCGTTTATGGGCAATGGCATCACCGGCAAGACCTGCAGCGGGGGGATGGAACATCGCCTGCCCAAGTCGTGTGGTAAAGAGCAATGCGAACATGATTACATAAGCACCCACCACGCCAAAGGACTCTTGATGCATGCCAATGGGGCCAAGCAACATCCCCGTGGAAGTCAGCAGTAAGCCAAGGAGGATGTAATGTCTGCGTTTACCACCCGAGTCCGCCCAGATGCCGAACATGGGTTGCATCGCCATGGTTGTTGTGGCTGCCACCGTGGAGATCAATCCCGCCCAGCGCAGATCCAATCCTGCCATTTTCTTGAAGACCGGCCACATCCCACCAAGACAGTCCACCATCGCATGAGCCAATAGCAATGCCATAAACGTGCGGACTGCGCCTTGCTTAAACGCTGGTTCATCAACCGAAGTCACCGAAACAGATTGGGATTGGGCTGTGGTCATAGGACACTCACTTTAACCAGACATGTAAAGCGATGCGATAAGACAAGCGCTCTGGGACATGTCAAAAAATACTTCAATGCCAACTATGACCTGCGAAGTTGACTTTTTGTTCCCGATTTGTAAAAATTCATTGAATTAATTAAAAGCGTGACTAGAATGTCATTCAACAACTAAAAGAACAGAAATGAACCTTGCATGGAGTGAGATGCATGATTAAATCCATTAGTTACTGGGCATTGGAACACGGCTTGGCGGGTACGCATCCAGTCGATCAAGCGTTGGCTGATGCTGACAAAGCTGGATTTGAAGCACTGGAGTTGGCAGTTGGAACCGAAGGTGCGTTTCATGTCGATAGCAATGCGTCCGAATGTCAGAAGATTGCCAAGCTCATTGAGCAATCTTCCATCGAAGTCCCAACGGTCGCAGCAGGTTTGAGTTGGGGATGTAACCCCGTCAGCAATGATGCAGATACACGCAAACAATCCATTGAATTACATGCCAAGGCCTTGCAGCGCACGGCAGATGTCGGTGCCAAAGCCATGCTCATGGTACCTGGCGTCGTCAGTGGCCCGATGTCCGGCGGCAAGCATGTTCGCTATGACCTTGCGATGCAACGTGTCACCGAAGCCGTCGAACAGCTGCTGCCTTTAGCTGAAAAAGTTGGTGTGGACCTGTGTCTGGAAAACGTCTGGAACGGCATGTTCTATTCGCCGACCGAATTGGCAAGTTTTATCGACTCATTTACTTCCAACCGACTTGGAGTCTATTTCGATGTCGGTAATGTCCTGGGGTATCACCAGTATCCACCGCATTGGATTGAGTTGCTAGGCAAACGCATCAAACGTGTTCACATCAAGGACTACGCAGAAAACTTCGGATTTGTAGGCGGGTACACCTTCTGCTCATTGGGGGCTGGTCAGGTGCCTTGGGCTGAGTCCATCGCAGCCCTTAAAGCCATCGGCTACGATCAAACGCTCGTTGCTGAAATGCTGCCTTGGAATCCAGGCTTACTTGAACGAACACGTCTGGAAATGGATCGCATTATCGCATTGGCATAATGTTTTCATTGATTCTTCCAGTTCAATATTCAAAACTTTCAACACTACAAACCAGACTGTTTAAGCAGTTCATCGAAACAGGATCAGACATGGTCAGGATCGGCGTATTGGGATTAGGTACGATGGGCAACACACATTTGGATGCCTATGGCAAAATTGCAGATGCCAACATCGTTGCTGTTTGTGACATTGATCCAGATGTCCTGTCAGGCAAAAATAAAACCGAAGGGAACATTGAAGGGCAGGCCAAAGGTGCCTTTGACCTTCAATCACCGGAACTCAAAAAGTTCACCGATGGCATGGAGATGATCAACGATCCGGATATCGACATGATTGATATCTGCCTGCCAACTCCTGAACATATTCGCTATGCCGTGGCAGCACTCAATGCTGGCAAACATACGTTTATGGAAAAGCCGCTTGCCAGAACAGTCGCCGATACGCAGCAGCTCATTGACGCGACCGCCAATGCCAAGGGATTGAACATGTGCGCCCTGTGTATGCGGTTCTGGCCTCAATGGGTATGGCTCAAAGAACAAGTCGAAAAACAGACCTTTGGTAAAGTCCTCTCAGCAACCTTCAAACGAGTTGCATCCCATCCAGGGCGTGGGTTTTATCTAAACGGTGGTGAATGTGGTGGTGCAGCATTGGACCTGCACATCCACGATACTGATTTTGTGAAATATCTCTTTGGTATGCCCAAGTCCGTGATCAGCCAGGGCTACAGCAAGGAAACGACCGCAGTCGATCATCTGAGCACGCAGTACATTTATGATGATATTCCATTGGTCACGGCTGAAGGTGGGTGGTCGATGACTGACGGGTTTGGATTCCAGATGCTCTACACCGTCAATTTTGAGAAGGCGACTGCCGTCTTTGATATTGGAAAGCCCGAACCGTTGATGTTACATCAAGTCGACAAGGAGTCGGTTGCGGTAACCTGTGAACCGGAGATGGGTTATTACCACGAAATCAAATATTTCCTTGAATGCGTCAAGAACAATACCATGCCTTCCCATGCGACCTTTGCCGATGCAGCCGAATCGGTTAAGATTGTGCTAGCTGAAGTTCAAAGTGTCCAAACAGGCTTGCCTGTTTCACTGGACTAAAGCTTGCAGGGAGGCATAAGTTCTTGCTATTGACCTGATCCAAGGCTACGCCCGGCATCGAAAGTTGCCGGGCGTTTTTTGTTCCCTGGGATTTGAATCGGATAAACGTGCTTTAAGCACAGATGGCCTAATCGGACAGTTAGCGAGTTGATTATTCTTGCTCTCTGACTTGAGTTCGTTACACTGTGTTATGCCAATCGTACGGCGTACTTTTTGAGGATTTCAAACGACCATGTGTCAGCCAATCAGCGGTGAGAATCCAAACCAGCCCGACGAGCCTGGCGGGGCCCACAAAGCTTCGCAAGATGACTCGCCTGAAGGTAGTTCGGATGACGATCACCCTCAACCACTCGCCATTAGTCTGAATTTCCAGACCGCCGATATTCACCCACCCATTGAAGGTTGGTTGGATGTACAATTGTTACATCTTGCGCAATTGGCTGGTGTCCAACAGATGCAACTTTCTGTGGTTATTGTGGCTGATGAGCAGATGTCCCAACTCCACGAACAATACATGGATATCACCGGCACAACGGATGTACTGAGCTTCGATCTAAGCGATGATCCATCGTCCCCTGAACAAATTGAAGGTGAACTGATCCTCTGCATAGATGAGGCGTCACGACAGGCAGCAAGCCGTGAACACGAGACACGGTTGGAACTGCTGTTGTACGCGTTGCATGGGATGCTTCATTTGATGGGCTTTGATGATCATGATGATGACGAATATGACCGCATGCATGCGCGCGAAGATGAGCTGTTAATCAAGGCTGGCTTTGAGGCGCTTTTTGCACGTGATGAAAAAAAACTGTAGCCCCGTAAAACGATCATTGGATCGCTTCACGCTTCGTCCGTACCTCGGATCTGACGAAGATTGGGAATTGAAAATGTAAACGACCGAGGAAAAAGAGTGAATGACGGTGAGTGATCCTGCTATATGGATCGGATTTGTGGCCTGCCTGCTTGGATGCTATTTCAGTGCCTGTAACATTGCCCTTAAGACCTTCAGTCGATCTCGTCTGACGGAGTTATTGGCAGATCGGATGCAGGATGCCAAACTCGAACCTTTTTTCAAGCGTTCGACGCGCATCCCGCTAATGACTGGCACGTTTCGAACAGGTCTTAACTTCATTGTATTGCTGTCTGTCTTCAGTTACCTGGAGCGTTCTTTGACTCTCACGCCAATTCAATTGTATGGCGCGACATTTGTCATCAGCAGTTTTCTTGTGAGTATTTTCAGTGTTGCCATTGCTCTGAGTTGGGCTCGGTATCAACCCGAAGCAATCGTTGCCTGGTCCATTCCGCTGTTAACGATTCTGCTTGCTGTGTTCACGCCAGTCGTGGCATTTTTACATCTCTTTGACCCGATGGTACGTCGTGTTTCAGGTGCTGCACTTGAAGATGATGCAGAGAGCTTTGCCAGCGATGAAGTTATGTCCGTTGTCGAAGAACATGAATCTGTCGGCAGTGTGGACTCTGACCAAAAGGAAATGATCGAAGCGGTCTTCGACCTGTCGAACACCTTGGCGGGGGAAATCATGACCCCACGTACCGACATTGAAGGTATTGACTATGGCAAGTCGCTTGACGATATCCGTGATCTGATTCTCAAAGCAGGTCACAGTCGAATCCCAGTTTATGGTGACAATCTGGATGACATCACCGGTGTGCTTTATGTCAAGGATTTGATCAAGCTCATTAACAATGATGACGATCTTGCAGGATTTGATCTGAAAAATTATCTGCGTGATGTGCTGATGATCCCCGAAACCAAGTCGGTGCGAGACCTGCTTGCGGAGTTTAAAGCAACCAAGGTTCACATCGCCATTGTCCTGGATGAATATGGTGGTACCGCAGGTCTGATTACCATCGAAGACATTTTGGAAGAACTCGTCGGTGACATTGAAGACGAGTACGAAGAAGACGAAGAAAAACCATCGATCCGCAAGATTTCAGAAGACTTGTACGAAGTGGATGCTCGTGTCTATATTGATGATCTCAACGATGAGTTGGAAGTCGAGCTGCCCGAAGATGAAGACTATGAAACTGTCGGCGGATTTGTCTTCTCGACACTTGGCCATGTCCCGGATACAGGTGAGTCATTCAGTCATAGCAATATGATCATAACGGTCACTGGTGCTGAGAAAACCAAGGTTCTAAGTGTCCAGATTCAAATTCAAAAAACAGTCGAAACCCCTGTTTCCAGTAATGGGCATCATGGGTAACTAACCTAAATATTGAAACAAATAAAAACGGCATCGAATGCATGATTCGATGCCGTTTTTTATTGTCACGGCGATGGGT
>DLCK01000038.1 GCA_002480565.1 Phycisphaerales bacterium UBA7800 | reverse complement strand
GTTTGTGTCCTGAATTTGAGCTTCGCTCAATCCCGGCTCGACACGAGCCGGCTCGCTAAGGCAAAAAAAAACGTACATGCGTTTGCCCTGAGTTTTTCAGCGATCAACAGCCGCGCGTTTGAGCTTGCGCGATGCGTCAAGCATGAGACTTGATATGGTTCATGATTCAGTCGCCAGTCCCTGATCCCTTTGTTAACATACTCCCCATGCTTAAGTATCGCCTGATGTTTGGCCCGATTATGATCGGGGTGTTGCTGCTGGTCTTTTATCTGGACAGCAAACTGGATCAAATGGACATTAGTGGGACGGTGTTGCAAGACCTCTTTGCTGGGCGGACTTATCTGCCTGCGGGGTTGTTGCTGCTGTTGGCGTTTTTCGGATTGATCCTGCTCGGAGCCGGCGAGTTATGTCGGATCTTTGAAGCCAAGGGAATCGCATCAAGTCGATCAGTGGTGTCATTGGCAGGACTCAGCGGCTGCCTGATGATGTTTGCCATCCCACATACCGCGGACGCCAAAATGACGATGGCGGTCTTCGGGACGATTATTTGTGTGCTGTTTTTACTCTCACTAATCAAGCAATGCTGGCTTAAGCGTCAGACGGACGGCGCGGTTGCTGCTGCTGCGGTGACGATGTTCGCGCTAATCTATATGGGTTTGATGCCTGGCTTTCTGGTTGCCATCCGGCGGTGGTATTCGCCATGGGTCGTTGCAGCGGTTTTACTGGTGATTAAAAGCTGTGACATCGGTGCGTATTTCACCGGTCGGGCCATTGGTAAACACAAACTCATCCCCTGGCTGTCTCCGGGCAAGACTTGGGAAGGACTCATCGGCGGGGTGCTTTTCTCAGGATTGATCGCACTGCTGCTTGCTCATCTGTCCAACCACTTTGGCGTCGCAGGGATTTACCAGACCATCGACGGCGTGCGGACGTTTGTCCCCAATGAATTTCACCTGTTGCGAACCTTTTTAGCTGGACTGCTTATGGGGGCGGTGGGGCAGTTTGGTGACCTGACAGCCAGTCTCTTTAAACGTGACGCGGGCATCAAGGACTCGGGAAACGCCATCCCAGGCTTCGGCGGCGTGCTGGATATCGTGGATTCACCGGTGGTGGTGGCTCCCCTGGCTTATTGGCTGCTTTGGTACGGCACGGGACTGTGATTGACGAATTTACCCATGAGTTGGGCTTGAATGTAAGTCGCTGGTGGGTAAGGGTAAAGCAGTGGATTGGGTTACCCCAAAACGGGTTGGTTGGGGGTGCAAGTGCCTGTAATGGATTTTGATCATGGGGGATCAATCGTTGATGATTACGTTTATATCACCAGAAAATATATGATTTTCTGGCCTTTGGACTCGCAATTAACTGGGCTTGCCCCCTATAATGTGCCGATATGAATTCAGCAGCCGTCGATGTAGACGGCAGCTTGTTTATTGGTAGAGCTCGGAGGTACAGGCCATCGCTAGTAGATCATTTCGTCCGCGACAATCGGATTCATCCGCAAAACGTCTTCGCGTGAACGACTATATTCGTACTCCAACTGTCTTTCTGGTTGACGAGGACAACGAAAAAATCGGTGTCGTGAACACTGATGTTGCCAAGAACCGTGCACGTGATGCAGGCTTGGATCTTGTTGAAGTCGCCCCCCAGGCTCAACCACCCGTTTGCCGAATCATGGATTATGGCAAGTGGAAATACCAACAGAGCAAAAAAGAGCAGAAAGCCAAGAGTCACTCCAAGACCAGTGAACTCAAGGAAGTCCGCCTGCGCCCCAAGATTGACCCGCATGACCTTGGTATCAAAACCAACAAGGCCACCGAGTTCCTCAAAGAAGGCAACAAAGTTCAATTCACCATGCTCTTCCGTGGCCGTGAAATGGCTCACCAGGACTTGGGTATGCGAACCATGCAGGGCATCATTGACCTGCTGGCACCCATCAGCAAGATGGAAACACCCCCACGCATGGCAGGCCGTCGCATGACGATGATCCTGGCACCGGATAAGGTGACTCCCGCTGAAAAACGCAAGGCCGACAAGCCCGCTGCGCCCAAACCTGCACCCAAGCCAGCACCTGTTGCTGCTGCAGCTGCCGAAGCTCAAAGCCAAAACGAACAAGCCTGATCGCTTGAGCAAAATACATTTTATTTCAAACGTGCTGTGTCAGTGATGCAGCACGTTTTTTAATTAGGCCCCAATTCAATGTATTCATATCAATTTCGCATACAGTGCATTGAAGATGTTTGAGCAACGGATGTAAATCCGGTGCAAGTGTCTTGATCAACATTCTGACATGCGGTACTTCAACATACAAAACAACCCCGACACTATGAAGCGCCGGGGTTGATTTTTTGTATTCGTTCCTGAGATTGTTTACGCAGCCGGATCCATCATCGGGTCGGGTGGTTCAAGCTGTGGGGCATGAATTTGAGCATTGGGTCCGATGGATAGATTGCCTGAAAAGGTCGCTCCATCATCAATGGTCAGACTCCGAGCGTGAATCTCTCCGGTGCAGTGACTTTGTGACTGCATGTGTACTTTGCCATGGACGTGAGCCTGGCCGTGGTAGCTGCCACTGACGGTGAGCTCGCCACATCGCAGTTCGCCATCCACCGTGCTGTGAGCGGTCAGGTGAATGTGTCCCATGGTGTCGAGCGTCTTGGTGTTGTTACTCTTGACCGTCACGTCCTCAAGCTTCATCGGCATTGAGCATTTGCCACAGCGATAGCTCATTGCCCGGCGACTCACCTCAATGGGGGCGCCACAATGCGGGCAACTCAACGACCGAACCTCGCGCGGCTGAGGCTTGCGCGGGTGCGTCGTCAACATGGATGGTTTTAGTGGCATAACAACTTCAACTCACATGCAATACCAACCGGGTCGAAACGACCCAACTCGTAGAATCAGTTCAATGCACGGTCAAAGTCGTTTTACTCGTCGGTTTCTTCGCTAGCACCTGCGCCCACGTGTTGGGGAACAGCTTGGCCGTTGGTCTTACTGCGACGACGGGCAAGGATTTCATCCAATGACCGGGGCACGGTGTTGACGTTGGGCTTTGAGCCGTTCTGCGGGGTGAAGTGTTCGTCCTGGGGTTGAACCTGGAAGTCTTCGACGCCCTGCATTACTTCGCCTGCTGCCTGCATGGCATTGGGGCCAACGACGACGTGACCTTCGAACATTGCACCGTCTACGACTGACAGTCGTGAGGTGTAAAGGTGACCGGTGAGCTGTGCCGAAGCAAGCAGTTCCATGCCGTGTTCAGCGACGATGTCAGCTTTGGCTTGTCCACCAAGACGCAGTCCACCTGCGACGACGAGTCCTTCAACGCGGGAGGACTCGGTCAATTCGAGCATGCCACCCACTCGCAGTTGCCCGGACACTTCGCCCATAATCACTGCATCGTTTTCCAGGGAAATCTGCCCCTTGATTTTGACATCCGGGCCCAGCACGGTCTTTGTATTATTGTTGTCGCTCACAGCTTCCACTCCGTCTAGTGTGAATAAAATTCGATACCACCAACACAGCAACTCGCCGTGTCTCGATCAATCGAATCGGACGTTTGTTGGTTGTGAGTCCAACTTTGCAGAAGATGAACGCAGTTTTCGAGTTCTCGGACCCCCCGGAAGTATTCGAACCTGTTTGATGGTGTAAAGCTTGTGGAGTGGATAACTGGTGTGGACGTTGACGGCGTGTGTAATGGCCTCATGAGAAGTAATTAAGTGAATTACAATCGTGGCTCGGGGTTTTGATATTGAAGTGATTTGGGTTGCTTAGTTTCATGTTTTGACAAATGCTTGCGAGGGAGCTTCGCCCCCCGGACCCCCCGTCGAGGCGGAGCATTACCGCAAGTCTTATTCCATATTGCATCCAAAGGTTCAAAGGCCTGCGTTAGATGGGGCTCTGCCCCAAGCCCCGCCAACAGGCGGCTGTTGGATCGCCGCCCCCGGAAGTGCAATTAC
>DLCK01000022.1 GCA_002480565.1 Phycisphaerales bacterium UBA7800 | reverse complement strand
CTTCAGCCGGTAGTGGTTCAGTTGCATTGATCTTCGGTTGTCTTGTTCTTCTGTTGGCGGATGTTATCTTGGGGCAATAACCTTGATAAGTAATCCCAGACAGGAGTTTGCCCCCGATGTCAATAGAGTCATTGTTCAAGCAGGTCAGCGATGCGATTAAAGCCAAGCATGCCTTTGCGTCAGTTGACGTTCAGGAAGAATTGATCGTTTGTCAGGCCAAGGCCCAGGACCCCGAAACCCAGGCGTTTTACAAGCTCTGCGTAGGTGAGTCGGATGACCTGCAAATTGGGATTTTCACCTTGGATCGCTGGTTATCTGAGTCCATCGAAGCTGACCTGGTCGAGCATAAAGACGATATCGAAGAGCTTCTGTACGACGAGATGTATGAGTTGGGCTTGGAAAAGGGCTTGGGGGTCTTTCACTTCCGTGATGAAGACTTGCAGTACGTTTTCCGCAGCCAGATACCGCTGCCCAAGGACAAACCAATCGATGGGCCTGAGTTTGTCGAATATGTGACAAAAGTGGTTTTAGCTTACGAAGCGACATTTAGTCAGCTTGGAGATCTGGTTTATGAAGAGGGAATTTAGTACACTGGTGTGATAACAGATATTCAAGGATGAATATCTGAAGACGAGGAGTCGTCGATGCTGGGGGGCGATTCGATTTGTTTTTCAATTCCTGCCGGAGCTTAGCTGCGGGGGCGAGGTGGCACATGCGAGTGATGATGCTGGGTTGGGAATTTCCGCCGCACATCAGCGGGGGACTTGGGACAGCCTGTCTGGGACTGACGCGAGCCCTTGATCGACTCCAGACACAAGTCACATTTGTCCTGCCCACGGGCGTGAGTGCGATTACCGAAGAGCATGTCAAGCTCATCGCAGCCGATGGCACGCCACTGCCTGTGGATGATGATCAAGAAGCGACAGTCCAAAAGAAGGTTCAGGATCAGGCATTAACCGCACAGAACATTCCCACGGATGATCCCTCCAAACCACAGAGTCAGCCGCGACCATCTCAATGGACTTTAACCCAGTCGTCTGCGATGCGGCATATCAGTGTCCGTCCACTTGAATCACCGATGGTCAGTCCTTATCAATCTGTCGGTGGGCGAGTGTATGACATGCCCCCACATGTTCAGGACAACATTGACCGGGCAAGACAGCATTTAGAAGAGAAGTCCGCTGCCGAGAAAATTTTTGAAGCCGCCACCCGTGACACTTCAAGCACTGATGGCTCATCAACAGTTAAAAAACCAAAGCCTAAACCCAAACCGATCAAGCCGGTCTATGAAGGTGACATTGTTGCTCAGGCCAACGCTTACGCTTTGCAGTGTGTGCATTTGGCCAATGATGAGGACTTTGAAGTCATTCACGCTCATGATTGGATGACCTTCCCCGCAGGTTTGGCTTTATCAGCCAAGTTCAACAAGCCGTTGGTTGTGCATGTGCATTCCACGGAGTTTGATCGCAGCGGTGAGCATATCAATCAGGCGGTGTATGACATTGAGCGTCAAGGGATGCAGGGGGCCGATGCCGTGTTCGTCGTCAGCTATCTGACACGTTCGATTGTTCAGGAACGTTATGGCGTGGACCCTGAAAAAATCCATGTCGTCTACAACGGTATCGAGAACGGCAACGGCGAACATACCTCCGCCATCCCCATGATCCGCAAAGGTGAAAAAGTCGTCCTGTTCATGGGACGGATCACCATGCAAAAAGGCCCTGAGTATTTCATCCATGCTGCCAAACGTGTACTGGAAAAAATGCGCAACGTCACCTTCGTCATGGCAGGTTCCGGCGATCAGACCGAAGCGATGATGGACCTGGCCCGCAAAGAAGGTATCCAGGACAAGCTGATTTTTACCGGCTTTTTACGTGGTAAAGAAGTCGATCGCGTCTTCCGTATGGCTGACGTCTTCGTGATGCCCTCAGTCTCCGAGCCGTTTGGGATCGCGCCGCTTGAAGCCATCAGTCACGATGTCCCCGTGATCATTTCCAAGACTTCAGGCGTAGCAGAAGTGCTGCATCATGCTTTGAAAGTCGACTTCTGGGATGTCGATGCGATGGCCAACAAGATCATCGCAGTGCTTAAGCACGATGCGCTATCCCATACGCTGCGTGTCCATGCGGATGTTGAATTGCGGCGCTTAACTTGGGATGAGTCGGCTCAGAAGTGTCTGGTGATTTATGACAAGCTCATCAGCGATTCACGGTTTGCCAAAACTAGTAAATAACACCGTTGTTCCGTCAAACAAACCGCTTGCGGTTTAGCGCTCCAACTCTCGATTGGATACCTGTAGATATTTGAATCTCGCCAACATGTCTAAAACGACATCAGTTTACAATCTCAATTTCAATCCCTGTTAAACTATGCCCATGAGTCTTTGGTATCCCTACGCACAAATGAAAACCATGTCACCGCCGTTGGATGTAGCCTCAGCATCCGGCGCAGTGTTGCAGTTAACCGATGGCCGCAAACTCATCGACTCGATTAGCAGTTGGTGGTGCGTGATTCATGGTTATAACCATCCAGTCATCAACGCAGCGATCCAGCAGCAACTCACGCAGATGAGTCACGTGATGCTCGGCGGGTTGACGCATGAACCAGCCCGCAAGTTGGCAGACAAGCTCGTGGCCATGACGCCCGACGGACTGAATCACGTTTTCTTTGGCGACAGTGGCAGCGTCGGCGTGGAGATCGCTTTGAAGATGGCGATCCAGTATCACAAGAACGCAGGTTCTCACGATAAGACACAAATCCTCGCACTGGAAAAAGCCTATCACGGGGACACCATCGGTGCGATGTCCGTCTGTGATCCCGTCGAAGGCATGCATTCACTGTTTGCCGGACTGCTCCCCCAGCAACGCTTTTTGCCTGCTCCCATTGGTGGATTCGATGCAGATGAATCGGCTACGCAACACAATCTCAAACTGCTCTCTGCCATGCTTGATGAACACGCTAATACCATTGCTGCGTTCATCGTTGAACCATTGATCCAAGCAGCAGGTGGTTTTAACTTTTACAGTCCAACCTATCTCAAAGAAGCGCGACGCATTTGTGATGAACACAATGTCCTGCTCATCTTTGACGAAGTTGCCACCGGCTTTGGGCGCGCTGGCAGTCTCTTTGCAGCAGACCAGACCGGCATCACGCCCGACATCATGGTCTTGGGTAAAGGGCTCACCGCAGGCTATGCCGGACACTCGGCTGTGATGGCAACCGACCGCTTGTTCAATGCCTTTCTCAGTGATGATGAATCCAAAAGTTTCATGCACGGCCCAACCTTCATGGGCAATCCCATGGCATGCACCATCGCACTTTCAAGTATCGAGTTGTTCGAGAAAGAAGATCGCTTAAGTCGCATCCAGCAGATCGAATCCATCCTCAAAGATCGCATTCTCCCCATCACTGGTAAAGCCGTAAAAGATACCCGCGTCCTGGGGGCGACCGGTGTGGTCGAGGTCGACGACTCTGCATCACTGCAAGGTGTCCAGAACTTTGCAGCAGACCGCGGTGTCTGGCTGCGTCCCTTTGGAACCTATGCCTACACCATGCCTCCTTACGTCATCACCGACGAACAGCTACATCAAATCTGCGATGTCCTCCAAGCGTGGTTCAAGCAATAACCGATCATCTCAAACCCCACATATTGGAACTAAAGCCCGCGGGGTTTCAACCCCCGGGGATGCCTTGTTCTGATCTCTTAATCCAACTTGTAAAATATTTTTCCAAACACATGGAACCTTTGTGAAACTCATGTGTCTAACTTGGTAGACCCGCTTAACAAGCACGCAACCTACAACAAGCTGTACACATAACAAGGAGCTTGGCCATGCGATCCAATCTGATCTGCACGCTACTGTCCGTCTGTCTGTTTGCTGCCCCGATTTTTGCCGAGGTGGTGATTGTGAATCCCGGTGACAAGGTGGTGATTATCAAACCTAAACCGCAGCCACCTGTCGTCCAGTCTCGCATCCAGATTGCGCTCTTGCTCGACACCTCAAACAGCATGGACGGCCTGATCAACCAAGCCAAGGCCCAACTTTGGAACATCGTCAACGAACTCTCTGCTGCAAGGTGTGGCGGTGTTCAACCACGCTTACAGGTCGCGCTCTATGAGTATGGCAATGACCGACTTTCACGCGGCGAAGGCTACATCCGCCAGGTCCTGCCGTTCACCACGGACTTGGATAAACTCTCCGAAGAACTCTTCAAACTCACCACCAACGGCGGGCAGGAATACTGTGGCATGGTCATCAATGATGCCCTTGCAGGTCTGGAATGGTCCTCCAGTGAAGCGGATCTCAAAACCATCTACATCGCGGGTAATGAACCCTTCACCCAAGGCCCCGTCGATTTTCGTCAGTCCTCCAAACTGGCGATGGCAAAGAACATTCTCGTGAACCCCATCTTCTGCGGCCCACGTCAAACCGGTATCGCCACCAGCTGGCAGGACGGGGCAACCCTCACCGGCGGATGCTTCCTGAGCATTGATCAGAACCGCCAAGTCGTCTACGTCAAAGCACCACAAGATGACGAAATCGCCCGACTCAATACACAACTGAATGACACCTACATCGTCTACGGCGGCGCCAAAGCCATGCAAAGCAAAATGCGTCAGGAAGCTCAGGACACCAATGCAATGAACATGGCGCCGGCGGTTGCTGCCCAACGTGCCGTCTCCAAGTCATCGAAAAATTACAACAACTCCACATGGGATTTGGTGGATGGTTTGTCGGCAGGCACCGTCAAACTCGGTGAACTCAAAAAGGATCAACTCCCCAAGGAGTTGGCAGACAAGCCTGTTGAAGAAATTGAAAAAGAAGTCCAAAAGCAATCGCAAAAGCGAACCGAAATTCAGAAGCAGATTCAAGAGTTAAACAGCCAACGCACCAAGTGGCTTGCAGAGCAGGCAAGCAATGGCGAAAAGGGTGACACCCTGGAAGTCGCCATCCTCAAGAGCATCCGCCAGCAAGCCATGGACAAGCATTACACGTTTGAGAAATAACAGGACACGAAAACCGCTTGCGGTTTAGTGTTACTATCCACTTTCAAACACCGCGCGTCTCGGGGGGACGCGTGGTGTTTTTGTTTAGAAGCAGAGAGAATCTAACTATCACGTATGTGTCTTGTCATAGCTGCGACACTGCGTGTCGCTGATCCTAGTGAATATTTTGGCACCTTCAGCGACACGCAGTGTCGCAGCTAAATTTGATTAAAAGTTCACTACGATTGGCATTGGAACATCTGCAAGCTCACGCAATCCGAACCCTCCGCACACATAAAGCACATCGCAACCTCATCAACTCTCAATCTGATGCTAACGTTTTACTGCTGAAAAACAGTGAGAATGCTCACATTGTTAAGACATGCCCCGATAACCGGTTCAATCAAGGATGGCCGGAGACTGGGCATGGTTTAAAAGTTGTGCAGCAAACTCCCCATGCCACGGAGGGCAAACACAGTGAACCAATCTATGAATACCAACACCTCGGCCAGCGGTATGCCCTTTACATCCCGTGTGGATTTGCATGTCCACTCCAAGCACTCGGATCGACCCAGTGAATGGTTATTGCGTCGCATCGGCTCGCCGGAATGCTTTGTTGAACCGATGCATGTGTACAACACCGCAGTCGCGCGTGGGTTGAGCTTTGTCACCATTTCCGATCACAATAAAATTGACGGTGCCTTGGAAATTGCGCATTTGCCCAACACGTTTATCTCCAATGAAGTGACCACCTACTTCCCGGAGAACGGGGCGAAGATGCACATCCTTGTCTGCGGGATTACCGAATCGCAGTTCAAGGATATTCAACACAACCGCGAAAATATTTATGAGTTCCGTGACTACTGCATCGCAAACAACATTGTCTACTCCGTAGCCCATCCGCTATTTCTGGTCAACGAAAAATTGACGGTCGATCAATTCGAAAAATTGCTGGTCATGTTCAATCGCTTTGAACTGATCAACGGAACCCGTGACCCGCGGGCATCGAAAATGGTCGAAGCCATCCTCACCAGCCTGACGCCGCAGATGATCGAACGGCTTGCAGATAAGCATGGTATCCAACCGGTCGGCCCCAACCCGCATCGCAAAATGCTCACCGGCGGCAGTGACGACCACTCCGGACTCTATGTCGGCTCAGGACACACCATCACCCCGCAGGCGCAGACCGTCGAAGAGTTTCTCAACTACATGCGTCAAGGCGAACACCAGCCCGGCGGACGCAGTGGCAATTCGATCCACCTGGCCCACTGCTTTTACAGCATCGCATATGACTACTACAAAAACCGACTTGCAGGTAAGGACGGCCAGGGTTCACTGCTGGGTGAAATGCTCAAGCGACTGCTCGAACCCGCGGTTCCCTTAACCAAAACGCAAAAGCTCAAAGGTTACGTTGGCGGGTGGATCTGGCGCAAGAAGATGAAAAACCTTTCATCCACGGAGCGCATGCTCGTCACCGAATTCACATCCCTGTTTGGCAATGACCGCAATCACCCAAGTCAGCATGAAGCAGCCAACGCGTTTGAAACATCCTGTCGGATCGCTCAGCAACTTGGATACTCGTTCATCAAGCAACTCATCAAGCGTGTGCAGAAGGGCGACTTCCTTGAGTCCTTGCAGACCGTCGCTGCACTGGGGCCGGTGACCGCTGCCATTAGCCCGTACCTTGCAGCATTCAAGACACAACACAAAGATGAAAAATTCATCAAGGTCATTGCCAACCATTTTGAAGCGACCCGCCCACTGCTTAAACGCTCCAATCGCAAAGCATGGATCACTGATACGTTTGATGATGTCAACGGCGTGACCCGCACGATTCAGACACTCTGCAAAACCGCAGCAGACAAGGATCGAAGTCTGACGGTTTTGAGTTGTGTTGAAAAAACGCCTGACGTGGATTTTCCGGTCAAGAACTTCAAACCGGTCGGCCAATTCAAAGTGCCCGAGTACGACCAACAGCAAGTTTCATTCCCGCCGTTTCTGCAGATCGTTGAATACATTGAACGCAAGCAGTTTGATGAGTTGATCATTTCCACACCTGGCCCGATGGGGTTGGTTGCGATGATGGCTGCCAAGATGATGCACTTAAAGACCGTGGGTATTTATCACACCGACTTCCCCAATTACGTGAAGTGTCTGACTGATGACGAAGCACTTGAGGGTGCAACCTGGAAATACATGAGCTGGTTCTATGAGCAATGTGATGTGATCCTGGCTCCCAGTGATTTTTACCGTCGCTATCTCATCGAGCATGGCTTTGATCCGTATAAAATCCGTGTGATGCATCGCGGTGTGGACACCAAAAAGTTTAGCCCTGAAAACCGTGATGAAGGCTACTGGGAAAAATTCAACGGCCGCAAGGCATTCACTTTTACCTATGTCGGACGTGTTTCTAGTGAGAAGAATGTCGACTTACTTGTCGATGCGTTTAAGCATTTACTTGAACGTGACGAGTCGCTGCAATTGGCAATTGTCGGTGATGGGCCGATGTATGCCAAGCTCACCAAAAAGCTCAAGAAGACTTCACAGGTGATCTTTACCGGATTCATCAAGGGTAAGAAGTTGGCCAAGGCTTACGCGTCAAGTGATGTCTTCGTTTTCCCTTCCACGACGGATACCTTTGGCAACGTGGTCTTGGAAGCTCATGCCAGCGGGGTGCCTGCCATTGTGTCGGATCGTGGCGGGCCTCAGGAAATTGTGAGTCATAACCAATCGGGTTTGGTTGTCGATCTGTCGGACAAATCGCGTAACGCGGTCACATTGGCTGAAGCGATGTGGGCGTTGGCAACCGACAGCCAAAAGCGTGAAGACCTCAAAGTTCGATCTTTACGGACGGCAGCGGAAAGCTCGTGGGATAGTGTACTTGACACTTTGTGGAATGCCAATGAACCGAAGGTTGATGTAAGTTCCAATGCCATGCTACAGACAACAGATCACTCATCTGTACCTGTATGACAAGTCAATTAATAACCACAGAGACGCAGAGTCACAGAGCCAGACATCATTGATATTAGAGCCGTTCAAACAATTAATCTCCACCCTCCGTCACTCCCGCGCAGGCGGGAGTCCAGTGGAATTTGCAAGCGTTCACTGCATATCACTGGATTCCCACCTGTGCGGGAATGACGAAAAAAAGATGGCATGGAGATTCATTTTTTGAACTGCTCTATCTAGTTGTGTTTTCTTTCGGGCTCTGTGTCTCTGTGACTCTGTGGTTAAAATTTTTTATCAGGAAAAATCAATGCGTATTGCACTCGTAACGGATGCCTGGCATCCCCAGGTTAACGGCGTGGTTCGGACATGGGATACGGTGACACGAAAACTTCGAGAGCTTGGGCATGACGTTTTGGTTATCCATCCCAAACTCTTTCGCACGGTTCCTTGTCCTGGATACCCGGCGATTCGACTGGCGATACGTCCTCGGAAGTACACCATCAAGTTACTTCGCGAGTTTGACCCACAGTGCATTCACATTGCCACCGAAGGTCCGGTAGGGATGGTGGCACGCAAGTACTGTCAAAAACATAAACTGAAATTCACCACCAGCTATCACACGCATTTCCCGCATTATCTTCGCGTGTACTACGGCATCCCCGAGTCGCTGACCTTCAAATTCATGCGCTGGTTTCATAATGGTTCGCAGGCAACCTTGGTGCCGACTGAGTCAGTGAAAAAGGAGTTGGAGGATCGACACTTCAATACGGTACGTGTCTGGAAGCGGGGCGTGGATCGCCAATTGTTCTACCCACCTGAGGATGGTAATCGCGCGTTGGTTGATCTGCCTCGGCCGATTTATCTCAATACCGGGCGCGTGTCCCATGAGAAGAATCTCAAAGAGTTCGCAGCCATGAAAGTTGATGGCAGCAAGGTCATCGTCGGAGAAGGGCCGGCTTTACGAAAACTGCAAAAGAAATTTCCTGATGTCCACTTCACCGGATACCTGGTCGACGAAGACATGCGCCGGTACTTGCAGGCAGCGGACGTGTTCGTCTTCCCATCACTGTCGGATACGTTCGGCAATGTGATGATGGAAGCGTTAGCCTGTGGGACACCTGTTGCGGCGCATCATGTCACCGGCCCTGTTGATGTGATGGACCAGACGCTGCTTGAGGGCAAGACCGTGGGCATCATGCACGAAGACCTGCAGACCGCTGCCAAAGAAGCAATGCAGCTAGACCGTCAGACGTGTCGAGACTACACCGAAAAATGGTGTTGGAATCATGCGACTGCGGTCTTACTGAGCAACCTGGTCGATGTGAAGTAAGCTGATGTCTTCGATCTCGACGTCATTGTCAATTGGCCCAAGCACGAAGTCGAGTCTTGCCTTGGGTTCGTCCATTTCAGCAGTCCACGTATGGGTGAAGGTTTCCCAGTCATTGGGCATGTTGGTTTCGCCGTAGTGGTTTTCTTCGGAGACGAGACTTTTGAAAGGCTCGTTTTGTTGCCCCAACCAGACACTGAAATTAAAAGGTGTCTTCGCTTTGGCCGAGAAGGAGACTTCAAAGATGTCGCCTTTTTTGACTTCGAAGGGTTCGTATTTGAATTCTGCATGCCAGTTGGCGCCGGACGTGCCGGTGATGGTGAGTTTCATCGTGCCGTCTTCGACTTGGCCTTGCATCTGGGCACCTTCGTGCGTTTGAATGGCCCACTTGGAATCGGGTGTTCCAAAGGTGTCAAAGCCAGGGTCGTCGATAATCTGTTTCATGCTCTATTCCAATATGTCCTAGGGTTGCTGTTCATTCTACCGGTAGGCATCCATTGAGATGCGATATTTGTGTTTATACGATCAACATTGAATTAACGCGAAGTACCCGCCGTCCTGGTAGGTGTCGCCGTATCCTTGGGGGAGGGTTTGTTGTTCGTTGACGATTTTGCCTTCTGCTTTGTCGCAGATGAATTGGGTGATCTGTTGGTTTTCCATTTCGCAGATACTGCATGTGCTGTAGAGGATGTACCCGCCTAAGACGATGCGTTCGATGGCTTCGGTGGCGATGTGCTTTTGGAGTTGGACGAGTTCCCGTCGGTTGGGTCGGTTAAAGCGATAGCGTGCTTCGGGACGCCTTGCCAGGACTCCGGTATTGGAACAGGGCACGTCTAGGAGAATCAGGTCCGCATCTTTGGGCAGGACACTTTTTCTTTTTGCAACGAGATTGTTGTAGCCTTCACTGACGGTTTTCAAGGCTGCAAAACGTGGGCCGTCCGGATCGGTGGCATAGACCGTGGCATCTGGATGCATCGCAGCAAGCTGGACACTTTTGGTTCCTTTACCTGCACAGTAGTCGATGATGGATTTGAGTTTGAGGTCTCGCGTGGCGGCAATGGGCTTGCTGGCCGTGGGGTCCTGCACGCGACAGTCGACATGGGTTTTGAGAAACTCGGTGAGTTCGCCGTAGTTGCCTTGCCAAAGATAGTAGTGACCGTCGGCTTTGTGTTTGGTGATGGGTAACGCGGATTCATCCAAAGGGTTCGCGGCACTGATGATCGTTGGCGGGACAGTCAAGTCGTGCATGGCGATGGCAACGGCTGCATCCTTGCCATGCTCATTGGCAAAGTGTTCGAGCACTGACGTTGGATGCGAGGTGACGATACTCCAATATCCCGTCCAGTCTTTGGCAGGATCAGGGAGCATCGGCAAGTTGAACTGCACATAACCTGTATCCGTCGGAAGCTTGTCACGGCAAGGTTCCCAAAGCCCATCAGACGATCGGCCGGCAATGGTCTTGGATATATTTCGCAAGACCGCATTGACCATCCCCTTGGCCTCAGGGCGGATCATCTCCGCAGCAAGGTTGACCATACTGCTCACCACTGCGAAGTCCGGGAGACGTTCAAAAAACAGCAGTTGAGCGGCACCGGTGAGTAGCACACCCTGCATGGCTGGTTCGAGTTTGTTTAACGGTTTTTTCAGATGACGATTGAGAATGTAATCAAGGGTCAGCCAACGTTGAAGAACGGTCCGCTGAATCGCGGTGGCCAACTGACGCTCACGCGGATCACCGATCTCCGAAATATCTGCCATCTGTGGCATGAGATTGGGGAAGTATTCGGCGGAGGCGGCAATATTGGCAGCAGCCCACTGTCGAGCGTCGATGCGTTGGTCGGACATGTCTGGTTCTCCGTGATACAGGTGTACCACAGCTAATGTGCTTCGTGTTAATCATTCGGACAGACGGAGAATTGTACCAGAAATTCTGTTTTTTATTTTTGAGATGATGGTTTTCTGCCAATAGTACCTGTGTGAGAGGGCGACATAGTCGAAAATGATGCCGTTTAAGCGCATTAAAACCGCGGATACTAAAGGCTTATTTAGACCTTGGCGACGTGATGTTTGAGGGCGTTAATGTCTTTACAAGGCTTTGTTGTGACTGGGGTGCGTGGTTAACGCTTTACAAACTTCGTCGAGCATCTGGTCAACTTTGAAGGGTTTGAACAGAACTGCTGACAAACCTTCCTGGGACGCGCGGACGACGGAGTGATGCGGATCGTAGCCAAATCCCGTCATCAGGATCACCGGCATGCTTTTGTCCTTACGCTGTGCGGAAGCAAAAATTTCATAGCCGTTGCGGTGGGGCATGCGGATATCCGAAAGCACCAAGTCAAAGTGAGCGCGTTCCAATTCAGTGATTGCCTCAAAGCCATCTTTGCAGACAACACAGTGGCAACCATGCTTGGTGAGGATGTCACCAATGGTGGTGCGGATGTTCACTTCGTCGTCAGCGATGAGAATGCGTTTGCCCGAGAGGATCGGGTCCTGCATGTCGGGCTTGATATCGTTGGTACCCAAGACGGTTCGGGTGCCTTGTGCCACATCTCGAACCGCGACGCGGACGAATTCGACATCCTCAATGATTTTTTTAAGGCGTGTGCGCATATTGTCATCGCCGATGTATTCGTCGATGAGCAGCTTGGCTTCGGTGACAATGTCATTAAGGGGCTTGGCCATTTCCTGAACGACGCTGTCTGCAATCTGGCCGGAGGTGTTGCAGCGCTCGACAACCAGGAGGTTGAGCGTGTTAAGCGCCATGGCAATGTACTGGCCGAAGATCTCAGCAAACTGACGATCATCTTCTTCAAACGCGCCGACGGAGTCGGATTCGACATTGAATACACCGATGATTTTGTCGTGTAAACGCAATGGAACGGTCAGTGAACTCTTGCAGTGCTTGATCCCCAGAATGTATCGCGCGTCTTTTTCAGTGTCGTGACAGATGTAACTGCGACCAGTTGCTGCGACATAGCCAGAGATGCCATTGCCTTCGGGCTGTGCGTAGAGATCAATTTCCAACGCTTCGGGAGGCAAGCCTTCTGCGATGACGATTTCCAGCTTTTTGTCACGTTCATCGACCACACGAATGTTGAAGTGGTCAAAGGTCAGCAATTCCTTGGAAGTCTTGATGATCTTGTCGCGCAGCAGATTCAATCGCTCCGAGGGAGTGAGTTTTGCGATGCGATCCGATTCGAGCTTGGCAAGTTCACGACCTGCCTGATCGATGAAGTCGATCTTCTGTTCCATGCGTTTGGAACGCGTCGCATCCCAGACGACGGCGACGACCTGCGTGATGGGCTGGTCAGCTTGAATGACTGGTGAAGCGATGAGTTCGAAATGTTGATCCTGCCCAACTGGGAATGAGAATTTTTTGGATGGTGCCGTATTGTCGTCGTAGTAGGTATTGCCCAGGGTGTTGAAGATTTCAACAGCTCGTGAGCAAATTTGAAGCACCTGTTCCATCGCAGCAGGGGGATAGGCTTGCATGCGTTTGTTGGACCATGCACAGCTGCCTGCCTGATTGACGACCAGAACGCCTTCACCAATGGTATTGAGCACGAGGTTGGCCTGATCGGTCACAAGATTCCGCTCGATGGCGGTGAATGCCGAACAGCTAGCCATGATCGTGTCGAACTGACCACTTTGAATCATTGCCATGACATCTTCGCCGACACCGGGAACCTGATAGGTGTGTTGATCAAGCCAATCCGGTTGGGTGTCCACTGCGAGGATGCGTCGTTTTTGGGGTGTACTCATATTCTTTATTTTCAAGTTGGATACGAGCCGTACATTTTACGAGTCAACTGTTCCTGCGGTCAATGCAATTCTTGAAAATTGGCCGCGACGTGACTTGCTTAATTTCGTACTTGTCTCCACCTTTATTAACCTTCATCAAGAAGGTGCTATTCCAATTTTCAAAGTTCCATGTTCAGAAACTTTCGGCCCATCCGTCTATTACTTGCATCGGTCATTGCGTAGGATGAATTGAACACCTGATGCAACATGACAGTGTGCTGACGGATACTGGTTTTTTATCGGTCGTATGGGGCTGTCCCCTCAACCTTTTTACCCCGGAAACAGGGTTCAGGTTGCCGAATGAGTCTGCGGGCAGGTATTCGGCGAAGAATTTACATGTAGTTAGAATTGTCGCGTCAGCACAGCTTGTGCCATTTCGTGGAGCAGTTTTCGTGCAGGCGAGTCGGGCAGGACAAGTAAGGCCTGTTGAGCTTGGGCGATTAATTCCGAAGCACGCTCAGAAGCAAACTGCACCGAACCGAAGTCGGTGACCATTTTGCGAATCTGATTGCTGACACTGTCATCATTGTTGACGGCCTGGCTGGAGAGCAGTTTGATGAATGTGTCGCGTTGCTCTTGGGGGGCATTGATTCGGAAGTGGATCAAGGGCAAAGTGAGTTTGCCTTTGGTCAGATCTCTACCAGTGGACTTGCCGACGGTGTCTTCATCCCCGGTAAGGTCCAGCAGGTCATCAATGATCTGAAATGCGACACCGAGATTACGACCGTAGTTGTCCAGTGCGTCCTGAACTTTTTGAGGTTGATCGTTAATCACTGCTGCGAGTTTGCAACATGTCCCGCAGAGACTGGCTGTCTTGCGGTCAATGATTTGATAGTAAACCTCTTCGTCGAGTTCCCAGTTTTCACGGTTGGCTAACTGCAATAATTCGCCTTCGCAGACCACGTTGGTGGTATGAGCGACCGTGCGTGCGATTTGTTGATTGTCCATGCTTGAGCACAGGTGATACGCATGGGAGATCATGTAGTCACCGAGCATGACCGCGGTTTCGTTGCCACGGAGGGTGTTGACGGTGGGGCCTCCACGTCGGACATCTGCTTCGTCAAGGATGTCATCGTGGACGAGGGTGGCCATATGGACCATCTCCACAACGGTGGCCAAGGCACGGTGGTCATCAGTGAGAGTGGAGCCGTCGGGACTCGACGCCATGCCTGCGACAAGAACCAGTAGTGGCCGCAGTCGTTTGCCGCGATAGCGTTCGACATGGGCAACTAGCCGATTGACACATTCCAGAGGGCATTGAAGCTCCTGGACAAAAAGTGATTCCACTTGGCCTAATTCGTCAGTCAATTGCTGACGGACGGCCTGATCGACTGGTGCAACTAACAGCATCAATGGCTTTCCAAGTCAGGGTCTGAATTTAGACTCCCATGGGCGGGATGGAAGCTGGACAGTGTTGTTCACATATGTCCGATCACATTGTAATGGGTTTGGGCGGAAAATGCTTGTGTCATGATATTTTATAGAATGGATATTCTGTCGCAGGGGCTTGGTAAAAAGATGGTTACTGCTTTTGTGGTGTGCCTGCTGCCTGATTTAAACTATATTGATTGACACAATCAAGCGAAGGTTTTACGCATGACTGGACGCATGGAAGATAGGGTGTTTAAGACCGATAACCCGTAATGTATTTTGAGTAAGTGAAGAATCAACATGTATTGTGACATAGCACATCAAGCTGTTTTATCAGTTGGCTTGATTTACTGGTTACCTTACTCAAGACAAGGGTAGGGAGTGGTGCCTTGTGTGACCTGAATCGACTGGATGATTCTGTTCCAGGCATTCGAGCGATAAAAATCGGTCGTGCAAATGCGCTCCTAAAGCCGTTTGGGACTTGTACCGAAGATCGAAAACGCACTATGGGCTAGACTTCCAGTCCCCTAGAGGTTATAAGATTACCAGTCGGGACGTTGAACAGCGTTTGACTTATGTTCATTCGTGACGTAACGTCCTATAGACACGGCCTCATCAGGAGGGGCCCATGTCGCTTTCAGCTTACTCAGAGCACGGAACATCGATGTCTGACAGTTCAAAAGCTAATCAGGATTCCATCGTCGGACGTCTGGTGGTTGAGCAGGGGTTGTGTACCTCTGAAGACGTTGATCGCGCTTTGAAACTGCGCCGTGAGCAGAGTGCCAAGAGTGATCCCAATCAACGCAGTCTGGCAAGTATCCTTTTGACCAAAGGCATGGTCACCAAGAAACAGCTCGAGCGTCTGCGTCCCAAGATTGAAGAATCCAAGTCCTCTCAGCAGATTCCCGGTTATCAAATCATTGAGCGTCTTGGTGCCGGTGCGATGGCGACGGTGTACAAAGCCCGCCAGTTGTCATTGGATCGTCTGGTTGCCATTAAGATTCTGCCACAGAAATTCACGAACAACCCGCAGTTTGTCGAGCGCTTTTATCAAGAAGGTAAAGCTGCCGCCAAGCTCAATCATCCGCATATCGTTCAGGCCATCGACGTGGGTCAGGCCGCCGAGTACCACTACTTCGTCATGGAGTACGTCAAAGGTCACACCGTCTACGACGATATTGTCAAGATGGGCAAGTATCCTGAAGATAAAGCACTGAAAATTATCATCGAGACTTCCAAGGCTTTGGAACACGCTCATCAGGCTGGCTTTATCCACCGTGATGTGAAGCCCAAGAACATCATGATCCACGAAGAAGGTATGACCAAGCTCGCGGACATGGGTCTGGCCCGCGCGGTTTCCGACCGTGAAGCCGCCGAAGCCGAGCAGGGCAAAGCCTTCGGCACGCCATATTACATCTCACCGGAACAAATCCGTGGCAAGATGGATATCGACTTCCGTGCTGATATTTACAGCCTTGGCTGCACCTTCTATCACATGGTCACCGGTGGTGTCCCGTTTGATGGCCCCAATCCCTCAGCGGTGATGCACAAGCATCTCAAAGAAGATGTCATCCCCCCGGATCATTTGAATCCATCACTGACCGCTGGTATCGGTGAAGTCATCGAAGTCTGTATGGCCAAGGATCGCGATCACCGCTACAACTCCACAAGTGATCTGCTCCAGGACCTTGAAGCATTGGCCAAGGGCGATCCGCCTATGCAGGCACGCCGTAAATTCGACCTTGCTTCATTGGCATCCCTGGAAAACGCGCCAGTCGACGCGCAAGGCACCGCCATCGTCAACACGGTTGAACTCGATGAAGATGTCGCACCTTTGACACAACAACCCATGTTCTGGGCCATGGTCGGAGGTTGGGCTTTGTCCGTGGTTCTGCTGGTATTGCTCATCCTGCTTAAGGGTGGTTAAAGCTTTCTTTGACATCTCATCCAATGACTGTCAATCGACGCATTGCCAATGAACATGCTCTTGTTTTCACATCTCTGCAAAACACGGTCATAGCATTCACATCACCACGACATTATTTGTGTTACGATTGAGTTGTCACCATTAACCCCGCTCCGGAGGCTTATCCATGTCAACCGCCATGCAATCCATCATTGATGCCGGCACCACGCTTTGGCTCGACTCCATTGATCCTGATCTGGTCGCAAAATGTCCTCAGCAAGGGATCACCGGAGCAACGAGTAATCCGCTGATCGTCGCAGACCTCATCAAGTCCGGCAGGTTCGATGACCTGCTTGCCGCATACATGAAGCAGGACATGTCCGACGAGCAAGTCGCCTGGGCAACCACCAATCAAATGGTCACCGATGCACAGGAAGTCTTCCTGCCAGTTTGGGAACAAACCAACGGCAACAACGGCTACGTCAGCTTCGAACTCGACCCCGTCCTGGAAGATGCACAGCTTGGCCCATCACATGATGAACGTGTCGCAAGATACATCATGCTCGGTCGCAAGTGGGGCGTGGAAAACGGTGGCAAGAATCGCATGATCAAAGTCCCCGCGACTCCCGCAGGTCTTGATGCACTCGAAGACCTCGCAGCAATGGGACTCACCCTGAACGTCACACTCATCTTCACCGAACGTCAGTACACCGCTGCCCGTGACGCAATCTGGCGTGGTGCTCAAAAACGTGGGGCGTTGGACACCTTCAAAAGTGTCTACAGCATCTTCGTCTCCCGTGTCGATGTCTATACCCAGGAGCATCATCCCAATCTCAGTGATGCAGCACAGGGCATGGTCGGACTCGTCAATGCCAAACGCATATGGGCCATGAACAAAGGCTTTTGGAAGTCCAAAAATCTGCCACTCAAACAGGAATTGATCTTCGCATCCACCGCAGTCAAAAAGCCCGACATGGCCAAAGATTTTTACATCAGCCAACTTACCGGCTCGGACATTCAAACCAATCCGCCAAGTCTTAATGAAACCATCAATACCCTGGGCAAGACCTACACCAACAACATTGCCTCTCTGCCTGCGGAAAACGTCTTGGATGAAATCGACCAGATCGTCGACATGATCCAACTCGAAAATATATTAATGCAGGAAGGCTTAGCCAAATTCGCCGACCCACAAAAAGCATTAATCAAACTCATCGGCGAAAAGCGTGAGGCGTTGTTGGGTTAAGTAATGCCTTTGCGAGCCGGCTCGTGTCGAGCCGATTGGGGTGGTATATGATTGGACGGAGACTTATTTTTTAATAGTTTTCTTGGGATATGTGATGCCACCTATCGTTCCAGTCTTTTTCGGTATAATCCTATTTTTCTTTGTAATTCTGGGTATTTATGGCTATATAGCCCATGACAAATACAAGATCAAGTCTCGAGAACTAAAAGCTTTTGCCGATCAACTTGGCTATCAATATGTCAAAAAAAACAGTGGCAGTGATAATCTTGCCTGTTATCCAGCTAGTATTTTTCATATTGGCCATCCGCGTATTGCCACCAATTTGATTAAAGGAAATCGAGATGGCTTGGATGTCTTGCTCATGGATTATAGGTATGACGTAGGTGAAACTGATACGGAATTGACTCTGGCAGCTTACAAGTTACCTGAAACTGGTACGCCGACATTTACCATGGACCACAAGTTTTTTCTTGGCAAATTGTTTGATAAAGTGATCCGAAAAAATGTTGTGCATTTTCATGAACATCCCGATTTTTCGAAGTCATGGCTGGTGAAAAGTGAAAATGAAGTTGCCGTTCGCCAATGGCTCACGCCAGCTTTGATTCAATTGATTGAAGCCGGTATGGTTCACCAGGACTGGCATGTGGATGTGGCTGAAGGTTGGCTCGTGATCTACACAAAACGAGAATTGGTCAAGACGGAAATGTGGCAAACTTTTTTTGATAATACATTCATCGTTGCAGAGAAATTTTTTCATTCTGCCAAACCATTTGAAATGAGCTGTGCAGATGTTTAATAAGGAAGAGTAAATCATGGAAGGCCTCATCTTCGGCGGTATTGTTACTTTATTTTTAGGCTTTATTGTTTTGGCGATTGTCCTGAGCATTCGTGCAGACAAGAAACGGGCTGAAGCGATATTGCAGTTTGCAACGCAGATGGGATTCACCTACGAAAAAAAGCTCTCCGGTACATCGGCCATCCCATGTCGTGAGGCTGCCATTTTTGACCGTGGACGCAGTCGCTATGCCAAGAATTTTATGACCGGGAAGATCGCGGATGTCGACCTGATTCTCACCGACTATCAATACACCACCGGAAGTGGCAAAAACTCAACCACGTATACCATGACCCTCGCGGCCTACCACGTCCCCGGACTTGAACTGCCGGACTTTGCCTTGGAGAATGAAAACTTTTTGACACGCATTGCAGAAAAGTTCGGTATGCAGGATATCGACTTCGATTCCCATCCCGATTTTTCCAAACGTTATCGACTCACGGGCAAAGACGAGAATGCGGTCCGCAAACTTTTTACCTCAACGCTTCTGACAAGTATCGAAAACGGTCTGATTCGAAATGACTGGCGTGTTCAGGCAGGAGGGGGTTGGCTGATCATTCACAGTTCTGGCAAACGCCTCAAACCAGAACAGTATCAGGATTTTCTCAATGATAGTTTTGAACTAACCAACAAACTGACTGCAGAAGCACTCGCAGGTTAAACCAATCACCAGCAGCATCGACCTTCATGTGTTTCGTCGCGCGAGCAGTGAACTCATGGCTGTTGATCTTGTTTGCAATAGCCACATACATACCTGTTTGCGCGTCAACGCGATATTTGACGGATAACATCTAGCTAGCAGCAGCCTGTTGGACGTATACCTTAAACGGCTTAAATTTGACATGGAGCACTTGAATGTGAAGTGCTCCAGGCATCTCTCATGCAATGCTCTGTTCATGAGCCAAAGACTGAGTTGAAAATCTTTGCAAGAATGGCTTGATTTAGCTAAGTGAAGCGCTACACTAAAGCGTAGTGAAGCGATTCACTGTGGTTTCAGGAGAACAAGATGGCAAGAAAACAGCATGCCACCATGGCAGATGTCGCCAAAAAAGCAGGCGTCGGTGTAACCACCGTCTCCTATGTCTTGCGAAATATCAAAAATTCCGGATGGTCCATCAGTGAACAGACGCGTCAACGTGTTCAGGAAGCAGCACGGGAAGTTAATTACCAACCCAATGCTGCAGCACGTGCACTGGCAACAAACAAGACCGGCTACATCGGCTTTTTACTCTCCGATGAGGTCGGAGACGGTCTGGCCAATCATTACTTTGCTCAGCAACTTGCAGGCGCTGAACAGGTCGCCCGGGAACGTGGGTTTGGCCTTAGTGTCAACCGGTACAACTTCACCCATATCGACAAAGTTGTCTTGCCTGATCAGGTTGGGAAACGCTCAGTTGATGGTTTGATACTCACAGGCCATGTCTGCAAAGCAGCCGTCATTCGTTTAACCGAATTTGGTATTCCTTGCGTGAGTATTGGCGATGCCTTTGAGCATGAAGGTTTGGTACCCAGCGTGATTCATGACTTTGCCAAAGGATTACATCAGGCAGTCACACATTTGGCCAAACTCGGACACCGTCGGATCAGTTGGTGCCGCCTGAAAAATGACTCTGGTTCGGATCGTATATGGGCACAACTTACCAAGCTAATTAAACAAGATACCCTGCTTAATCACTGTCAATTAAAAGACCGACTCGTAGACAACGCCAATGAAGCTGACGGCATATGTGTCTTTGATCAGTGGCATCAACAAGAAACCCAATCAAGAGAAACCGCCATGATACTTGGCGGAAGTATGATCCTCCCGTTTATGCAAAAGCTTCAAATGCACGGCATGCAATGTCCGGATGATATTAGTTTGATCAGTGGTATCGATCATCCAAATTTTGAGTACGGTTTTCCCGCCATCACTGCCATTGACCATCACTGTGACACATTAGGGCAGTTAGCTGCTGATACCTTAATTGATCATCTTGATAAAAAAACAAAACTCAATCCGTTGATTTCGCCCGTACCAACAACATTGGTTATTCGTGGCTCATGCGGTGAATGTGTCAGGTGAATAGTAACTTGATTTCGATTAGAAATGATGTCTTAAATGTCCACGAACTTAACAAGTGTCAAGCAAGTAAAAACTCAGATTAACCCTTTCCTGAAGGCTTTTACGTTAATTGAGTTGTTGGTTGTTATTTCGATTGTTGCGTTACTCATAGCAATACTACTACCAGCGTTACGTGCAGCCAGAGAGCAGGCCCAAACGGTCAAATGCTTGACGCAGCTTAAGCAAATCGGAACGGCTATCGTTGGCTACTCAGGTGACTACAAAGACTGGGGGCCATACCCACGTTATTTGGATACCACTTCTGTGAATCGAGACGGTCGCTATTTATGGCGATACGGCACGAGTCCCGGGCCGGCACGTGCGAGTAATCTTGGATGTCTTCAGGCTGCTGGATATATTGGCAATGATAAAGGCACAGGTATCATTATCAATGACAATCGCAATCCCGTGTTCAGCTGCCCCGTGGATAATTTCTATGGTCAGGCCAGCACAAGCGGTGATGCAAAATTCTGGGGCGATTACTGGTACTTAAGTACCTCTACCTATACAAGGTTGGGAAGTGATGTTCGGTATTACAAGAGTCGCTACCGCCGGCTTGCTG
Organism: Phycisphaerales bacterium UBA7800; assembly: GCA_002480565.1. GTDB lineage: Bacteria > Planctomycetota > Phycisphaerae > Phycisphaerales > Phycisphaeraceae > UBA7800. The sequence continues at coordinate 20,582 of DLCK01000022.1, read as the reverse complement.
ATACGCCTGGAATTGCCGCCATTGCGGTGGATGCAGTGAATACTAACGCTGATACATATGTTCATCCTAATGGTGTGAATGTGCTGTATGGCGATTTTTCCGCTAAATTTAATAATATCGACGACTATCGAATACCCGGTCATATCTCCATTGCCTTTGATAAAGGTATTTGGCCAACTACTAACTAATTTTAATATCAATCAGGATCATTTTTCCTTGATTCTGAAATAATGTTTTGAATATCCATAGAGGTTAATGCATGCGTTATTGCCTGTTGCTATTGTCTTGTTTTGTGAGTTTGGGGTTGATGTCCGATCGGCTTTCTGCTCAGCCAGTCGTTCGCCAGGCTGATGGGGAAAACTGGTTGGCATATGACCAATCCGATGTGTTGGTTCAGCCTGGTAGTGCGTTGGACTTTTCACATCTCATACCCACGGGAATTGCGGGGCAATACGGCAGAGCCATTATCAATACACAAGGGATGCTTGTATTTTCAGAGCAACCAGACAAAGCCATCCGTGTGATGAGTTGTGCTTTACCAATGTTTGAATTTGAACCTCAAGATGATGCACAGGTTATTGCGTTTGCAGAAGAAATTCAGCGTGCCGGATACATGGCTGTACGCCCGCATTGGCTTGATCTGTATTTGATGATTGATGCGCCAGCCGATTTTGTTTTTAACCCCAAACGCATTGCTTTGTTCGATCTGTTTACATTTGAGCTTAAAAAACGTGGGATTTATTTGATCCTTGATGTCGTGTCGGCCTCCACGATGTACAAATCAATTGATCATCCATTTAACAATCCCCACAGGAAAACCATGAATAAGCTGCAGATGTATTACGATTCAGAGTATCAGCAACATTGGAAACAGGGTGCAAGAATACTATTGAATCACATCAATCCGCATACAAAAGTGGCACTCAAAGACGAGCCACAAGTTCTATACATCGCAGCTCGCAATGAACCTGGAATCGGCTTTCAAATGAATCTGGCCTTGAATAACAAGGAGAAGAATAAAGTATATATCAAAGGTATCTCTAATCACTTTGCACAGTGGCTCAAGGAGCGATATCGCACTGTTGGAGAACTTAAAATTGCATGGGCAGATGCTGGGGAAGGTATTTCTGATTTCTCAGACGTGAGTATTAATAGTAAGCAGCTACCCCTGTTGATGGATAATGACTATCAAAGATACATTGTCGATACTGAGCAGAAAACCTATGCATGGATGAATACTTATCTGAAAAACCTTGGCATACGATGCCCAGTGATTGATTACAATAACGGGATGTCCGTGCAATGTGGTGTGACCCGCTCTGTATTGCCTATGATCGACATGCATGCTTATCACGATCATCCCAAAGGTTGGGGTGTTAAAGCTTTGTTGCATAACAACAGTCTGGTGGGAAGTTCAGCTGCTATGGCATATCGACTTTCAGGGACGCGCCAACTTGGTGCTCCTTTTGGTGTGTCCGAATGGGGCAATCCCTATTTTAATCCGTATCGTCATGAAGCAGGCTTGGTGATGGGAGCGTATGGGGCATTGCAGAATTGGCAGATGATTATGCAGCATGCACTACCAGTGGAACTATCATCTAAACAGCCTCCGCGTTTTTTTCGTGTTGCCCGTGACCCATCGCTTAAAGCTGCAGAACGTATGGCTACGTTGCTCTTTGCCCCCAATGTTGTAAAGCCAGCCAAAGGTGTCGTTGGTATCAAGCTCGATGAAAATATTGTCGGCAAACTGGGGTGGGGGCGAACCCTTCCCAGCGAAATCACCAAGCTGGCTTTGGTCAGTCAACTTGGGATTCAACTTCCTGATACAGATCGTGCGAAAGTATCAACCGATTTAATCCTCGAGCCTCAGCGTGGTGCCACAGTGATCACGCTTCCTGGAGCAGAAGTTGCCAATGATACCGAACAGAACACTGCAGCCACCGGTCAGGCAATTGCCTTGCTTAGGCAGCGTGGGGTTCTTGGTCATACGAATAAAACCGATGTTTCTAAAGGGATCTATCAAAGCGATACCGAAGAATTAACCATTGATGCCAAGCGTAAATTCTTGAGTGTCAACACGCCAACCTGTCAGGGGGCGACACTTGCAGAGCCTGGCGTTGTGGCTTCTTTGGATCATGTGACAATGACCAATGAAGGTGTTGCCGTGGCTTGTCTACTAGCATCATTGGATGGTCAGTCCATTGCTCAATCACAACGAATGCTTTTGCTTGTTGCCTCAAACAGTTCTGCAACTGACGCGACATTTTCCGAAGATGGCAAGCAGGTTTTAAGCTTTGGGAAACTGCCTGCGCTAATCGAAGCGGCCAAAGTCAAACTGGTTTTCAAGCAGGCTCCAAAAGGCAACATTCAGGTTTGGGCATTACGAGCCAATGGCTCACGATCCGTGAGGTGTGAGACTTCTCAGCAATCCCATGGGCCGTTGTCAGTGACCATCGACCAGGCCAAGCTTGGTGAAAACATAACACCTTATTTTGAAATTTTGACGGATTCTGCAGATTGAGCACCGTCGTGTCTGCGTGCTGGCAAGCATGTCTTGAGATTATAAACAATTGAAAATAAATGAAATGAGAAGCACTCGGTGGTGTGATGGCTTTCCTGTTGAAAAATATTTATCCTTCTTCATTGATTTGATATACTCCCAAGGCTATAGTGGTATAGCATCAACGCTATACAACGGTTTGGGAGATAATTTTGAGTAGTTTTTCAACTCCAACCAAGCATGAGTCCATTACTGAGCTGTTAGCTGAGCGCATTAGCCAGGGGGCTTATTTACATGGTCAGCTACCCGGCGAGCGTGCCTTGGCCATTGAATTGGGCGTCAGTTATCTGACCGTTCGCAAAGCGACCAAGCAATTGCTCAAGGACGGACTTTTGGCACGGACTCCCAAGGGGCGTTTGATGCCATGTGCTTCACAAGAGTCTCAAAAACGTGGGCCACAAATTGGTTTACTGGTGGATACGATTCCAGAAGTTTCCATGAGTGCATGGCTCAACGATCTGGATGCGGTAGTTAAGGCAAAAAATGGGACGTTGCGTTTGATTAGTTACAGTCATGAAACCGATCCACGCGTTTTTGAAGCACTGGATGCGGAGCTTGATGGACTGGTCATCGTTTACAGATATGAATTGTCACCGCTGCTACGAGATAGATTGATTCAAAATCGTCATCGCGTGGTTTCATTGTGGTTTGATATGACTGCAATGGGGATTCCAAGTATCGAAACTGCGCCAGCACATTTTGTCAGTAAAGCAGTCGATCACCTTAAAAGTTTGGGACATAAGCGTGTGGATTTTCTATGTGCTTCTGACCGTGACACAGTATTGTGTAATCGTATTCACTATTGGCAACAAGCAGTGAATCACTACCAGTTACAAGGCGAACTCTTTGAACAGCTTCCCAAGCGTCCGCAAAGTAGCGCTTTAAGTGCATATGATCTGGCTATGGATTTGCATGCCAATGGGAAGTTGGCGCAAATGACATCCGTGGTCTGTGCGACCTCCAGTATGGCGGTGGGCTTTCAGCGTGCGTGTCACGAAGTTGGACTCATCGTGGGACGTGATATATCAGTCGTTGGCTACGGTGAATTAGATGTGGCTCAGATGTCTGTGCCATCAATAACCACAGTTCGCCCCGGACCTCGGACACCACTGCTTGAGCAAGGGCTTGATTGGATTCTTTCGCCCGATAATGACGATCAAAAACCACTTTATATAAACAGTGTTGATGTTGATTTGTTTATAGGTGAATCGACGGCACCGGCACCGAATAAGTGAACTGATAACACATAGTGACCTGACAACAGGCATTTTTAAAAGTATTAATATTAATTGACAAGCTGATTTGTTACGACAAGTCAGCAGGAGGTATCTCTATGTCCAGACAACGCGCGTTTACACTCATTGAGTTGCTGGTTGTCATTTCAATTGTTTCGCTGTTAATGGCTGTGCTCTTGCCTGCTTTGTCGAAGGCCAAAGAAGCGAGTAAGAAAATACAATGTGCCAGTATCATGCGACAGATCGGCGTGGTCGAACAAGTCTATGCTGCGGACAATGACGACTACATCATTCCCGGTATTAATCTCAGTGGCAAGCTCTGGATAGATCAGGTTGCCAAGGAGTTTAGCCAGAAACGTGGATTTAACGGGGCTCTTGTCTGTCCGGGTAATCGGATCGTCCCAACCTTGCCGGACTTTGCTAATTACAGCTATATCTGCGGGACTTTTGTCTCCGGCGATATGAAAGGCGTCAAGCAAACCAAATTCAGTCGTGTGTTTGATGCCTCAAATAAAATACTGGTGGCTGAATCAGGACAAGGTAGCAGCTGGGGTTCTGGTTACGATGGATCAGGTAGTAAATACACTTTCAATTGGCATAATAAATCACAGAACTTTCTGATGATCGATTGCAGTGTGCAGAATTACTCTGACCCTTATTTTGATACAACCATAGCAACGCGTAGTACCGATCAGACGACAGTTACCAAAGACCATTGGTTCCGGTACGACGATTATAAAAAAGCCCACTGATATATACTCAAGTAACTTCTTTACTACAGAAAATATAGGTCTTTGCTTCTGAAGTTTTATGGAGCATGGCCGTGGTTTGTGGCTTTGCGACTTCAAATTGGATCAAAAAGATTACGCAGTAATGACCTGCACTTTCAATAAAATTATTTCTACCTAAGCACGGAATTTCAACACATGAGTAAATCAATCCATATCAGTACACACGCAGTATTCCTGCTGCTTTTTTCGGCAGTTATTTCGCTTAACTGTGTCTGTGAGACTCAGGCGGATCAAGGCGGTGAGTATGTCTGGTCACCTCAAGGGCTTTACAACGGCACACATCCGACCAGTAGCAACCCCTGGAGTACAGATTGGGTGCATAATCCTGATGGTAGCAAAAGTATCAAAGTGACTGTCACACGTGGGATTGGTTACTATAACTATGTTGTGATTCCAGAGAATCGACTGGAAAAGGGACAGACGGAATTTACCGCAGAAATCACCTTCCGCATTGCTGAATCGACCGAATTACCAAGAACGTTTTTCATGTTCGCCCGCAATAGTAAGAGTCAATCATATGACCTTTGGCAGCGATGGGTTGGTGAGCCAGGTGATGGGCAAAGGACCATTCGCTTTCCAATGAATCTGATTCCGATTGAAGGTGGGAAGTGGACCATCTATATGGGGTGCCAGGGGTTGGGTTCAATCATCATTGACAAGCTGGTGATCAAATCTGGACGTGATATGGTAATGCAAGAACCGACTGCCAACGCATCGGATGTTGCAAAGACAACGCCAGGTATTCCCACTGCTTCAGGCTATAAAGACATTACAGTGGATTTGCCGCGTAAGAGTGATACTGCAAAAGTTTTGTCTGCAAAGGGCCGACTTATCCCTGATAGCAATACGCCTGTCAGCGATGATGTGGCTCAAGCTAATTCTATTGCAATGCAACGTCTGATTAATGAAGCCAAACGAATTCCCGGCAGTAAGACGATCCTGATCCCTAAAGGGATATACCGTTTTGCAAGCAAGGCTGCCTGGATCGTTGATGGGATAGATGATTTAACCTTCGACGGGCAAGGGTCTGAGTTTATTTTTCAAAGGCTTTATTATGGTGAATGCTTCCTGGTAATGCACTGTAATCGTCTGGTTTTCAAAGACCTTTATATTGATTGGAATTGGGACTATAAACCCATTGCTAGCATCGGTACGATCAAAAGCCTCTCTGCAGATGGAAAGTCAGCTGTGATGGAGTTTGCTGATCTTGATAACGAGCAAACATTAAAAGTGTCACAATCCCAATGGTTGGGTTTGTACCCAATTGACCCGGTGACTTTGTACAGAAGTATGCGAATTGAACCTGGGAAATTTCACTTGGCAAGCAAGACGCCTGCTATGACAGTGGATGGCAATCAAATTACTGTGACATTTAAACGACAGCAGGCTTTGGTTGTCGGACGTAGCTACTTGGTGCGACATCTGTATTACAACATGACGGCTTTTAAGACAGGTTCGTGTAGCCATTTGACTTTCGATGGGATTACCATTTATTCCATGCCCGGTATGGGGTGGCTAAATACCGGAACCACGCATCATTGGCGATTTAATAATTGTAATATTATTCGTCGACCCGGTTCACGTCATCCTTTAACCACAGCTGCCGATGGTATTCACGCTGGTGAATCCAAAGGGGATTTGATTATTGAAAATTGTACGTTTACTGCACTTGGTGATGATGCGATTAATCTGCACGACAACTCATGGCAGGGCGGTCTTAAAGCAGGTGACACGGATCAGCAGCTCAAACTCCTGAACTGTCCCAAGCATCGCTTACGCATTGAGCCAGGTGATACGCTGAAGTTTTTCAATGCAGATTTTTCACCTGCAGGAGTCGAGTTGACTGTCAAAGGGGAGCCCGTTTATGAAGGTAAACCCAATGCCTATGCTCGTAATACGACGACTATACTCAACTTTACTTCAACGGTTCCCAAAAATTTGTCCTATCTATCCATTGTGATTAATACGCGGTTCGGGACGAACAATGTAAAGATTGCTAACAATAAAATAGTTCGCACATTTGGGCGGGGTATTCTCTTTGCAGGTAACGATACGACCATTGAAAATAATATTTTCGATGATGTCGTAGGAAACTCGATTCAAATTCAGGCGGATATTGTTGATCTGCATTGGGCAGAAGGCTATGGCACGTCGAATATGGTGATCCGTAATAATCTCTTTAGGAACACCAATATTGCAGGGCGTTGGGAAGGTGCGGTGATTTATACAGGTGGTCGCCTGCCATGGGGACCGACGGACTACCCGCTGTTTAAGAATTTCCTAGTCGAAGGCAATCACTTTGTCAATGCGGCTGGTCCGGCCATGACATTTATGTTTTCGCAGAATGTGATCGTTCGAAACAATACCGTTGAACTCATCAAGCCTTTAGCTAATAGTACGCCATACATGGGGACAGTCTATAACGTCCTTTCGTCTGACGTCCAAGTTAGCGGAAATAAATGGTTGTATCGGACACCTGCTGTGATACCTTCTGGTGTCGTGCATGATCCTCATACGACGCATGGTATCAAAGTTTCTGCGAATAAATTAGAACATATTAAATAAGTTTATCCTTCATTAAGTATCAAACATTCCGGGCTCAATGTCGGTGCGCTAACGCTTTGCTGTAAAGGCGCATTACATGTGACGCTCCCGTGAGATGTGTTTATACCGGCTGCGTTTGATCTTCCGAATTCTTTGACTGTTGGTCACTTGTTCATAGGCAAGTTGACATGGATATCTCACAGACTCACTTTGTCCAGAATAGGGAAACGCATGAACTTACCGAATGTAATATTGCAAACCAAACGCGCTGGCCAGCCAATTCAAATACAGCGATTGGGATATTGGCTGATATGTTTACTCATTATTTGTTGCTGTATGAATACTTCCAAGGCAGCAGACTATGTGTGGTCACCGACCAATCTCTATAATGCAACACATCCTACTAGTTCGTTTCCCTGGTCTACGCAATGGGTTGCTGCTCCTGATGGAGGACAGAGTATTGAGGTGACCATTGCCAGCGGTGGCGGGTATTACAACTTTATTGCTATTCCTGAGAGTTATCTGGGGTCTGGTACTGATTTTAAAGTTGTAATGGATTTTCGTGTCAGTACTACGCCGGTTTTGCCGCGATACTTTTATATCTTCGCACGTAATTCAGTAAGTACATCCTATGATATCTGGCAGAAGTTTACCGGCGTTCCCGGTGAGGAACGTGTCATTGAATTACCACTGGACTTGACGCCGATAGCCGGTGGTACGTGGACTATCTATGTTGGCATGCTCGGTACAGGGTCGCTGATCATTGACAATCTGATGGTCGAAGAAGGACGCGGATTGGTGATGACGCCGGCTACGGCAAATGCGACCCCCGTGTCAGATTTACCTTTTACAATGGGGCCTTTGGCTACCGGATACACCTCCGAGCCAATTAATTTACCCACAGGTACCACGCATACCATTCTCTCGGCAAGTGGACTGATGAGACCAGATGGGGCTACTCCCGTAAGTCAGACCGTCGCACAGCAAAATACTTCAGCATTACAGACACTGATTAACAATGCTAAATTGATACCTGGAAAAAAAACCATCGAAATCCCAACCGGTGTTTACCGTTTGTATTCAAGTGCTGCGATCCTGATTCATGATGTCGAAGATTTGATTATTGATGGCAAAGGTTCGGAATTCATATTTGAACACCTGTTTACGGGTGAGTGTTTTAATATCACCAATGCAAAGCGTCTTAAAATCACTGATCTCTATCTGGACTGGAATTGGGACTATAAACCCATTGCGTCATTGGGTACTGTCGTGAGTATGTCCGGCGATCAGAAGACCGTTGAGTTTGTCTTTAACGATCTGGATGCAGCACAAACCTTACTTGCATCCCAACAATCATGGATAGGTCTATTTGAAATGGATCCGGTGCGTCTAAGTTCAGTCGATGGTAGTAAACTTGCTATGAACGTCACGAGTAAATCTGCTTCGGGCAATCACATCACAGCAACGTTCTCAAATGCCATGAATATGCATGTCGGTAAAAGCTATTGTATTCGACATCTGTATTACAACCTCATCGCGTTTAAGACATACAATTCAGAGCATGTGATATTTGATGGGGTGACTATTTATTCTCTACCTGGTATGGGTTGGCTTAATACTGGGACGACGAACCATTTTCAGGTGTTCGACTGTCATATCAAACGCCGAACCGGTTCACGCAATCCGCTGACTACTGCTGCTGATGGCATTCATTCCAATGAAACTGGTGGCAATATCGTCATCAAACTGTGTACTTTTGAAGGTCTTGGTGATGATTGTATTAACCTGCATGACAACAACTGGCAGGGCGGATTGATCTATGGCGGCAGTGCCGATCAGTTCCATTTCTATAATTGCCCCAAACATCGACTGCGTGTGAATGTCGGTGATGTGCTTGAGTTTTATAATCCTGACTATTCGCCGACGGGGATTCAATTGACGGTCAAGGAAGAGCCTGTTTTCAGTGGTACGTCTAATCCTTATGATGCGTCAGCGATCATGTCCGTCAAGTTTGTCGAGCCTCGCCCGACGGGCCTGTCATATCTGACGATTGTGCGCAATACACGCTATGAAACGCGCAACGTCAACATTTCTGGTTGCCAATTCAAGTACACCAATGGCCGGGCGATTTTGCTTGCCGGTCACGATGCCACAATCAGTTCCTGCTACTTCCGAAACGTCACCAGTACCAGCATCCAACTGCACACTGAGATCGTGGACAATCTCTGGGGTGAAGGACAGGGTGCGAGCAATGTGCTCATCAAGGACAACACTTTTGAGAATGCCAGTATCTCCACGCGGTATGAGGGGGCTTTGATTTATGCCGGTGCAACATTACCCTGGGGACAGACGGATTATCCTTTGTTCAATCGGATTCTTATTGAGAACAATCGCATTTTCAATGCTTGTGGTCCGGTAGCAACGCTGAAGTTTTCACAGGACGTAGTGGTGCGCAACAACATCATGGACCTGACGCAAACCATGCCTTTGATCAAGACTTTCTCAGGCCTGATCTATGGCGCGTTTTCCAATAATTTGGCGTTGGGTGGCAATACCTGGCGGAATTGGATCACGCCACAGGCTCAGTATCAGACCGGCACCGCGATTGATCCGGTGACCACCAGTGATGTGGAAGTGGGAGTCAACAGTGAGATCGATTATTAAGTTAGATGCATGATTGAAATCAGCGGTCGCTATTGTCGACACACAATGTTCGGCATCAAACGTGTTGGGCTTCGTGTGTCGGCATTGCGACAAGTTGATTCATCTTGAAAGGTTCCCGACTGATAGCCAGGTTTAAACGGATTGGCCAACCGGCATGCATTCATGAGTCAGTTGAACCATCGGCTCGTTATCCCATTTGCGAAAACCATTCGATTGAGCATCAGAGTAACTCTTGAGTTCCCCGTCAGGCATTTGGACTTTCACGACCCGATTAAACTTGCAGGCGCTTAAGCAAATCGAATGGTAAATCTCAACTGGAACCCCTTCTTGGGCGAGTTGATCCTTCATGGCGCAGAGTTTGTTAAATAACCCTTTTGGGCCACATTCCCTGCAGACATAAAACCGAAGTTTTTGAGTGGACATATAGACGGGCTCCTTCCACGTGCAGACCCATTGTACCGTTCGAACCCTCGGGGGGTAGTCTTTTTATCGCCAATTAAATTAAAAGACATTAAGCCCCTGATATTCGGTGTAACCATATTAAGGTGATAGGGTTATGGAAAAGTCCGAAAATAAGTGGTTTATGTCGATCAGGGTAGCTTTGTTGTATTTCTGCAATGTGACAAAATAATTTCCTTATTTATACCTAATGGCTTCTGCTTGGGAGGATCGCAACTAAATTGAGCTGGCAGGAGTGATTTTTCAAGTGCATCCCTGGCGTTATTACTCGCTACGATCGGTTGATTCGGTTACGATGCAGGTCACCGAAAGGATGCAGCATGGCAGTGCAGATGGAACTGGCTCGGATACTCATTCGTGAGGAATATGAATCCCATATTCTTGAGCTTCGAGAAGTGGAGGGGGACCGCGTATTTCCCATTGTCATCGGTCCAAACGAGGCGATGGCCATTGAGCGTCGTCTTATGGGTAAGACGCCACCTCGCCCTCAGACCCATGAACTGCTCGCATCGGTGATTGGTCATTTGGGAGCCAAGATCAAATCAATTCTCATCCGCGATTTACAGGATCATACTTTCTTCGCATCATTGATTCTTGATCGTGATGGTCAAACCATCGAAGTTGATAGTCGTCCCAGTGATGCCATTGCGCTTGGTGTTGCTGTTGAGGTTCCGATTTACGTTTCTGAGCTTGTGCTTGACGAGGTCTGCCCGCAATCCTCCGACGGTGGCACGTTTGAGCTTGGTGAAGATGGCTCCGACGATTTGCCTTCTTCCTAAATACACATCAGCGTAACGACCGGATAACGATTGCATCTGTGATGTAATGGATGTTATACGTCCAATCAATATTCTACAGTTGAACTGACCTGCAAATTAATCCGATAAATCTATACCTGCCTTAGTGTATTTATTGGAGTCAAGTGATGAAAACAGTTGAATTAGACTGTGTTGGACTGTTTTGCCCGATGCCATTGGTGCGGATTAAGCGAACCATGGATGGGTTGGATGAAGGGGACTGTCTGAAGGTTGTCGCATCGGATCCTGCCTTTGAAGCAGACATCAAGGCATGGACGCAACGCTTCGGTCATACGTTAATTGAATTGGATGTAGCTCAGCAGGTAACAGCACTGTTGCGTAAAGTCGCCTGAGGGAAGATGCTCCATGAAACAGACATCAACCGATAATGCCCAGTCAGCTTCTGATGCGTCCTGCGATATGCAGTCACTCTTGGCGCAATTACGTCAATGTGAACAGTCGGTGGCTGATTTGAAGGACATGACGGACGAGGATCACATGACCATCGTCGTCTTCAGCGGTGATATGGATAAGGTACTCGCAGCTTTGTTCCTGGCGACGGGAGCGGCCTCGATGGGCTGTGAAGTGTCGATGTATTACACGTTCTGGGGCTTGTCTGCTTTACGCAAAAAAGCGGTCTACCGTAACAAGAATCTTTGGCATCGTATGCTCGCGTGGATGCTGCCTTGTGGTGTTGGGAAACTCAAGACATCCAAAATGCATTTCGGTGGTATCGGCCCCAAGCTGTTTAACCATTTGATGAAAAAGCAGAACGTCCCGGACTTGAAGCAGATGCTCGAATTGGCGGTTGAACTGGATGTGAAAATGACTGCCTGTTCCACAGCCATGAACATAATGGGCATCGGGTCCGATGAGTTGATTGACGGACTTCAAATTGGTGGTGTTGCCAGCTACATGCAGAGAGCATCACAATCACGCGTGAATCTTTTTATCTAAGTTAATTGGAGATCATTTCACAGTGTCAGAAGTAGTTTCGCAAGACCCAACGCATCAGCAGGTGGACATGATCGTTCTGACTGATGATATGATTGCCATCAAGCAGCAGATTGCTTGCATGCAGGATGGCTTTGCGCATTTACTGCGTCCCTGGGTTGGCAGGATTCAGGTGATTGAGGATGCTGATGAATATGTCCAGATCATTGAATCTGCTCGAGCGAACAATACCATGCCGGTGTTGTTTGTTAGTTTGACTCAAATGTCATCTGGTGAAGAATTGGAAATTTGCCAGTACCTTGCCCAAGTGGATCAGCAGATCAAAATGGTGATTCTTGACGTCGGTCAGGCGATGATGCGTCAGGATGAATTGGCGATGCAGCTTGCCAATCCATTGCGGGTAATGGAAATGTGCAAGCCCATGGCCGCACGACAGTGGCAGCAGTTGTTTGTCTCCATGGCAAGGATGCAGATCATTAACAATCAGCAGGCCAAACGGATCAATATCCTCCACTCAACTGAACATGATCAGCAGCTCATCGACCAGTTGGCTCAGGCCAATGTCAATGCCGCATGCATCATGGCGGAACTCGAAGATGCACGCGACAAGGCCATGGCAGCCGATGATGCCAAAGGACATTTCCTGGCCAATATGACCCATGAACTGCGGACACCTTTGGCCATCATCATGGGGTTTGCAGACCTGATGCGTGACGATGTGCAATTAGCAGACGAACACCGACGTTTTGCACGCAGTATCTTTGACAATGGCCAATCGTTACTGGATGTGTTGGAGAATATTCTTCTTTTGACTCAAATTGAATCCAGTGAGTTGAATCCTGAATTTGTCTTAATCGATCCGAGTGTGATCCTTAACAAGGTTTTTGCCAAGCAATTGGATAAGGCCAATGATGCAGGGCTTGAACTGACCGTGTTGCCATGTAAGGAGCAGCTTTTGCCAGAGCAGCTCATGCTCGAAAGCAATTGGTTGCAAATGATTCTGGAACTGCTTGTCGACAATGCCATCAAGTTCACCGTGAAGGGCACTGTCGAGTTGTCTGTACATTGGCAGAAGAGAGCTTCATCATATTTCTTGCATTACCGTGTCAAAGATACAGGGCTTGGAATAGAGCCTTCGGAACATCAATTTATCTTTGACCATTTTCATCAAGGTGACAATTCATCGTCACGTGAATTCGGTGGTGTTGGACTTGGCTTGAGTATCAGTCGAAAATTGGCGCGACGAATTGGTGGTGATATTCAACTCACCAGTGAACCGGGCAAAGGCAGTTGTTTTGAATTGATCCTGCCTTGTGAGCAACACAGTGGTTCTATCGCTGCCTGACGAAATGCTCCGTCGGCTTGGAACGACTCGCTGCAGTAGATTTTACCGTTTGATACAAACTCGAAAAATTAAATCAGAGAATCACGAACAATCGGGTCGAAAAACCGCGGAATGTTTCTATCCTCAAGTATTAACTTTTCGATCTTTTCAAGTGAGTGTGGTATGTCCAAACGGCCTAATATCCTGTTTTTAATGAGTGATGAACATCGACCTGACGTGACTGGCTATGCTGGTAATGACATCGTCAAAACCCCGACACTCGACTGGCTGGCAAACACCGGCGTGACATTTTCCAATGCCTACACGCCGTCTCCGATCTGCGTCCCAGGCAGGCAGTGCATGATGTCCGGCCAACTGCCCAAGACCTGCAACTGTGAAGGTTGGATTGATCTTGCAGTAGGTCACATGACTTTCGCACGACGCTTTAGCCAGTACGCTTACCAGACCGTTGCCTGCGGTAAACTTCATCACTTCGGCAGCGACATCATGCAAGGCTGGACGCAACGTCCGGCTGGCATCGGCGATATCCATACCACGCCGCCATTCATTGATGGCAAAATTGAAGCAGAGTTCAAACGCTATGAGCGACCACTCTCGGACGTGAAATGGAATGATGTTAAAGAAGTAAAACGCGCAGGGATTGGTCGGTCCTCCATCCATGTCAAAGATCAACAAGCCACCGAAACGGCATGCGAGTTTATTGAGGAGTATTTCAATTCACCTGCCTATGACCGTGAACAATTGCATCAACCACTGCTGCTGAAAGTCAGCCTCGTTGCGCCGCATTATCCCTATCAAACCAGCGCGGATAAATTCGGCTACTACCTTAATCGCGTCAAGCCCTTTCTCAATCAACAGGTGTTCGAACACCCATTTCTCAGTCAACGTCAGGTCCGTGTTGGCGAAGATGTTAATGAACGTGAGATGCGTCGTGCGACGGCTGCTTACTATGGCATGATTCAAACACTTGACGAACACTTCGCCCAGGTGATTCAAAAGCTCCAATACGTCGGGCAGGATTTGGATGACTGGATTATTGTCTACGTGTCAGACCACGGCGAAATGCTCGGCGAGCATGGCATCTGGGAGAAGCAGAAATTCTTTGAAGCCTCCGCACGCGTGCCGATGATCATCCGTTGGCCCAAGGGCTTTGCCCCCGGGCAGGGTGGCAAGGTGGTGGATCAGAACGTCAATCTCTGTGATCTGTTTGCGACGCTTTGCGATCTGGCAGGATTGGACGTGCCCGATGGTTTGGACAGTCGGTCACTCGTGCCACTGCTCAATGGTGATAGCAGTAACTGGAATAACGAGACCATCTCGCAGTTCACACAGAACAACGTGATGATCAAACAGGACGATTTGAAATACCAATACTACGGCCCGGACATGCCCGAGGTCCTCTTTGATTTGTCACGCGATCCCAACGAATTAACGAACTTCATTGATGATCCAAAGTATACTCAGCAACTTGCCAGCTTCCGCAAACGTCTTGCATCTTTGGGGCATGGGCCAGATGCAGACAGTAACTATGTCAACGCGGGGTATGTGCAATGACTGATGTGAGTGTCGTATGACATCTGAAAATGAAAAAACGCAGTTAAATCTCGATGAGTCCGCTAAACAGCAGATTCGCGATGCGCAGTTGCGTCGTAAACGCATTAATCGCGTCGTGGGGACTGCGCGATTCAATGGTTGGAGTGAAGGCATCTTTGCATCATTGAGTGTCATCATCGCGTTGATCGATCCGACGTTTATCTCCGTCTTTGCAGCCGCAGCGTTAATCATCATTGCCTATACCGAATTCCACGGCAGGGCGGTCGTCAAATCTCTGGACCCCAAAGGTATGACGATCCTCGCATGCAACCAACTTGTCTTTGGCAGTTTGATCATTGTCTATGCGATTTCTCAATTGATCCTTAACTCACAAGGTAACAATCCCCATCTTGCAGAGCTGGCCTCCATCAGCGAGCTGGGCGAACAAATCGCCGAGTTGGAACAGATCATTGTCCAGATGGTCTACTGGTCATTGATCGTTGGCACCATCCTCTTTCAAGGCGGGATGGCCTTATTCTTTTTCCGTAGCAAAAAGCATCTCAAAACCTATATTCAGGATACACCCCAATGGGTGATTGATGTGCTCAAAGCTACGGAGTGATAGATTCGGCCAAGCCCGCCAAGATCATTATTGCCTGTTTATTCCGTCACCGTTACATCATCAACGGTCACTGTCCCTGTCCAGGGTTCAGCACGTAGAGCCAGTTGGCCGCTTGCATAGTACATGCTGGTGTCCAGGTAATTGATGTGTTCGTTGCCATTGATAAAACCTTTGATTCGCGTGCCGTTGACTTCATCAATGACACTGATGCGCAGGGTCTGGAAGTTGCTCAGGTCGTACACGTCGTTGAGTCCTGAGCTGACGACGACACTTTGATTAACGAGTAGTTCAAGCTTGTGTGACTTGACGATGCTGTTGCCTGCAAGCCTCAGGTAGTAGCCTTGACTGCCATCGTATCGTGCGATGACGCCTGCTTTTTTCCAAGGGTCCGTAAAGCGGATGGCAAGAGACGTGTCGCTATTGGTCCAGTAGGGGAAGTCGAGTGTGCAGGTTGCGGTGTTGGCATTGTGCGGGTTGACCAGTGCGTTATTGACCAGTTGCCATGTGCCTGGCATGGCGGTCCAGCCGTCTGCGTAGCCATCGTTAAAGTCATCAAAGAATGCGGAGGTCGTGGTGCCGGTGCCTTTGTCTGCATTGACATAGGTGCTGTAGACGGGCTTGGGGGTTCGGTCGGCCGTGTTCACCGGGATGGTGCCGGTGTAGGTGATGGGGTTGGAGTTGTTCAGGGCAATCATGCCATAGGTCGATTCGGAAGAACTGCCAAGGTGCGGTTCGTCGAAAATTTCGTACCAGTAAACGCGTTGAAGGTTGGTGATCGATTCGTTGTGAAGGACGTTGATGATATCGGTCAGGTGTGTTTGCTGTTCAGCAAAGGAGAGATAACGGTTAGCATGATCGGGGGTCGCGGACTTGGCGCTGCCACCGATTTCCGTGCACCAGTTAGGCTTAAGGTGATCGCCGTTGGCAACGAGTCGATGCCAGATTTCACTGGTCAGTGGTGACGTGAGTTTGCCCATGATGCTGCGTTGTTGATTGGTGGTCGAGAAGCAGGGGGGCAGTTCGGGAGGCAACCAACCTGTGGAGCCTGCATTCATCCAATAGCTATGCCAGCTAAACACATCGTAATAGTCCGTGACGTTTTGCACTGCATAGAACGCGTCGATCCAACTGCCGGTGGTTTTCCATGAGACATTGTGTGTATCGGAAATGACTGGCGCGAGAATCAGGATATCGTTGGCACCTAATGCATTGCGGACAGTTTGGATCCGGCCTCCTGCGACCTTGACCATCTGGGCATATTTTGTGGCAGCTTCAGGAGCATAACGGTCATAGCCTCGGAAGAACATGTCGCACAAGTCCGGCTCGTTCCAGATTTCAATCGCCTCAAGGGTTCGTTGGCCCAATGCGCTTTGGTAGTGTGCAAAATGTTCCACAAACCATTGGCAGAAGTCCGCGTAGTCCACTGGATTGATTGGCGGCCAACCCATTTGTTCATGACCACCATTGGCCCATGCCGGCGCGTAGGCAATGGAGACTAAAACCCGGATGCCGCGATCCGCACACTTTTGAAAATAGTAATCCAGTGCAGCGGTCTTCTGGGTGTTGTATGTGTTCTTGGCCGGTTCCATCGTTCGCCAGTCGATATTGATCCGGACGAACTTGGTGCTGCTGTCATCGTACACACTCAGGGTGGTGTCCAACTCCGCGTTATTGCGGTAGAGCACATGGTCATTGATGCCAATGGCGTAGCCTTCGGGTTGAGCCTGAGCATGACGGGGCACGCTGAGCATCAAACTCAAAGTGACGACCGTCAGGCAGATTGCTTGGATTGCTTGTTGGCTGCGTTGAAACAGAATCGCACGAAACATGCTCGCTGGTGCTTGAATCAATGTGGACATGGAACTCTCCTGGTAATGATGGATTTCATAAAGCCCCTCTTGCGATTGTCAGGTGTGACAGATCGAAAGCGGGGTTATGAGAAGTGTAGGAGAAAAATGTAACAAGTCAATGTAACATAAAATTGTTACATTGAAATTAAGATGTAAGTATATATATTAAAAATATTTGTTGAATAAAATAATTTGTAGTTACATTTTCATATGATACAGCAGGCCAGATTGAAATCGGCTTTGCGGTGAAATTCAGCTATGTCAGGAGTCAATCGACGCTCGCTGGGAACCAGCCGCATTCCACGGCATCGCGGAATGACCAATGTGGGCGATTGATGACTTTGTAGCTCCAGAAGTACCAGGCGTCGGCCTGTTCAAAGGCTGCCAACTGCGTATTGGCGTAGGCTCGCATCAATTGGTCGTATTGTGCTTTGGGCCAGGTATCCAACACGTCAGACAATTCCTTGGGCCACGACAGTGACCATTCGCCAACAACAAAGGGGCCTTGTTTCGCCCATTTGCTTAACTGCTCGCCGCGACGACTTGCTGCACTGATATAAGTAAACGGATCACGATTCTCCCAGCCGATGAAACTCTGATACAGATGCACATCCGTTACGATATTTTCAATCTTCGGCAAGCAGCCGTGATACATACTCATCAAATTTTCAGGATAAGCAGCAATCACCGCAGCAACCTTATCCGCAGGCATATGCTTGCGAACCCGTTCAATGGACTGCTCGTAAAATGGGATCAACACATCCGCAGCAATGCTCTCATGCGGCTCGTTGACTACCGAAAATCCATTGATACATGCCCGTCCTGCGTACCGCTGGGCGATTTGCTCAATGATGTCCAGGCTTCTGTCATAACAACTCTGATCCTTAGGCCATGTGAAATATCCACTGCGACCTGTATGACCTTCAGGGCCTTGAGCACCCGGGAGTCCGTGCAGATCCAAAAGCAGCTTCATGTCGTATTGCTCGCACCAATCCACCGCCTGATCCAATAAGTCTATGGACGCCACATACGGCCCATCGGCATCCAGAATCCAATACCCAAACGGCAGGCGAATGGCATTGATCCCCCAGTTGGCAAGCCACTTGAAATCAGCCTCGGTAATCCAACTCTCGCGATGCTTACGCATGACCCCTTGGGCTTGGTCGCCTAATGCTTCACAGAGTGTGTACTCGTCCTTCTGGTCCGGGCTGCTGTACAAGTCTGGCGACATCCATTTTTCCAACAACAGCCAATTCCCAAGGTTCACGCCACGCAATGCCGGGTTCTTGGAAGTTAATGAAAGCTTTGGTTTTGGGTTTTTTTGTGTCACAGCGTGTCCTTTTTATCTTGGTTAGCAGGTGGGGTCATCGTGAAAATGCAACGTGAATTCTCCCCTGACCGAACTTGCAAGTCAAGTTTTAACCTTGCTTGTTCTGTACGGTCGGGCCTGTTGCAAGTTGAGAGCAGGATGTTAATCCAGCATTCGATGCGGCCGCAGCAGAGCAATAGGTTGCTGGCTATTGCACCACTTTGGTCACTGCAAAGCGTTTGGCTTTGATCCGGGTTTGGTAGGCCTGTAATTGTTTGGGGTCGCTTGCCAATTTCCATTCGTCTCCAAACTCGAACCAGCAGAATGCTTTAATGCGGGAGTTGGATTCAATCACATCAAAGAGTTCGTTGACCCATGCTTCATTGCTGGTGAATTGGTTGTTCCATTTGGTTTGCGATGGGCCGGTACCGCCTTCGGGGATCATGACCGGTTTGCCCGGGAACATGGCCAGCAGGGGTTCGATCATCTGTTTGGGATTGCGTGAGCTGTAGGGGTCGATACCTAACCAGTCGACGTAGTCATCGCCGGGATAGTAGTCCATCCAGTCTTTGCCACCGGAGCGATCGCCGTTGACACACCAGACCCATGCCACGTTGGTGACACCTGCTTTGTTAAAGCGCTCCACGATGTAGCGGTAGTAGGCCACGAAGTCTTTGGTGGTGTTGCGTGTGGGATCATCCTTCCAGCCTTCGGAATAGGGATACCAGTCGCCATCCATTTCATGGGACAGGCGGATGAAGATGGGGTCGCCGAACGCTTTGACGCCTTTGATCCAGTCGTCGAAGTACCAGTCGAACTTGCCGGTGACGACTTCTTTGAGCGATGGGGATTTCTTCTTATCGTGCCAATCCATCCAGCTCCATGCAATCAGGGGTGTCATTCCAAGTTTGCGACTAGTCTGGGCATAGCTTTCCCCTGTGCCACAGACTCCGCGGCCGTCGGGTGTTTTGTCCATCCAATGCCAGGTTCGCCATTTTCCATTTTCCCGGCAATGTGCAAACCATGAATGTAGCGACAGCGGTGTTTGCGTCACAGTGTCTCGCCACGTTTTGAGGTTTTGCTGTGTTTCTTCCAAGCTCCAGAAGCCGGTTAAGCAAACGCCGTGATAGCAATTGCCATCGGGTGGCTCGAACTTGGCCAATGTCTGTTTGTCTTGGGCATACGTCAGAGAGGTCAACGCAAGGAGCATGATGCAGCAGGATGCAATGTGGACTTTCATTTGTCTTGCCTTTGCATGTGAAATGGGTTGTGGGGTCAGGCTTGGCAGAGTGGCGAAGGTTTGCAATTCAAGCTTGTCGTTATTGGAGCACCGGTGATTAGGGTTGTCAATCCTCATTCTGTTGCGAGATATCCATCTGAACAGCTGTCAGATTCGAGCTTGTGTCCAATGCAATAATGGAGGCTGATTTATCGAAAATACCAACTCATGCTCATTTCTCGCCAGCGGAGTTTGTGCAAGCTTTTAGCAGTAAAACAGGGCTTGGGCTCGTTGTTGCTTAATAGGTGTGGGGGGGCTGTGTAGTGTTTGGTGTGGTGGGTTTAAAAACGCAGGTGGTCTGGGCAATGCTTTGGATGGCAAAGTGTAAAATGGTGTAAATAAAAAATAAACTGTAAATAATCAGGGGGGTTAAAATGTGGCCATGTCACCCCTTTATATGTTTTAATAGCTTTTTATAAACGTGTTATATAATTTTTGATGAATATTTTACATCCTGCAATGTCGATGCAAATTGGATAAAAAATATGAAAAAAAGTGAAATAAATATTGACTTCATATAAATTCTGCCTAACCTTGATAAGCCGAAGATGATCTTCAATGATCGTCTTGTCTGTATGGCATCGATGTGTTTTGAGTGTCCGGGGCAATGCAGTAATGTTTATTGTCACGGCGATGGGTT
>DLCK01000010.1 GCA_002480565.1 Phycisphaerales bacterium UBA7800 | reverse complement strand
TGCGTCCTGTTTACCGAGGGTTTTGAAGAATTAAGTCGGTGGTTTGGTATCCCATGGCCAAGACTTGCCGACGCAAAGGGTGTGCCTGTGATGCTTGGTACATGACGCTTGGCGTTTTGGATATTTCAGATTTATCGTTTCAAATCTGTAATCCGTTATTGCTTGCTTTTAGCAATCAAACCGCGGACTGTAAATGCACTTCCGGGGGCGGCGATCCAACAGCCGCCTGTTGGCGGGTTTTGGGGCAGAGCCCCATATAACACAGCTCTTTGAACCTTTTGCTGCAAATGGAAACAGACTTGCAGTAATGCTCCGCCCTCGACAGGGAGTCCGGGGGGCGAAGCTCCCTGGCAAGCAAGAACCAACACTGGCAATGTTGTTATTCCCCCCAACTGTTTGCTCCATGACTTAAATTTTTTCGACCTTTGTCATCTGATTTTGTTTGGTCAGTGGTTTGTCGAAAATCATTTTGAACACCAACACTTCGCCAGCCAAAGCATCGACTGGGATTTCACGAATTCGCAGGTATGGCCTTGTTATATCATTGGGGACGATATCCCGTGCCCATTGCATGTAATCACCATTATTCAGCAGTTGCACGGACTGCGGGAGGGCATCAATCGGGCGTAGCTGCATGCCTCGGGAATTCAATGGCTCGGGTGCGATCAGATAATAAACATGTTCACGGTCATCGTTATGTTTAAGTAATAACAAGTCCTGTCGCTGGGTCATGTTCGACAGTAACGTGGTGTTCTCAAAGCAGACTTTGATCGTCTGATACCACTTGCCCAACTCCTCAAGAAGAATCACCTGCTCAGGTGGTATTACACCACTGACGTCAGGGCCAACATTCAACAGGTAGTTATTTCCTCGTGCGAGATTCTGGGCGATGTTTTGTTTGAGATATGACAGAGAATAGTAATCCGCATCGGTCTTGTAGCCCCAACTTAGTTGATCCAATGAGTCGCAGCTTTCGGTGGGTAGACTTGCTGCTGTATTTTCAGCTTCACTTAATGCTGCGTTGTAATCACGCTCACGGGTAGCGATGATGCCGTCTTGCCAATGGTTGACGGTATTGCGATTGTGAAAACCCCGGTCATTGATCACGCACTGTGGTTGCAATGCACGGATCATTTCATGGATCGACTCATCTTCCCATTGCGGGACGTTCATGTCCCACCAGATGTAACTCACCGTGCCATAGTTAGTACACAGTTCACGGACTTGTTCTTTGAGATAAGCAAGATATGTTTTCTCATCGGGGGTATCGCCGTCTTGTCGGGGCAGTTCATGATGACGCCCTTCATTGGGATACGCAGGATGCTTCCAATCCACGACCGAATAGTAAAGTCCGAGCTTGATTCCCCGCTTATGACAGGCATCAGCCAATCGCTTTAGCACATCAGTCCCACCATCGCGCGTAACCTTAAAGTCGGTATGCTGACTGTCCCACATGCAAAAGCCGTCGTGGTGCTTGGTGGTCAAAACGATGTAAGTCATGCCTGCTTTTTGCATCAAATCCAGCCAGGGTTCAGGATCAAAATCAACTGGATTGAACTTGGCGATCTGCCGAGCGTAGTCCTCACGGCTGATCCCCATGCGCTGTTGAATCTGTTCATGCCAACCGGGTAAGGCGTATGGCCCCCAATGAACAAAGAGTCCAAATTGGTGGTCACAAAACCAATCACGTTCATCGCCAAATGTATGCTTTGTCATCGTGTCACTCTTGAAATAGCGTGTGGCACATCATGACGCATATAACAACTTTTTACCATGTCCAATCCCGAAAAAGCGTGTCGGTTTCCGAGACGCATTCAAGGCAAACACATGGTTGAACCACAGAGGCTCAGAGACACAGAGACTAAAAATTGAACATTCGAGCGCTGACTCTACCTTCTGATTTCAAGCCGCCAGATAAACGACCCCAGAGAGTGAATCTGACGGGTCGTATATTCAAATTGGTTGCCACCTTGTTGGCAAAACAACACTTTGATTCACATCACGCATGCGGCGGACGTTTGTAGTTATGTAAGGCTTTATTCATATCAGCAAAGAATCGGCGGATGGATGCCCATATGCGATTGTGCATTACAGGCGTTGTGGATCGGATCGGTCGTGCTTGGATCAGACGCATCGGTAAACCTCCTTGATTGGATGTCTCCATCATCGGCATCGCAGCGAATACCAACAGACACAGTTGTGATGCAGTTGAAGCGATACAGTGAGATTTATTGCACTGTTGCGGTCGGTTGGATCACAAACTGTTGCGCTATGTTGGCTCAGACCTCGTTACAATCGGTGCATGTCAAAACCCAATGGACAATCCAACGACGGACTCTTGTATGAGCAGGTTGCCAGGCAGGTATCAGAATTAATCCGTTCCGGGACGTTATTGCCGGGTGAGCGTGTGCCATCGGTTCGGCAATTGTGCAAGCAGTTGTCGGTGAGTGTCTCCACGGTGATGCAGGCGTATCGGATATTGGAAGATCAGCAGTTGATTCGCGCGGTGCCTCAGTCGGGTTATTTCGTACGCGAGCCTAAGCAGTCGATACAGGTTCCCACTGCCAGTCGCAATACGCCTCATCCCAAAGCGTTGGATGCAATTAGTCTCAGTGCGCGAATTGTCGAGGACATGAATCGCCAAGGCACATTGCAGTTGGGTGCTGCCTTGCCGGACAATCAGTTGTTGCCATTGGATAAAATCAACCGGTTGTTTAATCACGTCACCCGCGAGTACGGCTCGCAGGTTCATGAGTATGCCATCCCACCGGGCAGGCCCGAACTGCGTCGTCAGATTGCCAAGCGGTTGATTGATTCAGGTTGCAGTATTAATCCGGATAACATTCTGGTGACAACCGGCGCGACCGAAGCGATATCCCTGAGTCTTCGCGCGGTAACCAAGCCGGGGGATGTGGTTGCTATTGAGTCGCCGACCTTTTTCTTTTTTCTGGACATGATTCGCAGCATGGGTCTTAAGGTTCAGGAAATAGCAACTGCTGCGGATACGGGGATGAATCTGGAGGCCTTGGAAAAAGCGATGAAGCAAAAGCAGATTCGCGTGATCCTCCTGGTATCGAATTTCCCCAACCCGTTAGGCACCTTAATGCCTCTGGGAAACAAGCGTCGCTTAGTCGAGTTAGCCAGGCAATACAACGTGACGGTTATTGAGGATGATATTTACGGCGACCTTTCCTTTGACGGTTCGCGCCCGACATCAATCCGTGCATTTGATGATGGGAATACCGTTATCACGCTCGGATCATTCAGCAAAACCATCTCTCCGGGCTTGCGCGTCGGTTGGTGCGTACCGGGGGAACATATGGCGGCGGTGATGGATTTGAAACTCACCACCGATCACGCCAGTGCGACCTTGCCACAGTTGTTGGTTGCGACGTATCTGGAGCAGCATGGCTATGATCGACATCTCCGCGGACTGCGTAAAAAGTATAAAGCACAGGTCGATCAATTCCGTCAGGCCATCGCGCGATACTTCCCGCCGGGCACGCGCATTACCAAGCCCAAAGGCGGTTACATCATCTGGGTGGAAATGTCCGTCAAGGTGGATGCCATCAAGCTCCATGAAGATGCAGTTCAGCAAGGCATCAGTATCGCGCCCGGGCAGATGTTCTCCGCATTTGGACGATACAAAAATTGCATGCGCATCAACTGCGGCCTGGTCTGGTCAGAGCAGATCGAAGCAGCAATCAAAACCCTGGGTGAACTGGTCAAAAAGCAGTTAAGGTCAGACCGAATTTAACTTGGTGATTGAGGTTTAATCGCTGCATTGCGACGCAACGCTAAAACACTATCGCAGTTTACTTCAGAACAAGTCCGTGTCTGACTCGTTTTGATCTGCGGTATTGGGCAAACTGATTTTGATATGTTGCGCGCCTCGGAGCGTGAGTTGACGTCCCTTGCGGGTGCGAGCTAAAAAGCCCAATTGCAGCAGGTAGGGTTCGACCATGTCCTCAAGTGTGCCGGAGTCTTCACCAAGGGTTGCAGCGATGGCTTCAAGTCCCACCGGGCCGCCGCTGTAAACCTTGCCGATGATGGCCATGTACTTGCGGTCGAGTTCATCGAGTCCCAGTTCATCGACACCTTCTAATGCCAACGCTTCATCGACGACCTTGGGTGAGATGAGATTGTTGGTTTTGATCTGTGCATAGTCTCGCACGCGACGCAGCAGACGATTGGCAATGCGAGGCGTCCCGCGACTGCGTGAACCAATGGATAAAAGCGAATCAGCATCCGGTGCTGAGAGTCCAAGTAAATTGGCGGAGCGCGCGATGATGCTGCATAAATCGTCGGTTGAATAGAACTCCAGATTATGCGTGATGCCAAAGCGGCTTCGCATCGGCCCGGAGAGTAGCCCCGCGCGCGTGGTCGCACCGATGAGCGTAAACGGCTTGAGGGGCAGCGTGATCACCTTGGCATGCATCCCCGAATCAATGGGGACATCAATCTTGAAATCCTCCATCGCCGAATACAGATACTCTTCAATTACCGGGCTGAGTCGGTGGATTTCATCAATGAACAACACGTCACGGTTTTGGAGTTTCGTCAGCACGCCCACCAGGTCTCCGGGCTTGGTCATTGCCGGGCCGGAGGTGACGGTCAGATGCGTGCCAAGTTCGTTGGCAATGATGTGTGAAAGCGTGGTCTTACCAAGACCGGGCGGGCCGTGAAGCAGGACATGCTCCATGGGTTCACCGCGTTGACGCACCGCTTCAAGGGTGATCTGAAGTTTCTGAGCAAGTCGAGGTTGACCGACATATTCCGAGAGTTTGGTTGGGCGCAGCGAGGAGTTGAACTTCTCCTCGGAGTCATTGAGTGCTTCACCGGTAATAATGCGTTGCGTGGCCATGGGGGTATTGTATGGGAATTTTTGGGTTTTGTTTTTTTACCGCCAAGACGCCAAGGTCGCCAAGTTAAGAGAGTCAGTCAGGCAAGACATTTTTAACCACAGAGGACACAGAGAACTCAGAGAAAAAATAACAATGTATTCTGGCACAAATTTTAATCTCTGCCTTTTTCAAACTCTGTGCTCTCTGTGTCCTCTGTGGTAAAAATATCTCATCCCTGTCTTGAAAACTTGGCGTTCTTGGCGGTTCAATTCAGAGTTGGTTTTACGCTTTGCTTAACACCAGCACTTGCCCGCAGAAGTTGGGCGCGGCATTGACGGATAGCTGGTTACCTTTGACAGAGAGTAAATCTTTCTGCCCGAAGTTGGTTTTGACTGACCAGTTGCCATCGGGCAAGGTGATATTGCCGGTGGCATTGGGTTTATCACCAAAGCGGTGGGCGACAACGAGCAGGTCATTGCCGTCGACACTTTCACGGATAATCGCCTGGTAGCCAGTGGGATGGCGGTAGCTGAGCCCCATGTCACGGTGAATGCGACTCTTGCCATCCTTGATGATGGGACGGGCATCGCGGTAGGCAAGACTCGACTGCTTGATGATGTCCAATTGCCAATCGTCAAGTTCATGGATATCACCTGACAGACACATGCGTCCCAGGAACGTTGCAGCCAGTGAATAGTTCAGTCGCTTGGCGTCGTCACACTTGTGAAGCACGGCCCAGATTTGGCTTTGACGAGGAAGGATCGCCCGATGCAGGTTGGCAGCGATGATCGGAATCTCCACGGTTTCATGAGCATCGGAAAATGAACCTTGAGCACAGATTTGCATCATGGACGGTTCAAGACGATGGCCGCCCGATGAGCAGTTTTCAATGATTAATTCAGGCAGTTCACGACGCATGCGACGGAAAAAGTCCTGCACGGCAACGATGTGTTGGCGGAGACCTTCACCCAGTGATTCAGCACCATCGACACCCAGGCCGATGGTGTCGTTGTAGTCGACTTTGAGATAGCCCATGTTGGCATCTTTGAGTTGTTTGATGAGTTTGTTTGCAAGGTAGTCCTGGGCTTTTGGATTGCGCAGATCCCAGAAGTGTCGGGTGCCGACTTTGAGGATCATGCCATCGCGGTGAAGCTGAGCATCAGTCATTTCGTAGGCATCGGAGCCGACGGTTGCCACTTCCCATTCAAACCACACGCCGGGGATAATGCCTCGGTCACGCAGGTCTTTGCTGATACCTTCCAAGCCGCTGGGGAAGCTTTTGGTGTTGACGTTCCAGTCACCGTTTTCCTGGGCATCCTCTGGATTTTTGCGATTGGTCCAGCCGGCATCAATCACCATGATCTTCGTGTCGGTGTCCTTGAGTTTATCCCTGTTGGCCAGCATGTTTTCATGGGTCGGTTTACCCCAACTGGTACACCATTCATTGAACACGATGGGCAAGTCCTGTTCGATGGCAGGTTGGGCGTCGACGGCTTTGACCATTGACTGCGTCAGGGCATGGCCAAGATCATCGACATGACCAACGACCGTTGCGACAATCGCCGTGGGGGCAGCAAAAGACTTTCCGGGGGCGATGTGTTTAAACCATTGACCAAACTCACGGTCAGCAATCCCGCCGGAAAGATGCGCTTCGTCACCTTTACGGTAGGCTTCGATTTGCCAGCTTGATGCGATGGCAAGTTGCGCGCCCCAGAGGACGTTGGCCTGCGTGTCTTCCACGCCAACCCATGGGAAGAATCGGCGGACGGGCATCGAGCCAATCTGCCCGAAGCGCTCGGAGTTGGGCGCGTGGCCGGTCCATGTGGGTTCCAGATGCAGCTTCTCAAACGGCTCGGATTCGAGGCGGCCTTCGGTACTCCAAATGGATCGCAGACGGTGAAGCATCAACCGACCTGGAGCGTCGTCTGTTGCAAACGGGGTCAACCCACCAAGTGAAAAACTGCTGAGCATGTCCACGGTCAATGCATCATCCGAGCGATTGATAAACGTGGTGTTGACCGTGGCAAATAAGTCGCCAACCGACCATGTGAGTTTATGCTCACAGGCATAAGGCTTGGGTGTATCGGTGTTGGCCAAGACTGTGGTGATGGTGTAGGTGTCGCCATCTTGAGTGATGGCTTGTGACTCAAAGCGAAGCTCACCCGTTGACGGATTGTTGCGCATGGTCAACCCCTGGGCGAATCCATTGGGGCCAGGTAAGTGTCGTAATTGCAGTTGCACCAGACTGTCGCCTTGCTGAGCCCGCATCTTGTTCCAGGCACCGGGGAGCATCTTCACTTCGTGGGTATCCAGAAATTCACGCTTAGGGCAAACCATCTGCCGTTTGCTGGCAGGGACGAGCATCAACGTGGTGGATTGGTTGTGTTCATCGATGCGATAGATGGCAAGCGTTTGCCCCAGTTCAAACCCGGCGACGCGATTTTCAGCAGTCAGGACAGCAGTATCAATTAGCACAACAGGTCTCCGGTGTGGATTGGTATGATGACTTTTTAGAGCAAACGATCGCAAAGGGTAAGGGATCATCGACTCTTTTTCCAGAGCCGCAGTTTTTCAAATCAGTATCCAGCCGGTATCCTGTGCGACATGGATCCAGATACCAAAGCATTAGGTCGTACCCCGTCCGAAGAACGTGCAGCCCCTCGTCGACACGAGGATGCAGCCTTTGAAGCTGTCCTGCGGGACTTTGTCATTGAAGCTGCGCAGTTGCTCGAAGATCGGCACTGCGAAGATGTGGTCGTGTTCGATGTCCGCGGCATCTGTCAGGTGACCGATTACATCATCATTGCCACCGGTACATCTGATCGTCAGATTAAATCCCTTGGCAGTGAGTTAAAGGTGTTAGCCAAGCAGCATGACATTGCCCGCATGGGTGATGATGTGGATGAAGACTCCTCATGGTTGGTGGTGGATCTTGTGGATGTGGTTGCCCATCTCTTTGAGCAGGCAACCCGTGAACACTATGACCTGGAAATGATGTGGGACGACGCCCCACAAATCGACTTTTCACGTCCACCTCGCAAGTAATTTTCTTAAATAACCAATCGATTAATAAGACAAGACCGCTCAATGGACTCATCGCAGCGTTATGCGCCTGGGGTGAACATATAGTTTGTTTTGTTTTTACATGCCAGGGAGCTTCGCCCCCCGGACCCCCTGTCGAGGGCGGAGCATTACTGCAAGAATGTTTCCATGTTGCATCCAAAGGTTTAAAGGCCTGTGTTAGATGGGGCTCTGCCCCAAACCCCGCCAACAGGCGGCTGTTGGATCGCCGCCCCCGGAAGTGCAATTACAGTCCGCAGATTGATTGCTAAAAGCAAGCAATAACGGATTACAGATGTGAAACGATAAACCTGAAATACTCAAAACACCAAGCATCACAGACACACCCTTTGCGTCACGAAAGTCTTGGCCAAGGAATACCAACCTACCGACTTGAGTCTTTAAAAACCCTCGGTAAACAGGACGCA
>DLCK01000047.1:89714-138284 GCA_002480565.1 Phycisphaerales bacterium UBA7800 | reverse complement strand
CTGGGACTAAGTCGTAACAAGGTAGCCGTAGGGGATCCTGCGGCTGGATCACCTCCTTTCTACGGGATATACGTAGACATCGAAATCAGAGAGATCTGCCTCGATGATCTGTCAGCACAACCTCGCCTCTCTTCGGAGAGATAGCCAAGTGGTAACACTTGGTGAAGCATGTATAACTGTTCACTTGTCAGTGATTGTCACTCACAAAACAAGAAACGCACTGATTAAAATCAGTGCGTTTTTTTATTGCGCATCCCCCCTCCCCTCCTATCCATAAAATAACTGGCAAGAAATACTTCAAATCAGCTATCATATATTTATGTCAACCCCCAGTGATCAACAGTACATGCATCAAATTAAGATGCTTGAAGACTTCGTTCTGAACAATAGCGATTTGCTCAAGCTCGAATCACACCTATGCCGTTTCAACATTTTTGACGCTCTAAAGATCGCACGAGTTGAAATCCGCCACTCTAATTTTCTTGCATGGCTGATTGATCCAAGTGAATCACATAATCAAGGCACGCAATTTCTAACCCCTCTTCTTACGGATTGGCTGAGAAGAACACGAGAAAAAACCCATCAAATATCAATTTCCCCTATTCAACTCATCGGTTCTGATCTGCGTGATTTTGAGATTAAAAGAGAATGGAAAAATATTGATTTACTCATCAAATCTGATTCATTGAAATTGATCATTGCCATAGAAAATAAAATTGATTCCAATGAACACAATGATCAGTTGATCAGATACAGAAAAACGCTTGAGACGGAGTATCCCAGCCACCAGCACGCTTTCATTTACATGACTAAAAACGAAGATGCTCCTAGCGATGAACAATGGTGTTCATACAGTTACCGAGAGCTTTACCAAACTCTCCAACGTGTTCGAAATGCAAATGAGAATGTCATTGGCATTGATGTTCTGACATTTATTGATCATTATCTGGATGTCCTCAAAAACCGCCTACTTGATCATTCCATTGTCGAGGAACTTTGTCAGAAAATATATAGCTGTCACTCTGAAGCAATCCAACTGCTAACCAACCAGCAATATGTAAATCAGCCCATCCAGGATCTCTGTAAAAAGATACAGAAGGATCATCAACTTGCCTTGGAACTGATTTTCGATCACTGTGGACTTGGATCACCTACTGCACACTTGATTCGCATCATTTCAAAACAACTTCACAGCACTTTTGGTGATGAAATATTCATAACCAACCAATCTGATTTCATGTTGGAATGTATTCCCCAAAACTGGCAGAATCTTTTCCCACACATCGGAAGAGATGGTAGGGTGTATTGGTGCTTCATCAAGATATACCTGATAAATAATCAGTGCCGGACATATGTGTATGTGAGTCCAACGACAGATATTTCCTTACGAGCACAAACGATCCAACGGCTAACGCTAGATCCCAATGAGTTCGGACTTTCAACAAATCGAACTCCATCGGACGAATGGACAAAATTAACCACGCGACGAATTGCAGGATGGGTTAGCTTGAATGCTACCAATGAAGAGCAGATTGCAGCCAAAGTCGTCGTTGACTTGAAACAACGATTAAAACTTCTTACAAAAGTTCCTCAGGCATTGAATCCAATATTTGACCAATATAACCATCAAAAAATGCAATCAACTTCTGACTTGCGCACTTCCCCTGACTAACTTTCTCATCTTTATGCCTTCCCTCGTATTAAAGTACACCTTATGGACATTATTCGCGTGATTCTCTCCGTCATCCTGCCGCCGGTCAGCATGTTTTTGTAGGTCGGATTCGGCATGCATTTCTGACTCAACATTGTGCTGACCCTCTGCGGGTATAACCCCGGTCGTGCGCGTTTTCATACACTTCCAGTCTGTTATGAACACCCAAACCTTCAAAGACTTCAACTGCCACCCCAGCTATGGCACATCCGGCTTAGACATTTGGCTTAACTTTGATGCCATGGTCATTGACCATGAACTGGGACTCGGCAAGCAGTACTTCCCGAAGATGAATGCCATTCGGCTTTGGTTATCGTGGGATGCGTACAAACGTGATCCGCAGAACTTTGTGGCAAACTTTGACGCAGCCCTTAACGGATTCAATGCCTCTGGTATACGAATGCACATCAGGGATGTTGCGTGTAAACTGTTTGTATGAAGATACGGCCGTTGGCCGTCCCGTGCCGACACGTCACGGCTCGCTTAAACCATCCCCATATCTATGACCGGGAGACGCTCATGGCATTTAAATCCAATCTTAAATCCGAACTCATTGCCAGCTACATCAATCAGGTCATGATTCAGGAATCGGAGTTGCAAAAACAACTTCGTGAAGAAACCGCGAATCTGCCCAACGGTGGCATGCAGGTCAGTCCGGATCAGGGCGCGTTCCTTGCATTGCTCATCAAAATGACCGGCAGCCGCCGCGCGATCGAAGTCGGCACATTCACCGGCTATAGTGCCATGACCGTCGCCACCGCCCTGCCACTTGATGGTAAGCTTATCTGCTGCGATGTCAGTGACGAATGGACCTCCATTGGCAAGCCCTATTGGAAGAAAGCCAACGTCGATCACAAAATCGATCTGCGAATTGCACCGGCTCTTGAAACACTCGACCAACTCATCGAGCAGGGCCAGGCCGGCCAATTCGACTTTGCATTTATTGATGCCGATAAGCCCCCCTATCCCGATTACTTTGAACGTTGCTATACGCTGCTCAAACATGGGGGCGTGATCGTCATGGATAACATCCTCATGCACATCAAGGATGATGCAACCGAGTTTGATGAATCACATTTCATGCATCAACTCAACATCAACCTCCGCGACGACGACCGCGTCGATGCCATGATCGTCGGCGTCGGCGGCGGCATGCTGTTGGCGTGGAAAAAGTGAATCAGCTATTTCAATATAATCCCATGCCCGACACCTTCAACTACGCCCCCACCGTCACCCATGACTTTTACTGTCAGCAGTGTGGGTACAATCTTCGCTTGTTGGAAAAATCGGGCAAGTGTCCAGAGTGTGGGCATCGCATTACGCTGAGTTATCTGCAACTCGCTCAGTCGATCAAGCCCGGCTATCCGGTGTATCAATTCCACTTGCCACAGCAGGCGTTGCTTCATATTGCTGCCCATAGTCGCTTTGTCCTTGAAGAAGTGAAGCTGGTTTGGCAAAGCTGGGTCATGGCAAGGGAAATGCGACAACCCCGTGGGCAGGCGGCATCCATCTCTGCGATGCGCGAATTGGGATACGACCAACTCATCAGCGCGATGGTCGATCTATGCTATCTCAAACATGGGCAGGGCTATCTTGAGCAGTTACAAAAAACACGACTCGTCGAAGAACGCCCGTTCAAAGCGCTGCTTCGACTGATGATTGCAGCAGGCATCATGCCCGGTGATGGACTGTTAGCCAAGCAGTTGGACACGACCGTACCTGTCGTGTCACCTGAACATGCCCAGTCGAATTCACCTGAATAAGGGATCAAAACCCGCAACGGATTCAACTAAGTTATCCCCTTAAAGCACGGTAAAAAAAACCGCGTATTGGGGGAAACCAATTGAACGAATTCGCTTTACAGGGGCCTGTTCCCCGACGACTGTTTTCTGATTTATTCACTGCCACTTGTCGCCCGATCTGGATTGGGATCACAGGCTGTATTTACGTCTGCTGGCTGCTGAGTCTACTGCCTCATCCGCTTGATTCCCGGTGGACGCGGTTGGTGATCGACCTGCCCAATGCGATGCTGCTTAACGTGTTGGGATTTGAAGCCAACATTCACGCCCAGTACCAACACCTTGGACCAAACATGCCTTGGCTTGGGGGTTGGCAGTACACAAGCATCGCCCTGCTGGTCGGATTGCTTATTCCCATCTCAGCAGTCCTGTTCACCCGAACGCGAACACTTGGCCAAAGCACTCACTGGCAAAACGCCATGCTCACGAGCATCCCACTGACACTCACAGGCATGGCAATCCTCTGCTGCATCATCAACATCATCAGCCCGCAAATCTGGCAGGCATTCGTACAGAACAAAGCTCCGCTGGTCTACCAGGGCACCATCATCCATGGCACGTCGCCGCTGTATCCCATGATCGTCTTACTGGCGTTAGGGTTGATCTTGGCCCTCCTGCTGCGGTTCACATCGTTAAGCTGCCACCTTCAACAATCACCATACACATTCGAGTTGGCATTGACTGCATTGATCCTCTTGGGTTGGTTCACCCGACTATTGGGCAACACGATCACCGGCAAGCAACCCCCCATTTTCAACCGTGATGGTGGTTACGACTCCGCAGCTTTCCTGTTGATCACCAGCATGATCTGGCTGGCGATTCACATCTCAACGCGATTACTCAATAAAACTGCAAAAGCCCACTCTGGCAAAAGACATTGGCTCGTTCGCTACGGGACATTGGGACTAAGCCTGCTCATCGGCACTTGGCTTGTTCATGTTGGCATCGCCTTTTCAGACCTGCCTGATTCAAGGTGGTGTCAGATTGTCTTTCACCATGCAGCCGTATTGGGATGGTGGATCAAACTCACTGCTGCGGTCTGTCTGATGGGCGTAAGTGTCGCGTGGTATTTCTGGCTCGAATCCCGTTACCTGCAACGCTCAATCGACTGAGTCAATCCCGGATACACATTGACGTCTTTCAGACACAGACTCACTGTGCGCGACTCCAGCGTGCTTGGGTACAATGCCAGCTTCACCTGCGTGATAATCGCGCTTGGATCAGTCAATCCCAAAGCTTGCATCGGAGTCTGTTATGTCCAACTCACGCCCCATCCCATCTGCCCGTCAGCTTGAATTTCAGGATTGGGAACTGGGCCTGTTTCTGCACTTTGGTATCCGCACATTTTATGAAGGACACCGAGACTGGGATGGTAAGCCCATGCCCCCGCAAGCTTTTAATCCTGTCGATTTGGACTGCCGTCAGTGGATGCAGGTCTGCAAAGACGCGGGTGTGAAATACACGGTGTTGACCGCCAAGCATCACGATGGCTTTGCCAATTGGCCCAGCGAGTACACGCCCTACTCTGTAAAAAACGCAGCATGGAAAGACGGCAAAGGTGACGTCATCCGAGAGTATGTCGATGCCTGCGCCGAATTCGGCATCAAGCCCGGCATTTACTACTCTCCAGCACAAGCTGACGGACTTTCCGGCTTATCCTCAGAAGTCTCCATGGAAGAGTCCGGCGGTTACGATGACTATTTCATCAATCAGATCAGCGAACTACTCGACGGACGCTATGGCAAGATCGACTGCCTCTGGTTCGACGGCTGTGGCTCGGAAGGTCACGAATACGACTGGCCTCGCATCACCGGAGAAATCAGAAAAATGCAGCCGGACATTCTCATCTTCAGCATGGGTGATCCAGACTATCGCTGGTGTGGCAATGAGGAAGGTTACGCAGGCATCGACAACACCAATGTTGTCGAGTCGATTGACTTCTCGGTTCTTGCTGACGAACAGGAAAAACTCAAAACCAAAAAATGGCTTCCCGTTGAATGCGACATGCGCATGCGGGATAAAAATTGGTTCTACAGCGAGAACGATGTCCATACCGTCAAAACTCAACAGCAAATCACAGACGTCTATGATCTATCCGTCGGGCGAGGCGCGAACATGCTCATCAACATCGGGCCGGATCGTCGTGGGCATCTCCCCGAATGTGACAGCAAAGCACTGATCCAATTCGGCCAAGCTGTCAAACAACGCACCGCAACACCGCTGGTCACACTCACGGATTTCATCCCAGATGAAGACAGTCAAAGCTGGAACTACCAAACCCCCGAAGGTACAACCCGCTGCAACATGATTGTGATCCAGGAAGACTTAACCGATGGCGAATCAGTCAAACGCTTTTCCATCGACATCAACTGCTACAACAATGGTCGGTTCCTGAGTATCTATCAGGGATGTACGATTGGGCATAAACAGATCATCCGTTTGCCGGAGATTCGTGCTGCCAATGTGCGTTTGCGCATTTTAGAAGCGGATGGCTCGGTGAAGCTGCGAAGCATTGAACTGCATCACGTTTGATATCTGAAACATTCAAATCGATCCAACGCTCTTACGCTCGACCCACGTGCAGGTTTTGACACGACGCTTTAGTGGCTTGCCTTGGAGGATCGCTGTCACATGCTCAGCAATGTCCTCCGCTGGATAGTGCATCGTGGTGACCTGGTCGCATAATGATGTAAACGTCGGACTGTCATCGACACCCAGAACCGACACATCCTCAGGCACGCGCAGTCCTGCTGCATTGAGCTGTCGAATCGTCTCCAACGCGAGCCAATCGTTATGGCAAAAAATGGCGGTGATGCCGTGCTGTTCAATAGTGTCCAGCAAACGATGCATTTGCGACTTATGCATAATTAAAGGGGTCAGACCCCGTTTGGCTAAGGCTGCTTCATATCCTGTACGTCGCTGGATATTCGCTGGCGACTGACTGTCATAATCCAACAATAAAATGTTACGATGCCCCCGTTTGATCAACCCCACAGTCGCATCAAGTCCAGTGCGGACTTCATCGGGATGGACACTATGTAAACCCCGAATGTCCGGCGAATGCAGAAGACTGATCACCGGCATACTGGATAAGACCGGCGATGGGATCGTCCAATCTTCCCCAATCGGCGGAACCATAATCACTGCTGCAGACTTACGGGCTGCAAAGTCAGTCAGTACATTGAGGCAGGTTTCCGCCGAGTCGTAACTACTCACCTGCAACCGCAAGCCCAACGCATCAAGCTTGCGTGAAATCGTCTGGAACAAGTCCATGAAAAAAACGCTGTTTAGACTTGGAACTAACCCGCCGACGATGATGCTTTTGCCTTGCATCATTTCCGTCGCAACAGGATTGGCTTGATAACCATGTTCTGCTGCAATGCGCAGAATCCGATCGCGCGTTTTAATGGAGATGCCCGGTCGATCATGCAATGCGCGATCCACCGTACCTTGGGACACCTTGCAGAGTTTGGCTAGTTCAAGTGATGAAATCATAGGTCAGGGAGTTGGGAGTAGGGAGTAAACATCATGTCAGTTGTATGGTACATAGTCCACACACTGCACATCAATTTTGCCATGCTTCACGTCGACTGTCACCTTGTTATTTTCAATGCAGACTAACCCAAAGCCGGTGGCTGTACTGAGGAAACATTTCAAGTCGCCGGAGACTCGGGGTTTGACGGTGAGTGTTTTATTTATCGCATCATAACGAATCCCTGTCATGCCTTGGATTAAGCCGT
Source organism: Phycisphaerales bacterium UBA7800 (assembly GCA_002480565.1). Classification (GTDB taxonomy): domain Bacteria; phylum Planctomycetota; class Phycisphaerae; order Phycisphaerales; family Phycisphaeraceae; genus UBA7800. The sequence goes on along the minus strand of DLCK01000047.1, from coordinate 131,034 downwards.
AACTCGACAGTGCTCTTGCGTACCAGTGTCCACATTCGATCTCGTTAAAGGGATTGCGTTTGACACCGTCGTATCGATCACGTGCAGCACGGACGATGGTCAAGCCTTCTTCGACATAGCCGGACATCATCAGGTGTGACGCAACTTGATATTCAATGCCGGTCCAGACTTCCTCGCTGTACACAAACGGCAGACTCAAACGACCACTCTTTGGCCACGTACACAGTAACAATCCTGCTTCATGCCCATAAGCATATGCACATCGCTGTGGATTGATGTGTTCGAACAGACTTTCACGGAAGTTATGCTTAAAGACACTTTGCAGATGCGATGTGATTTTCGACTCATCCGCAATCGGTTCAAGACCACAGACCCGCCCCATCCAATCGCCAAGAATACCATCGGATAAGCAGCCTTGACCATACTGATATTTTGGACCTTCGGCTTGGAGGATCGCCAGTGCTTCAGGTGAATAGGCACTTGGGATTTGACTGTTATCCTGAATGTGCGGAGGCTTAGCGTGAAGATCCTGCCAACGTATTTGCTGATAGAAATAGTCACCGTTGAATAGTTGCGTTTCCAATTCTGTTTTGCCACGCGTATAGAGTTGGTCATAGCGGTCATACTCAGCATCAACTGCTTGAGCCATTAACGATGCAGACTTGAGAGCAGCCAGATAGAAGGACGTACACATCCCATCAGGACCCCAGAACTCGATATCGTAGGTGTTGTGATGCGGCTCGATGAGCATGCCAGTTTCATCGGGATCCCATGTCTTGATGCAGTAGTCCAGCGAGGCTTTTGCAGCTGGCCAGAGTTGTTTGAGCCAATGGGTATCACCACTGATCCGCCAATCGCGATAGAGTTTAACGATGCCGCCCAGTTGCCCGTCTGCTGCTGCGTGATGATCAAACTTTGGCTCACTGATCGGCAGATTCGAACGGAAGTTCTGCTTGCCCTGCTCATTTTGCGATGGCCCGAATTCTGTCTCACGTAATGTGCGTTCAAGATCAGGAAACAAGTGACAGATCGCCTGGGCATAATTCCAGACATGCGTGCAACTGCCATGACAACATCCCGCATCGTCGTGACAACCTTCCCATGCCCAAAGCCGTCCGTCATGTTGTCGCATGACAGTGGGTGACTTGAGAATACTCAGGTTTGCTGACACTGCTTCAAGCACTTCATCGGGCAATGTGCTTGTGAAAAAAGTCTCGGAAAACAAAGCACTTTCGGACTCCATGCGTTTATGGTTAGCTTGCCAGTAATGTCGCAGCATCGCGCCACTTCCAAACCGTGATGCATACCATGGACGATATCGCTGCGGTTGATCACCGCTGCAACAGGCTCCATTTTCACAAGCGCAATCTGCATCATAAACACTGCCGGCTCCAACTTGACTCACCGGCACGTACCAACTCAATAGCACCTGTACCGATTGACTTTCACCGGGCTTAAGTGACAGCGGCACGTACAAGCTCCCCCCGAGGCTTGGCTCCCCCTCTGTATAAGTGTCGCCTGCAGTCATATCACCGGAGAATATTTTCCTGGTAAGCATCGTCGTGGTATCAAACCAACCCCCGCGAAACCATGCGCAATCCACACTGGTCTGCGGTGCATCACAGGACACGCCAAACTCACCATAACCCGATGGATTATTGGCTGGCGCCCCTTGCGTGATCACAAAACCCGACTGTTCACCCAACACGTGAGGTAAGACGCGATCCTTGGGATCATCTGCATTAAAGGCAATCACATCACGGTGTGCATGAAATGAATAAACCGCATCAACCACTTGATCCGATGTGTTGGTGAAGGTGTACTTCATGGATGCCACAGGTAAAGAAGCAGTTTCCGAATCACCGGGGACAAACGGGCTGAATGCTTCCAACGCACATTGCAATGGCAAGCGATCGGATTCAAATTCAACTTGTGCAAAGGGGAATCGTGCATTGAACTGCGTGGCATCAAAATGCGGCATGCCATAGGTCTTGTTGTAAAACCCATTACCCGAACTTTGATGGAAATAACTGGCTGAATCCCAACGCGACCCGAGCTTCCAATCCGGTGTTGGACCTTCGAGCAGCCGCGTGCCATGCTCCATGCCTTTGACGTGGATGGCTGAAAAAATCATTGGCTCAAAAAAGACATTGGGCCGATGTCGAATCGACACCTGTGCGAGTTTTCCCGATCCTTCCAAAGCAATCATCCCCGCTCCAATCCCGCCCAGGGGAAAGCCGCTGCGCGTGAGGTGCTTGCCAGTGTATGAGTGATTATACGTGTGCGACATGGATATTCTCCTTTTCGTGTAATTACACGATAGGTACTCGCACGTATCAGGTCAAGATCACCAAAGCCAGTTTTTATTTTTTTAAATGGATAGTCAAGACCAAGACATAGGTCTTTTCACGGACCATGGTCAATCATCAACTCATCAAAAACATGAAGATTGTTTTGGTACCTACGCGTTAACCGGCTCATGAGTCGGCAGATCATTGAGCCCCAATTCCTTGAGCAACTCATCAATTTTGTCGCCCATTCGCAGCTTACCTGAGCAGCTTTCGCGGAGTTTGAAGAACAATGACTGATCGCTGGAGGTCTGAACCACTTTCCCATTTGCCAGGCCCAACGCGTTTTCAAGCATTTTCTGTGAAGGATGAACATAATCACCATACAAACAGGACAACGGCGGGTCGGCATGTTCAGCGGCATCGGTGTTGTTGTAGCCCAGGATTGCAAAATCCTGCGGCGCCTGGAGTCCGAGTTTATGCATCGCAGTCAAAAAGCGAATGGCATGCTGATCGTCATAGGCGATGACTGCCAGATCACCTTTGAATGCCATGAGCTTGTTTGCGGTCTTATCCATCGCCTGGGTCTCAGCGGGAATGAGATGACAGAGATTATCCAATCCGCTTTGGCCGATGAAGTTGGTATAGCCGATGATCTTGCGATGCAGAATGTCATTGTCAGCTGAAAGTGGGCCGATGAAGGCGATGTGTTTGTAGCCGAGTTTGAGAAAATACTCGCCAGAGAGACCGGTATAGAAGGTTGCACTTTTGCCAAAGGTTGCAGCACGTGCGAAGCACTGATCTTCCAAACCGGCAAAGACCGCGGGGACGGTCACGGGGATGGGTGACTGGCTGACAAACTCGACGAGTTGATTGGTCTGTTCCCAGGGGAACCAAGGCACAATTGCTGCACAGCAATTTTCTGCCACGAGCATTTCGATGGCTGTCTTTGCACTCTCGTCATAATCCTGGATCATTTTGGTGTGCAGCGTCATTTTTTGCTCTGCTGCGATATGAGCGATTGAACCAGCAATTCGCAACGCATAAGGGTCTGATTGCGTATGCAGCAGGATGCCAACATGTTTATTTCGCGCCAGGTTGGCAGTCGGATCAGTGATAAATGTGCCGGCACCGGTTCGTTTTTCGATACGCCCTTCGTCGACCAAAAGCGATAGTGCTTTGCGGACAGTTAAAAAATTGCACTCATATTGCTTTGCAAGATCACGCTCAGAAGGAATTTTATCACCGGGACTCAACTGATCAATGACAGATTCAATTTTAACTTTAACCTGCTGATATTTAAGATTATTACGATCAAACATGCCAGCCATTGATGGATTCTCTCGTGTTAAAATTCCCAATTGCTATACTAGTGATATGTAAAAATATCGTATCCCAATGTTGATTCACAGCATTCAACGGGTAGGATAATACAACCCCAGGCAACCAACGCCATGACACTGCCAATCCAACGGTGTCATTTTACTTATAGCAATTGTACACAACTCACTGACACTCGCACAGGTCGCATAGGAGTCAACTAGATGTTCAAACGATGGGCCATCACAGCAACACTGCTTCTTCTCGCCACTTTTACCAATCCCCTATTTGCCGCAGAAGAGCTGATCCTAAACGGTAATTTTGAAGCCAGTACCCGTAAAACCGGCCAACCCGATGGGTGGGGACTCAGCAGCGATAAAGGTCAATTCTGGCAAGAAGAAAATGGCAATCACTTCCTGCGACTCAAAGTCGTCGAACCTGGCAAAATGAATCTGGTCTATCGCGAACTCTACTTTGAAGAAGAAGACGCTGGCAAAGCACTTGAGATGCAAGTCAAAATGCGCTGCGAAGGTGTCGTACCCGGCCAACGCCCATGGTTTGATGCACGGATCATGATGAACTTCAAAGACTCAAACGGCAAGGCACTCAAGGGCGCCAAGTCCCCCAACATCAAAGGCACCAAAAAGGATTGGATTCACAAAACGTTCCAAATGAAAATTCCTGAAGGCGCCAGCAAACTGGAAATCATGCCTTGCCTGTTCAATGCTCAAGCTGGCCAGTTCGACATTGACGACATGCATTTGAAGTACATCGACAAGATGATCGAAGTCCCCAAAACCCGAGCACAAACCGCCCAATTCCCTGTTGATGGTGGTAAACCTCACCCGCCGATGCTCCAAGTCCAAGGCAACAAACTCGTTGACGCCAAAGGCAATGAACATTGGCTTCAAGGCGTGAGCATCCCCTCTCTGGAATGGTCGCGAACAGGTGACTACATTCACAACTCCGTAGTCATCTCCATTGAAGAATGGAACGCCAACTGCATCCGCTTGCCTGTACATACCAAATTCTGGTTCGGTACAAGTGGCTGGGAAGATGATGGCGGTAAACAATATCGTGAACTCGTTGACAAACTCATCGAAACCACCGCCTCTCGCGGCGGATATGTCGTGCTCGATCTGCATGAATACAAAGCCATTCAACCCCTTCATCTGACCTTCTGGATCGATGCTGCCAAACGCTACAAAGACCATCCCGCGGTTATGTTCGGCTTGCTCAATGAACCGCACAGTATCAGTTGGGATGTCTGGAAAAATGGTGGCGAGGTCAAAGAAAAAGTCAAAGCTAAAGACGGCGTTGCTGCGGAAAATAAAATCACATACAAAACCTTTGAATCACCGGGCATGCAGGCCTGTCTGAATGCGGTGCGATCAACAGGGGCCAAAAACATCTGCGTCATCGGTGCGTTGGATTGGGCTTATGACTTATCTGGCATTCTCAAAGGCTATGACATCAAAGACCCCAGCGGTAACGGCGTCATGTATGACACCCATGTCTACCCATGGAAGTCCGACTGGCAAGGCAAGTTCCTTGACGTTGCTGCAAAACACCCCATTTTACTCGGTGAAAACGGCTGTGACACCAAACCCATGCCCTGGCAGAAGAATCCAGAAAGCCCCTACACCTGGGCGCCGGATATGATTGGCTGCATCCAGAAATACAAACTCAACTGGACCGCATGGAGCTTCCATACCAATGCCAACCCACGTGTCCTGGCTGACTGGAACTACACCCCCACCGACTTCTGGGGCAAATTCGTCAAAGATGCACTACTGGGCAAGCAGTTTGAAATGAAGAAAATGCGATAAGTCATATACGACGTAACACCGCCATGGCTTTACTACAGAGGCACAGAGATTTGAAGAGAAGATATATCATCCTTCCCATGCCTTGCTCTGTGACCTCATAGACTCTATGGCTCTGTGGTAAATGCCATAGAGCAACGAATTGGCAAAGCCCCTTCTTAGGAAATGAGTATGTACAAATACCGGTCACTAATACTTGCTTGCTTACTCGCATTGACCCTATCGGCCAACCTGCATGCAAGCGACAATCTCTTTGCAAACGGTGATCTGCAAATTGGCTCGACTGTGCAGCCTGATCATTGGGGCCTTAAGCCCGAGCAAGGTGTCACCAGTGAGTCCGAAGGCAACAATCGTTTCCTGCGTTTGACCAGTCTCGAAGCAGGCAAGACCACCCTGACCTATCGCGAGTTTTACTTTAAGCCTCAAGATGCAGGCAAGTTTCTGCGACTGTCATTCAAGATGCGGTCCAATGAAATTATCCGCGGTGACAAAGCCTGGTTTATCGGCACGCTGTTTATTCAATTTGTCGATGAAAACAGTAAAAAACTCTCGCCAGGCGTCAAAGGCATCCCGCGCATGAAAGGCACGCATGCGACATGGGAAGACAAGAGCATCGACATGGTCATTCCTGACAAAGCTGTGAAGCTACAAGTTATGCCTGTGCTCTTTAACGTCAAATCCGGCACGATGGATTTCGATGACTTCACGCTGCATTACATTGACGAAATGGGAGCGAAGTTCAAACCCGCCCCCAAGCTTCGAGCACATACCGCAGTCTTCCCGGTCGATGGGGGTAAGCCCCATCCCCTGCCTTTGAAAGTCGTCGGTAACAAAGTCCTCAACTCCGCGGGTAAAGAAGTCTGGCTCCAAGGGATCAACATTCCAAGTCTCGGCTGGTCGGATAAAGGCGAGCAGGTTTTTACTTCCACCGTGGTTGCAATCGACGAATGGAACGCCAACATTATCCGCCTTGCAGTGCGTCACCGATTCTGGTTTGGTGAAAGCGATTATCAAAACGATGGCGGCAAAGCCTACCGCGAACTGGTGGACAAACTGGTCGAAACCACCGCATCACGCGGAGCCTATCTGCTGTTGGATTTCCATGAGTTCAAAGCCTTGCAACCCAAGCATCTGAAATTCTGGGAAGACGCAGCCAAGCGATACAAAAACCACCCTGCAGTGATCTTCGGACTCTTCAACGAGCCGCATAGTCTCACATGGGACGTCTGGAAAAACGGCGGCGAAGTCAAAGAAAAAGTCAAAGCCAAGGAAGGTGTCGCAGCCGAAAATACCGAAAATTACAGGACATTTCACTCACCGGGCATGCAGGCGTGCATGGATCTAATTCGCAGGACTGGTGCAAAAAATGTCTGCACCGTCAGTGGTATGGATTGGGCTGCAAGTGTCTCTGGCGTTCTCAATGGGTACGAAATCAAAGACAACGGTGGCAACGGCATCATCTACGAAGCGCACTGCTACAACTGGAAAAAAGACTGGCAAGGCCACTTCCTTGATACCGCTGCCAGGCATCCTGTCTTGATGGGTGAACTCGGAGCCGACGCCAAGCCCATGGAATTCTTGCCCAAGAATATCCAGGAAGATCCCTACACCTGGGTGCCGGACTTTTTGGGATGTATCCAGAAGTACAGACTGCATTGGACCGCATGGTGCTTTCACACCAGTTCATCACCACGCATGATTGCGGATTGGGACTTCACACCGACGCCTTTTTGGGGACAGTTTGCCAAGGATGCGTTATCCGGCAAGCAATTTGAAATGAAAAAAATGCGATGAGTTGTTAATCCATCGCATTTAAAAGTAACTCGTTTTTGTACAACTTTGACAGGAGACTACACATGTCAAAACACTGGATGGGACTTTGCGCCCTGCTGATCGTAAGTATGATGACCACCGGCCTCTATGCAGGTGACAACATTTTCAAGGGCGGTGACTTTGAAGCCGAAAACCCAAAGAAACCCGGCACGCCTGCACATTGGGGAATCAACCCCGAAAAAGGCAGCAGCTGGGAAACCGAAGGTGAAAACAAGTTCCTGCGATTAACGTCAATGGAGTCGGGCAAAATGTACATGGTCTACCGACAGTTCTTCGTGAAGCCTGCGGACTATGGCAAGAAAATGAAGATGACCTTCAAAATGCGATGCAACGGTATCGAAAAAGGTCAGAAATCATGGTTCTCCGGCACACTGTTTATCCAATTCAAAAACAGTGAAGGCAAGAAGATCAAAGGCGTGAGCAAAATCCCACGCATGGCCGGAACGCATGCCGAATGGGAAGACAAGGTTCTTGAATTCGAAGTCCCTGAAGGTGCTGAAAAGTTCGAAGTCATGCCCGTACTCTTTAATGTCAAAGCAGGCACGATGGACTTTGACGACTTCACCCTTGAATATGTCGACTAAGCTCAAAAGCAAATAAACATCCGCAGACAATTGAATACCTATTGAAAAAGCGCAGGTTTCGGCCTGCGTTTTTTCATGCGCATCACAATAAACAACCTAAAACCTGTCACGCCTTGACTAAATCAACAATCTCACACAAAACCATAGCGATTTACTTGACTTATTAAATTGATACGCAAAAATAATAAAAGTGATTGCACAGCAATTTAACCCTTCACCCGTAAAGCACTATGACCACCCAACTACAAAATCCCAAAAAGTTTAAATACGAAGATGTTAAAAGCACTATCGTTCAAATCATCGACAAAATGCCGCCCGGCAGCAAGATGCCATCCGAGCGACACTTGGCACGTAGTAACCAGTGCAATATGCAGACCGTCCGCAAAGCACTATCCCTGCTGGCTGATGAAGGCCTTGTGGAACGGCGAATCGGAGCGGGCACCTTCGTGGCTGATCCCAATCAAGTCCAGCCTCTGACAAAACACGTCGGCATCCTGCTGCATGACAAAGCTGACAACTACGCTTTACGGATCAGTGGCAATCTTTCAAACACTGCCCGTGAGAAGAACATCACCCTCCATACACAACTCATCAGTGACTTTGGTGACAGTGCAGACCATGCCATCAAGCAGTTAGCCAAGGAGGATTGCCCATGTGCGATTGTCCCGTGGCTGCCCCCGGATCAGACACAGCAGCTTGGCGAATTGGTGCGTCGCAGCCCGATCCCATTGAATGTGCCGGTGGCGTTGCCCGGTTTGGACAAGCATTACTTTTCAGACCCACGTACGTTTGGCGTCAGCGGATCACGGTACACAAAAATTGCTGGTCAGTATCTGCATCAACTCGGATGCAAGACGATTGCCTACGTTGGTCCGCTGCTACATGACAATGTCTTTCTGGAACGCCGCATTATTGGCTACACCATGTTTTGTGCCGAGTATGAACTGGACAATCAATGCCACCTGGTCAACCGAGAAGTCGGCCGGATGGATCGGCTAGCCAAACACCTTGCACAGTATCGCGGATCACTGGGCGTGATCTGTTATGACGATGAACATGCGATTCGCTTGATGACTGCGATGCATAAAATCGGCATGCAAGCGCCAAAGGATTTTGCGATTCTTGGTTGGAACAACACCGAAGCTGCCCAGACCACCGACCCACCGTTGAGTAGTTTTTATGGTGACTACGAACATCCGGCCAATTGGATGCTCAAGAATGCGATTGGTCTTGCACATGGCAATGTCGTACAGGAACAAAACCCCAAACCGATGTATCTGAAAATTCGTGACAGCTGCGGTAGCTCTTTACGCAGTTCATCCGAACGTGATGAATTGCTAAACCAAATCGGCCTGACAGAAAAACCACACCAAGGACAGGATCATGAATAAACCAGCCAAGGCTTTCACACTCATCGAGCTACTGGTCGTCATCTCGATTATCGCTTTGCTCATCGCCATCCTGCTCCCGGCTTTGGCTCAGGCGCGTGAAACATCCAAACGTCTGGACTGTATGACACGCATGAAACAAATCGGCGTGGTCACCGCCACCTACACCAATGACTTTAACGGTTGGCTGCCCTATTCCATCACCTATTGGAAGCAGCGGATGGATGACTATGTGACTTTACGTGTGGGTAATGCACAGATTTTTTACTGTCCCAGCGCGATCCCGGTTCCCAAAGCAAACTACAACACAGTCAATAAAGCCTACTGCGCAGGCTTATCCAAGAATCCATACATGGGCAATAAGTACGTTTGGCGATTGGATGATTATTCGGTTTACAAGAAAAAACCGCTAAGTTCTCTAGGCTGGATTTACGAAAACGCAGTGCATCCAACATGGAATTACACCTGCAGCAATTACAACGGCAGCAAAATGAAACGACACATGGGCGACACCCGCATGAACATGCTCTATCACGATGGACACGTGCTCACCTACGATCCCTAAAACACAAAACACGACTCGGGATGCCTGAAAGGTCAATTTAAAATTTTCTTTTTATGCTTCCATTTCACCAACCAATTGATATATTGCACTGCATCAAAGGTTCCCCCTTTTTTTATCCGCATGATTCCCTTCCGGGAGATGAAGTCACCTATCCGTGACGAGTCATCTGACTTGTCCTTTTGGTCTTTATGCGGAAAAAGAGGAATCCATGATCCACGCACGCACACACGAACCCCCTTTGTGCCCACTGACTTTAGCAGCCAGACCGTCCCGTTTTCTGTTCCTGTCAATTCTGATTTGTTGCACGATTACCCTTGCTTCGAACACCTTTGCCAGCAGTATCCATATCGTCAGTTCCGCCAGTGATGTCACGACCGCCATGCTTACCGCCCAGCCCGGCGACGTGTTGGTCTGGACTGATGGAACATATAACGATCAGGCCATTGGTTTTTACGGGGCCAACGGTACTGCGGAACACCCAATCACGCTTCGCGCCCAAACACCTGGCGGTGTGATTCTCACAGGTAATTCAAAGATCAGTATTGGCGGCGAATACCTCATCGTTTCAGGCTTTGAACTCTCAGGGCCACCCACATCAACCTTGTCTTATAGTGTCCAATTCCGCGAAGACAGCAGCAATCTGGCACGTCATTGCCGACTGAGCAACACGCGAATCAACAACCATGATGGACCGTCCGGCCATAAATGGATTCAAATTTATGGCAGCAACAACCGTGTGGATCACTGCAGTTTTGAGAACAAAACAAAGATATCCCAGACCATGGTCATCTGGCTGAGCGGGTTAGCATCCGGCGAAATCCCTAATCATCGCATAGACCACAATGCCTTTCTTGGACACACATCCGGCGGTGGTGCCAACGACTGGGAAACCATCCGTATTGGGACAAGCAGCACCGTCGATGTCGATGCTCATTGTGTCATTAGCGATAACTATTTCTATCAATGTGATGGTGAACTGGAAACCATCTCCAATAAATCCAACTTCAATCGCTATCTGCGAAATACACTTGAGGATTGCCAGGGACAACTCTCCCTGAGACATGGCAACAACTGTCACGTCGAAGGCAACTTCTTTTCAGGCACAGGAGACAGCTATGAAAGTGGTGTCCGCATTCACGGCAAAAACCATGTCGTAATCAATAACTATTTCCAAAACCTCGGCGGCACCAATGGACGTGGCAGCATCGTACTAGGCGAAGGACAACTCAATGCATCATCCAGCGGATACGTTCCCGTGGAGAATGCGGTCGTTGCCTTTAACACAATTGTCAATTGCAAGGTCGCTTTTGAAATCGGCTACGGTATCGGCAGCAAAGATCGAACCGTCCCGCCATCGGACAGTATCTTTGCCAATAACGCCGTCTATGGCAGCCTAAACGACTTGATCCGATATCGTGATCCGGCAGCAGATGACCTTACCTACCAAGGTAATATCATGTATCACACCAGTGGTTCATCTGCATTGGTCCAGGATAAAACCATCAGCTTTGCCAGCGATGAAATTGATTTTGTAGACCCACAACTGGTTTTTGACAGCACTGCCAATTACTACCGCCCCGACAGTTCAACGAGCCCGGTGTTGGATGCTGCTTTGGGATCGTATGTTCAAAGTGATGTCGATCTAACTGGCAGACTTCGACCCTGGTCAAGTAAAGATGTTGGTGCTGAGGAAATCAGTGGAGCCTATACAGCAAGTCCCCATGCGCCTCGGATGGCAAGTGATGTGGGCGTGAGTTGGGGGACGAACGCTGGCCCGGCACCAACGGATATCCCAGTGGGCATCAGTGGCAACATCCCGGAACTGGATGCCAGCGGCTTGTTCAATCTGGCGACCACCGGATATGCCTATGCCCAATCTCTAGGCAGCACCAGCGGCAACGGCAGCATCACCTACTCCATCGTCCAAGGCAATTTGCCGCCGGGTTTGACACTTGCGTCCGACGGCGAAATTTTCGGACACCCCAGCCAAGCAGGTGTCTATCCTTTAACGGTGCAAGCCACGGATAGCGACGGGGATTTTGATCAACACCAACTGACTCTCTATGTTCAAGATCCACAAAGCAGCAATCACGTTCAACTCACTGTCAACAGTATCACCGCAAGCAGTGACGATGGGAACACGCCTGCTGAAAGTCAGGATGACAGTTACAACACACGTTGGGCTGCCGATGGACTTGGCCAATGGATTGAATATGCATTGAACGCGCCAGCCATCATGACCAAAGCTAAAATCGCATGGCATGACGGCGATCTCCGCCAAGCCTATTTCACCATTCAAACCTCAATGGATGCTATTTACTGGACAACTGTTCTGCCGAACCAAACCAGTAGTGGAACATCGTCGTCCATGGGCAGTTATTACTTTGATCCGATTGCTGCCCAATATATTCGTGTCATCGGACATGGCAATTCACTTACCACATCAACCAATACCCAAATCAGCATCGTCGAATTCGAAGTCTGGGGTGAAGATCAATTCAACCAGCAAACCGTAGCAATCACCGGCGACAGCTATATCCAAGGCGGCTCCAGTGCAGCTACGAATTTTGGTTCCAGTGATTATATGGTTGTGAAGTTACAAACCTCAGAAAATTACTATCGCAAAAGCCTTGTTCAGGCTGATCTGCCTTTTGCATCAATTGCGGGTACAGTCACGTCAGCTATGCTGAATCTCAAAGTCCGACAGCTCAACGATCCTGCGACACATGGACTTTATGCCATCGACAGCAATTGGCTTGCATCCACGGTGAATTGGAACAACCAACCCACGCCAAGCTATTTGATAGCCAGTCAATCGATCCCCGATGCCGGCCAATGGACAGTCTGGAATATCACCGGACACACGGCTAAGCAATTGGCTACGGACACTACCCTTGCCAGCGTATCCTGCCTGATTGATTCACATACCCACAACAGCTTCAGCCGTTACCACACCAGTGAAGCGAGTAATTCTGCGGATCGCCCCAGCATTGATCTGAACACCAACAGCAGTACGATTTTGCCCGCCACGACTCGCGTGTATTACGAGACTGAATTTACACCACTCACCCCATGGCTCATTGAAACGAACAGCAGTGCATCGAGTGGATACGGTGTCACCGCGACGTCAACCGCATCGTCACCTCCCAGTGACGGACACCTGGTTTTCCCGTTTAGTCTCACCCAGGCAGGTACGGTCAAGATATGGCTTCGCAGTTTGTGTCCAACCGGTTCGTCGAATTCAGTATGGATTCGTATCCCTCAAAACGACGGAACATTTGTCGCCAAGCACCTGCCGATCAATTCATCGTGGAATTGGGACGACTGGACCACACTGAGTCTTGGGGCAGGCAATTACACGCTCGAAATTGCTCACAGGGAAAGCAACACACAGCTTGATCGTGTCCTGATTACCACGGACACCAGCTTCCAGCCGTAGAGATAAAGACCATTTTTTTTCAAAACCCCACTTGGGTTTCAGCTGTCGTTTTATGGAATTCAATACATTGCAAAAAAAGCCCAGGCTTAACACCTGGGCTTTTTTAATTCAAAATATGGCTTAAAACAAGCTTATTTTTTGCCTGGAGCCTTTTTCGCTGCGGCCTTGGGAGCTTTGGGAGCAGCTGCAGGAGCGGGAGCCTTCTGCGTTTTGAAAGCTTCCTGATTGATCGCGGCATAAGCCAGATCGTAGCGTTTGCCAAAGCGTTGGATGGCAACCACGGCCACGGGCTTGGGCGGCGTGTAGAACGGATTGCCACCACTCTTGGCTGCCGACACACCCGGTTCGGTTGTGATCAGGAATGAACCTTCAGCTTGATAGGTAATGCGATACTGATCAGGCAGGTCGACTTTGAATTTGCCATTGGTGGCGGCATCACGAATGTAGCCGGCCATCAGGAAACTCAACAGTTCGATTTCAACATCCGAAGCCGGAACGACAACGTCAATTTTCACGCCTTCTTTGTTCTTCTCGGACTTGTTTACGGTGATCGTCTTAATCTGCATGTGGGTTATTCTCCTTGGTTGAACCCCATAGTAAATGAGTTTGAGGACTGATTAATGTAACGCCTTAAACAAACTTGGCAAGGCGTTAAGAAAATAATATTGTCACGCTTTGTTATCACAAACCACCAGACAAGACCGCAGGTCAAATCTGACGGGGTAATCGTGTAATAACCTATCGCAATTCATCAGACCGTTTGTGTTTCCAATTCGCCTGCTACAAGTTGTTCGTAGGTTTCACGGTGACGGATAATTGTTGCGGTATCGCCATCAACCAAGACCTCTGGTGGGCGAACCATGGCGTTGTAGTTACTCGCCATCACCATGCCGTAAGCACCGGCAGTGAAGATCGCAATCAAATCGCCACGTTCCATCGGCGGGAGCATGCGCTGCTTGGCAAAGACGTCCGAGCTTTCACAGACCGGCCCCACCACGTCGGTAAGTTGCAGGCCTGGTAAATCCATTGCTTCGAGACGTTGCATGGGAACCTGTGACGCGTCAACCCGAGTCGGCCAGAGGAAGTGAAACGCGTCGTACATTGCAGGACGAATCAGGTGATGCATGCCGGTGTCGACGATGACGAATTTTTTATTGCCACCCTTTTTGAGATACTGCACACGCGTCACCAGAATGCCAGCGTTGCCGGAGATGGTGCGACCGGGTTCAAGAATGATTTTCAAACCCTTGTCCTTGACCAACGGCACAATGGCGTCGGCATAGTCCTGCCAGTTGGGACTCTTACCCGACTCGTAATCGGCAGCAAAACCGCCCCCAATATCCAACGTGTCAATCGTGTAGCCGGACGTGCGAAGCTCATCAATGAGAATCAATGCTTTTTCAATCGCTTTGACGTAGGGTTCAGGGCTGTAGATTGGCGAACCGATATGCAGGTGAATCGCGGTGGGCTTGCAGTGCGGGTTATTGCCATAGCTTTCAAAGAACCGCTTGGCACGTTCAATGTCCACGCCAAACTTGGTTTCTTTTTTACCGGTCGTGGTTTTATCGTGCGTCTTGGGATCGTAGATATCCGGATTAACGCGTAGTGCTGCATGAGCGACTTTACCCATCTGCTGAGCAATGGATGCGATGTTTTCGAACTCGGCTTCGGACTCGATATTAAAGTAGCCGATGCCTGCGTCAATACCTTGCTCGATCTCCGCATCGGTTTTACCGACACCGGCGTAGACGACTTTGCTCATATCAGCGTTGGCCAGTTGCGCCCGATAAAGTTCACCGCCGGACACCACGTCCATGCCAGCCCCTTGGGCGGCCAATAACTTGAGCAGATTCACATTCCCACAGCTCTTGATGGAATAGCAGATCACCGGATCCACTGCCGCAAACGCATCGCGGAGTTTGGTGAAATGGTTAAGCAGGGTTTTGCCCGAATAGACATACATTGGCGTCCCGACTTTGGAAGCCAAGTCGTCAATATTCACATCTTCTGCAAAAAGCTGTCCGTTACGATACTGAAAATGATCCATGGTTCTCACTCAATTGAGGTATTCGTGTTAGACCCGATATTCTAGCAGGTCACGGACAACTGGCGAATAACAAGTCTCAAAGCCGCGTTTCGAACAGCATAACCTGTTCATATAATCCGCAAATATATGGCTAAATACCATGTAATAACATCAAGTTACAGGTCAATCGACACGATATTTTTTCTAATCGTCGAAAAAAATTATCAACTTTCGACAACGCTATAACTGGGGCCAGCAATGACTAAAAATGTAATTGGAAATTCGCTTGACGAGAATGTAACTTTGACCAGCGAGGTCTTAAGTAGCATGACCGATGGCGTATACATCGTTGATCGTGATCGGCGAATTCTCTTCTGGAATAAGGCTGCTGAGCGGATCACCGGCTATAAAGCAACTGACGTGATGGGGTCCTTTTGCCGTGACGACATCCTCTGTCACGTGGACCATAGCGGTCAATGTTTATGTGAAAAAGGCTGCCCACTTGAAGCCATCATCGAAGATGGAGTCCCACGTGAATTGCATGTGTATCTCAGTCACCAGAAAGGCCACCGCGTCCCGGTTCATGTCCGTGGCACGCCGATCTTTGGCACTGACAATCAAGTCATTGCTTGTGTCGAAGTTTTCAATGATGACACTCAGCGTCTGAGCATGATGGACCGCTTGGCTAAACTTGAAGACCAGGCCTTGCTTGACCCGTTGACCGGACTAACCAATCGCCGACACTTTGAACAAACACTCGAAAAATCGATCAACCGGTATCAAAGACAGCATAAACCGTTCGGACTGATTCTTGTCGACATCGATCAATTCAAAAAAATCAATGACTTCTATGGCCACGACATGGGCGACCAACTCATTGGCTTGATCGCACGCACACTCAGTGGACACTGTCGTGCTTACGACACTGCATCACGATGGGGTGGAGACAAATTCGCAGTGATTATCGATGACATCGACCAACAGACACTCACCGAAATGGCTGAACGTATGCGTAACACGGTCAACCGATCCGCATTGGAACACAATGAATGTCACATCACTGTCAGTGTCTCAATAGGTGCATCCATTGTTCAAGAAGACGAAGATGCTCAGACGTTTTTCCAACGGGTCAATGACTTGCTGCTTAATGCCAAGCAAAAAGGTCGCAATCAAACTTGGTCAAGTGACATGGCAAGTGAATGAACGTTTCAAATGATGCGAAAATAACAATGAATCAAGCTGAACAAAAAATTCTCGACAACCTCATTGCCAACATCAGCATCCTTGGTTCAATCAATGATGGCGTGTACATCGTGGATACCGAACGTCGTGTTTTGTATTGGAATACTGCTGCTGAACAAATCACAGGCTACAAATCTTCTGAAGTCGTCGGCAAGCATTGTATGGACAACATCCTTAATCATATTGATGATCAAGGATGTTCACTATGTCAGAAAAAATGTCCCCTTGCTTTCGTGATGCAGGATGGAAAAAAACGTGACATGGACGTCTACCTGCATCATCGCAATGGTTTTCGTCTGCCTGTTAAAGTCCGCGCCACACCTATCCATTCGACTACCGGGAAAATCATCGCCTGTGTTGAAATATTCCAGTTACAACTAGATGCCATCAGCACCATGGATCGACTCAATCAAATTGAAAACTCAAGCCACATTGACAGCGTGACGGGCTTGCCTGACTGGCATTATTTCCGCCAGGAGTTGATTAACAATATCACCACCCAAACGACATCCCAACCACGCAGTTGCATGATCAGCTTTCAACTGGAACATTTTAAGACGCTTGAACAACAGCATGGCCAACAACTCATTGATCAAGCGATGCAAATCATCTCCAAATGCCTCACCGCAAACTGTAAAATCCATGACACGATTGCACGGATTGACAGTGATCATCTTGCACTGCTGACATTGGCAACGGATGCGGATCATGCAAGACAGATTGCCGGTAAGTTTCAAAACCTGTTGTGTCAATGCACCTGTGCGATTCCCAATGGGCGAATCAATCTAAGCGTGACATCGCAGGCGACAATGATCAAAATCGATGAAAGTGTCCACGGCTTACTTAGCCGTCTGAACCTGGACATTGAATCAATCCAATCCAAAGCAGCCTGACCTGCAAACCGGTTTAACATTGCACCATCATTCTTCACAACTGTGATATTCAAATGATTCGTTATCATGGCTTTCATGAGTAAACGACCAGTACAGGCAGACGGACGTGTTCATGGCTGTATCGTGGCTGCACAAAATCAAGATGGTAAGTGGCTGTTGATCCGCCGCGCCAAAGGGGTCGCCATGGCTGGAGGTATCTGCTTTCCCGGTGGTGCGATTGAACATGGTGAGACCCACGAGCAGGCAGGCATCCGTGAAATTCGCGAGGAGACCGGGCTGGTTGTCACGCTCGATAAAGAAGTCTGGCATTTTGAATACCCCGACCGCCCACTGACACTTTGGGGATGGTTGGGTCAATTGCAAACCTTCAATCCTGCGCCCGATCCCAATGAAGTAAGTGAAATACTCTGGTTGAATTTCGACGAAATAACGTCCAACCCTGATGTATTACCCTATACCGACCTGTTTATCGAACAAATCAAAGCAAATTTGCCCACAACCGTTTAACTGATATGGTTTCATGCGACGCGGCAGGTCGAAATTTTTCACTACCCTCCCAATTGGCCTTATTCACCCATCTGCCGTTATAATTTTTGGTTAAAATCGGAACACTCGCCAAGTGAACCCAATTCATTCATCGATTCAGGGACAGAGGACACATGATTCATACCTTGTTCGCGCACGTTAAAACATTTTTGATGCTGCCGGTCTTGTGCATTGCGATGCTCACGGGACAGACCTTGCATGCACAGGACAGTCGCCAGATCACCGTGGTGATTAAAACCCCTGGCCAGGCCGCACGTCGGGCCGATGATGTGGACATCAAGCTCTACGCGCGTCCCATCACTGATGGCGCCAAGACGGATAACGACATCCTCTTAAACGTCAAAACCATTCAGCCCATCCGCGATGTCTCCACCGGGCGAGCCAATGCCTACAAGGTGACGGTTGATCTACCGACGAATATCACGCGTGAAGACTACGGCCTGTGGGCTTATATTGATGCAGGCAACACGGTGACTGAATCGAATCTCGGTGCAGTGGATTTGACCATTGCATTTGGGCGTGTGACATTACCTCAACGAATCGTCTCCGGCGGTAAAGGTGTCGCTCGATTCCCTGTCACCATCACCAACAAGGGTGATCTTGCAGCCGTACGCCGCCAACGCATTGATGTGAAAATCGTCGCCCGTCCTGCCACTGCTGTGGATGAATCTCAGGACGTCACCATCGCCACCGCTGCCAACGAGTCCATCGGGCAGATGGAACCCGGCGAGTCGATCAAAGTCGTGCTCATCGGTGAATTCCCCGGCCAGCTTTCCGTGCAGAGTTACAACATCATCGCAGTGGTCGACAGTGGCAATGCCGTCAACGAACGTGATGAAAACAACAACACCGCCCAGATGCCTGACACCATTGCAGTGACCGGGCAGAACGTTGACTTGCTCGTGGACCTTAACAACGTACAACTCCCCAAGGGGATTGTCTCCGGCGCTCAAAAGCAGATTACCGTCCCCATCAAAATCACCAATGCAGGCAACCTTGGTTTTGACCTGGATCAATCCGTGGATGTGAAAGTTGTCGCGCGTCCTGCATTGAATATTGATGATGACAGTGACGATGTATTACTGGCCTTTTCACAGGGCAATTCACTTGCTCAACTTGGCCCTGGCAAGTCCATGGAACTGGACATCGAAGGCAAACTGCCCCCGACACTTGCCAAGGGGACTTACACCTTGCGTGTAATGATTGATCCAACCAATCGCATCAAGGAAGCCAACGAGTCGAACAATACTGCCATGCTCCTTGAACCCATCAGCGTGCTTGCCAAGGTGATTGATCTTGAAGGTCAACTCATGGAAGCCCGTGCACCACGCCGTGTGATCAGCGGTGAATCACCTTTGCTGGTGATGCCTTTGCGTTTAACCAACTCCGGTAGTGTGGCCTTTGGTTCGGATGCTGCTGCGATTGATTTGAAACTCATTGCCCGTCCTGATGACGCGTTGGATCAGTCCGGCGACATCGTGCTTAAGCACATCAAAGACCGCCCCATCTCCGGGTTGATGCCCGGTCAATCCATGATCGTTAATCTGGATACAGCATTGCCTGCCAACATGCAGCATGGCCGGTTCAAGCTCATCGCGTTGGTGGACTCATCCAACAAGATCGAAGAAGCAGACGAAACCAACAACGCCCCTGAATACGAAGCCACCATGGCAGTCGAAAAGCCGTTCGTCGATCTGGTCGCTGGCATTGTGACCCTGCGTCCTGCCCGGGCGATTGTCTCAGGTTCGGATCACGTGTTAACGGTCCCGGTGAAAGTTGCCAACGCTGGTAATGTTCGCCCCAACACCAATGTCCCGGTGAATATCCGTGTCAGTGGTCGGCCGTTAGGTACATTGGAGAAGACGTCCAATGACGTGGAATTGGGACTCATCAAAGATGTGAATCTCGGCGACTTGCTGCCAGGTACCGAGAAGATGTTCCAAGCCCAGGCCAAGTTCCCTGCCCGGATGCCTGCAGGTAAATATGTGTTGGTTGCTCAGGTAGACAGTGACGCAGTGGTGGTCGAACCCAATGATGAAAACAACTATGCCGTCGCGCCGGTGTCCCATGCCTTGGAGATCGCTGCGCCTCGCATGGACTTGGCTGCTCAGATCGTGAATCTGAACCTGCCCACATCAGTAATCGCAGGCCAAGGCACCAAGCTCGCGCTTCCAATCAAGATCATCAATCAAGGCAACATCGCCCTGCCATCGGATCAGTATGTCGACATTAAAGTGTCAGCCCGTCGACTTGGCAGTGACAGTAAAAAGGATATCGACCTTGCATTGGATATCGACAAGCCGGTTGCTTCATTGGCACCAGGTGAATCGCTGACCTTTACGCCGGTGGTGTCGATTCCTTCAAACGTCGAAGCAGGCAAGTATCTGCTTGTGGCTCACATCGACGCAACCAACAAGCTCAAGGAAGAAAACGAAGCCAACAACACCTTGGCCATTGCGCCAGGACAGGCGTTTGATGTGGTCAGTCCCGTGATTGATCTCGTGGCTGATATTGTCAACCCGCGGCTGCCTGACTTTGCCGTGGCCGGACATGGCCCGGATGCAACCTTACCGGTACAGGTAACCAACGCTGGTAATGTTGCCACAGCATCAGATGTCCAGATCGACATCAAGGTTTACGCCAAGCCCGTTGAGTCCGACAAACTCATCGAAGTGGCAACACTCGCATCCCAACCCATTGGTGGTTTATCACCCGGTCAGGCTGCGACATTCAACACGACCGCCCGTATCCCCACCGGGGCAGACGCTGGCAAGTACGTGCTGATCGCCAAAATCGACACGACTGATGTGGTGACAGAAACCAGTGAAACCAACAACAGCGTGCAAACGGCATCTGCCAACGCAATCAACGTTGCCAAACCGTTTGTCGAATTGGCACTGGGGATTGAGCCGGTCAACCAGCCTGCTGCTGCCATTGCTGGACACAGTCAGCCAGTAAGTGCGATGCTTGTGATCACCAATGAAGGAAACATTGCCACAGGCGACAACGTCAAACTACGTGGCGAACTCTATTGCACTGCGGATGCTCAAGCCGTGTTACTCACAGAATTGGCGGACATTGATATCAGTGGTCTTGGTGCCGGTCAATCAAAACGCATCAAAGTGACGGGCAGTTTCCCGGACACCTTGCCTGCGGGACGTTATGTTTTGGGCGCCAAGTTGCTCAACACAGGTGATGGCAAACAAGCCAATGACCAGGCCGTTCTCCCCATGGCAAGCAGTATCAACGTTACCACCCCGTTTGTCGATCTTGCAATCAACATTGAGTCGGCCAAACTCCCCGCTCAGGCCATTGCAGGTCACAGCCAACCGGTGTCCGCGGTTTTGAGCATTACCAATATGGGTAATGTCCCCGCCAATGCCAACACCAAATTGCGTGTGAGTTATTTCTGCTCAACGGATCAAGGCAAGAGTCAAACCCAACTTGCTGAACTAAGCGATGTCGAAGCAGGCGGTCTTAAGCCCGGCCAATCGATTCGTGTTAACGCTTCGGGTAGTCTGCCTGCGACACTTGCTGCGGGCCGATACATCGTCGGTGCTTCACTGCTTAACAGTCGTCAAGCTGGTGATGAAAAAGCTGCCAACGACATGGCGATTCAGGTTGCTGCTGATGCGGTGAACGTGGTGCGTCCGTTTGTGGACCTTGCTTTGACTCTTGACCCGGTCTCCTTGCCTGGCAGTGTGATCGCGGGTTACGCTCGTCCGATCCAGTTGCCGTTGCGGTTGACCAATCAAGGCAATATTGCGATGCCCAAGTCGATGCAGGTGAATCTGCGGATTCATGCGGTCACGGTTGGCGAAGGACAACAGCGCATCGCCATTGGATCATTGGATTCAGTCCAAGTCGGATCACTGGGTGCTGGCGAATCGTTGGCAAGCCCGGCGACGGTGACTTTGCCTGCAACGCTGCCTGCGGGCAAGTACATCTTTACCGCCGAGATCGATCCGACCACCGCTCAGGGTGATACCGATCCAGCCAACAATCGCGTCGCCACCGTTGCAGCTCATGCGATGGACATCGCCAAACCGTTTATGGACATTGCCACATCCATCGTCTCACCAAGCCTGCCCGCCCAGGTTATTGCTGGCCACGGCCCGACATTTGAGTTGGCGGTAAGGATGACCAACCTTGGTAACGTTCCATTGCCCTTGGATCAAAAAGTCAGTGTCAGCACGTATGCAATGACCACGGATAACGCCGGCGTTGCTGGTGGGCGAGCTGTCCGTATTGACCAGCAGAATATCAGCGTCTCTGAGATGGGTGCCGGTAGCGGCATTGATGCCCGGATGACATTGCTCATGCCCTCCTCAGTCGCTGTGGGGCAATACAGCCTGCGAGTTCAGGTTGAGCCGGTTGGTGATGCGTTGATTGAAACCAGTAACGAAAACAACATCGCCGTCACCAATGCCAATCAGGTGATCAAGGTGGTCGCGCCGTTCGTTGATCTTGTCGGTCAGTTTGATGCCGACAAACTTCCACGTCAGATCGTCGCCGGCTATGCCTCAAAAGTCCAGGTGCCGATCCATCTCACCAACCAAGGCAATATCGCGTTGGATAAAAAAGCTGCAGTGGCAGTCAAACTCTTTGCCCGTCCGATTGACCGCAAAGCTCAGGACATCGTCCTTGCGACACTCAGCGATCAATCACTTGCCAACCTCGCATCTGGCAGTGTTCGCACGATGACTGCTGACGTTTCATTCCCACCTGCGATGGGCGTAGGTCGATACCTTGTGGGTCTTGCGATCGACACCGCTTCACAAATCGCAGAATCCGATGAGAATAACAATGACCTGCTTGCTGATCAGGGACTTGCCATGCAGGTCGACGCGCCACGCATCGACTTGATCGGCTCGCTGGAAACGGTTCGCCCTTCAGCGGGGATCATTCTCGAAGCTCAGAAAGTCAGCGTCTACGTCAAGATCGCCAACCGTGGCAATGTTCCGCTTGATGCAGAGCAGACCGTTGACGTGATGCTTTATGCACGCCCCGTCTCACTGGGCAAACTCCCTGATAAAGACCTTCAACTGGGCCGAATGGCTTCAGTAAAAATTGCGGGGCTAGCTCCGGGATTAGAACGAACCTTCCGCGAAGAAGTGATGTTCTCGACCTCGAATATGCCTACGGATGACTATGTAATTGTCGCCAAGATCGACTCAACGGATATCCTGCGTGAAAGCGATGAGACCAACAACATGGCCACCGCAACGGATCGCGTGATCGCATTGGGCCGTCGTTTCCGCATCAAGGACATGCCCGTGCCGTTCGATTCGGACGGGCCGCGTCGCTACATGGTCAACGGCATCAAGATTGAATACCGTGGCGTTGCTGCCAACCCATCTGTCGAACAACTCAAGGCATTGGAATTACACTTGACCCAATCCTATGCCGGCCTGGTTGCTCAACGTTATGAAGAAGAGTCGCAACGCATGACCGTCGGACAACTCACAGAGGTTAAAGACACCTACCTGTATCGTTCTGCAGTGCGTGTACTCTGTGCCCGAATTGCGGATCACCTGGCCAGTGTCAACAAGGACGATCTGATTGTCCGACCTGCCCCGAACCAGATTGACGTCAAGGGCGAAGACCTGCGTCCCAAGGGGCAAACCGGCTTGACGATTGTGATTGAAAAGGCAAAGTAATTAAGTATCCATCTGTATTTGATTAGTTTTATCGGGGGATTGTTGACATGGAACCCAATGGGAAAACGTTTGTATTAGGTGGCTTGGGCTGCTTGGGAAGTTTTCTTGTCTTTGGCCTGATCATGGTGCTCATCGGCGGATATATGCATATTGATCTCTGTGGCGCAATCGCTCTGTTTCTGATCGGGGGCTTTCTAGCTCTACTGGTTGCATGGATATATAACAAAGGCAAACAGGACGGCATGCAGTAATTTGATACAAGAAACAATCGGTGCCGTTCATTTTGACAATGTGTTTTTTGTTGACATTCAAGTGATTTTTTCATCACGAATAATGTGCTGTATGATGAACGTCTTACAGCATGTTTTGAACTTCGACATGACACAAGGAAAAACCTCATGGCACTCACCCCCTCCACCATGTTGCCACTGGGCACCACCGCCCCGGACTTTGCATTACCCAACACCGATGGCAAGACCATCAAGCTTGCTGACTACTCAAACAGTAAAGTGCTGTTGGTGATGTTCATCTGCAATCACTGCCCATTTGTCAAACATGTCGCGCCCCAATTGGCAAAGATCGGGCAGGACTACGCAGACAAAGGCCTTGGCATCGTGGCGATTCAGTCCAATGACATTCAGACGCATCCTGATGACTCACCTCAAATGATGGCTAAGGAAAAAACAGAGCGTGGCTACAACTTCCACTATCTCTTCGACGCTGACCAGTCGGTCGCCAAAGCCTACACGGCAGCCTGCACGCCGGACTTCTTTTTGTTTGATGCGGATCACAAATTAGTCTACCGCGGGCAACTTGATGACACGCGTCCGACGCGCATCCGCTCAGGGGTCTACGATTCATCCAACGGCCCGACAGGTGTTGATCTGCGTAACGCCATTGACGCAGTCCTTGCTGGCAGACAACCCACTGCAGAGCAAAAACCCTCTATGGGTTGCAACATTAAATGGTCTGCGGGCAATGAGCCGGACTATTACAATTTGTAAACCGCATAAATGAAAATATATACAAGTCAAAACACTTTAATGTATTTATACTAACGCAATACCATTAATATCAATCATAGACTGTTCATCACGATCATTTCTGATATATTGCACGTGTCCAGTATCACGCGAATGGGGTTCGTTACTTCCTATTATTGACTGATTAGAAACACTTGGCTTATGCCCGGTGTTACCCGGCTGACTCTTTTAAAGGTATGTGGGGATGCACCTGAAACAGACTTTGATTGTACTATTGGCAATGCTGCTATTGAGCAGTTCCACGTTGCATGCACAAGTAGCAAACAACACTGCCTTGGAACGCTTTGAACGACAGCTTGATCAAATCCGCAGGCAAACACGCCAGCAGGCCAATACGGATGTCCCGGTGGATCAACGCCTGCTCATTGATTACGGTGCATCGCTGACACTCAGCTATGCTGCAATTGATGATTCGAATTTTGATACCCGTCAATTCAACCAGTATCAGCTTCAAACTTTTGCACGATTGAATCTCGACGGAGCGCACAACTTTTTCGTCCGTGCATCTTCGACCTATCGTGACTTTCATCCCGGCTCGGATTCATTTGATGCACATGGTGATGACTGGGAAGAATTCAAACTCGACCGCGCGGTGTATCGCTTTGATCTTGGCCGTTTCATCGCATCACGTGGTGATCAGCCGCCGACCACCAATCTGATTGTCGAAGGCGGACGCCAGTACATTCACTGGTTTACCGGACTGGTCTTCAGCAATGAACTCGATGCGGTGCAGGTCACCGTGGACCACGACAAACTCAGTCTCATCGGTTTGGCAGGAACCTCGACCCGTCGCACCATTGATATCGACTCGGCACGTCCCAACTATGACACCGACACGCATCGCAATTACTTTGCAGGTGCTCTGACCTATCAACTCGACGAACACCACAAGCCGTTTATCTATGGATTAGTCCAACGCGATCACAACAACACTGGAACGTATATCGACAGCTCCATCACTGGTACCACCACTGCTTTTGACTATGAATCCTGGTATATCGGCGTGGGTAGCCAAGGCAGTCTCAGCGATCAACTGCTCTACAATGTCGAGTTTGTCTACCAAGGGGGCAGCGGGCTTTCCAGTGCATTTGATCTCCCGACTTCTACCACCAACAACCAAACAAATGAAGACATCTCAGCATGGGCAC
The DNA here is from genome assembly GCA_002480565.1 of Phycisphaerales bacterium UBA7800. GTDB lineage: Bacteria > Planctomycetota > Phycisphaerae > Phycisphaerales > Phycisphaeraceae > UBA7800. The sequence continues at coordinate 105,233 of DLCK01000047.1, read as the reverse complement.
TTGCGATGAACATGGCCTACCAGTTCAAGAGTGATAACTTTACCCGCATGGATGGTGAGATCATTCTGGCCTCAGGTGATAGTGACCGATTTACCGGCAGTTCGGCCTACGGTGGTAATAAGACAGGCACCACCGACACTGCATTTAACGGTTTTGGCTCTATGGACACGGGGCTGGCTTTTGCCCCGGATGTCACCAACTTGATGATGCTTCGCGTGGGCGCTTCGACCTTCCCATTGATCAACACCGAAACCTTCAAGCGTCTGCAAGTGGGCACCAACGTCTACCTGTATGGCAAACTTAACAAAAACGGCCCCATCAATGAAGTCACTGATGACCACACCTTCCTGGGTGTCGAAACCGACTTCTATGCCAACTGGCGGATCACCAATGACCTTGCCATGGCCTTGCGATACGGCGTCTTCTTTGGCGGTGATGCACTGACCAACAATTCTCACCCGCGTAACTTGTTCTTCACCAGTTTTACTCTGGCGTTCTAAATCATGAAGCAATCCAACACACTCAAACGATTGACATTGACACTTGCCTGCATCGGAGCCCTGCTGCTGACTGGCTGTCGCACCGCAGAGGTCACCACCTCACTGACCAACCAGTATCCAGGCAGTGACATGGACAGTCAGATGAATTTCTGGCATTCACTCAACGATAAAAAACTCATCAGCAATGATGAAGCCCTGCATGGTGCGATCCTGTTTTATTGCAGTGAGGATCACGCCAAGTCCTACGATGAGCGTGTCTATCGGTTTAAGCAGGACAAATTCCTTGCTGCGAATTTTGACGGTTTGGAAAATGAAGCCATCACCCGCGGGCAGCTTGCTTCGATCCTCGCCAGAATGTTGAAGATCAAAGGCGGCGTGATGATGCAACTCTTTGGCCCCCAGCCCCGCTATGCCTTAAAAGAGATGGTGGCTTTGCGCATCTTCCCTGAGAGTTCCGCTCAACAGGTTCTCAACGGCGCTCAGTTCATCGAAATCATGGGACGTGCTGAAGACTACCAACTCAATGCTGACCGCAAAGCCTCAGCAGAAAAGCTCAACGCTGCCAAGGAATCTGACGATCAAAACAAACAGTCGGACACCACAAGCACAACACCTGCTGAACCTGAAAAAACAACCGAGTAAATTGACCACAGAACCAACACGTTTTTATTGAGTATCACAGATGATGATGATCCATCGACACCATGTATTGAGTATGTTGTTTTGCCTGACGTTGGCCATCCTGCCAGCCGTTGCCGATGACTCGTCTATTGATCCGTCTGCCACCATCAGCGACCAGGTCCTTGAAGGTGTCGTCACCGGTATCCGCGGGATGGTTCAGATTCGCCAAAGTGAAGATGAGCCATGGGTCAAAGCCCAAAACGGCATGAAGCTCTCCCAAGGTGCAGAGTTCCGCACCGGCCCACGGAGTTCCGTGCAATTTAGAATCCCGCCGGATCAGATCATCACCCTTGACCGTCTGGGAACCGTCAAGCTCATCAACGCTATTGCTCAAAACAACAAGATAAAAACTGACCTGGGCATGTCCTACGGCAGAACGCGATACGACATCCGCAAAGCCGGCTTTGAACATGAATCCACCATCCGCAGTCCGTCTGCAACCTTAGCTGTCCGCGGGACACGTGTGGGGATCCAAGATGGTGCGATGGGCTTTTATGCCTGGTCCACCCAAAGTCGTGCTCAACTGTACAACAAGCTCAGTCGTCAGAATCTGACCTTCGGCGAAGACACGCATGTCGACAGCCAAGGCGGTGCAGCAGATAACATGCAACGCCAGGGAACCGTCTATGCTGGTGATGACCGTAGCCGGGATGGTGATGAAACCTTCCTGGACAATACGCGGCCTGGTGATGCTGCCAATCTCTACGGGTCCGGTGGTAACAACCTCACCGGCAACAGAGCGGTTTCAACCAACTTCGAATTCGGTGATAACCAAGCCAACCAGTTCACTGGAGACCTGCGTTTTGAACTGTTTTGGGACACCTACTACGGCGGAGATTTGACACTGACTGTACTCGATCCTGAAAACTACAATTCAGCAGTCACACCTGGCCCCGGAAACGTCCCATTCCCCAATGCCACCACAGAATTAGGTGACAACTTTGCTGCGGACATGACCATTGGCGATGCAGTCAATGACTACGGTGGAGCTGGCGTGACGGAAGTCGTGAACTTCACAGGTACATACCCACAAGCTCATGTCATCGGTATCACCAATGTCTACAACGGCGATTACCTGTCTCAAAATTACACGATCAACATCTATCAACGTGACAATTCCAGTGAAGACTTCACACAGATCGGTACGTTCTATGATGATGTTGATGATTATAAAACCAACCTGCATACCGTCGTCATCACCAATGGCAACGAAGTGTCGGTTTCAGAAACTGTCGGTGTGATTGATAATATTTCCAACTTGGTGACAAGTAACTGAGTAACCATGCATGTGAAAAATAAACCGCAGTAGTCAACGATCACATCCGATGCCTGTAGACCTCATAGCATGTGCAAAGGAACGCAAGATGAAGACAACTAAACTGGCGATTTGTTGCGTAATCGGATGTGTACTTGCCTCTACAAATTGGTTGCATGCTGACGACTCGCCAATCAATCCCACTGCCAACATTGCCAATCAAGTCCTTGAAGGTGTGGTCACCGGCATCCGCGGGATGGTGCAGATTCGCCAAAGCGAAGACGATCCATGGGTCAAAGCCGAAAACGGCATGAAGCTCACGCAAGGTGCCGAATTCCGAACCGGCCCGCGAAGCAGTGTCCAATTCAAAATCCCACCTGACCAGACCGTTGTCCTTGACCGACTGGGCACCATCAAGCTTCTGACTGCTGTCGCTGAGCACAATAAAATCAAAACCGATCTGGGCATGACCTACGGCAGAACGCGGTACGATATCCGTAAAGCCGGCTTTGAACATGAGTCCACCATCCGCAGTCCGTCTTCGACACTCTCAGTCCGTGGGACACGAGTTGGTATTCAGGATGGTGCGATGGGCTTTGTCGCATGGTCGACCCAAAGTAGTGTCCATGTCTTTAATAAAGACAGCCGTCAAGCAATGACCTTTGGCGAAGACACCGGCGTGGATAGTGAATCCACCGGCCCGGCGGACCAAAAGAAACAAATGGGCACACTGGACCCCGGTGATACCAGATCCCGTGATGGTGCTGAAAGAACCTTGGTTGCCGGGCGACCAGGCTTGAATCCCAATCCCGGTGGCGCAGGTAACATCTTCGGCCCTGGTTCACGCCCCAGAATCCAACCGACACTTCCCATCAACAATCCCAACTTCTACGGCTTTGTTCCGGGGCAATTACGCTTTGAACTAAGCTGGTCCAATGGATATGGCTACACATCAATCTTCGCAGGCGAAGGCGATCCCCCCCCAACCACGGCACAAAGTGATCTGGACTTCTGGGTCAAATCCCCTGCTCCAGGTGACGTGATCATTGGTACATTCAGCCTCAACAAAACCAACCTTTCCGGCGGTATTGCAGGCGAGGATGTCACCGACGGTAATCCCTATGCCAGCGAAGTCATCGAATGGAAAGGCCCCACCGTCCCCACAGGTGTCTTCATTGTTGGCGTCGACGGATTCTCTATCTATGACAGCCAGGGCAATCCGACCAATCAGCCCTACAACATCACCGTCAGTGCCAAGAAACTCACAGACGAATACTACACCCCCATCCATGAAATCAGTGGCACGGTCAACGACAATCAAACCATCGAACATGATGTCACCGTCGAATTCCAAACACAAACCCCATCCATTGATGAATAACAATCAAGTATCATTTCCCTTATGAGACTCCAGGAACGAAAGCTACTGATCCGAAACGCCTTGTTGGGTCTGTCAATCTGCCTGGGGATGGTGGCTGCCAACGCTATGGGGTGGATCGAAAGTCTCGAACGCTGGTGCTACGATGTCCGCGCCCAATACTGTCAGTACGATCAACAACCTCCAACTGACCAACTCATCCATCTGGATATCGATGATTCGACACTTCAAGCCATTGGTGCATGGCCTTGGCCGCGACAGGTGTTGGCAGAGGTGATCGACGAACTGTCGTTGGCAAAAGCAAAAGTCATCGCGATGGACGTCGTGTTCCCTGAACCGCAGCTTCCGAGATTGCTTCAAGACACGCAAGATAAACTCGTCAAAATTGAAGATGATAAATTGCTTGCCCAAGCGCTAGCAGACTCTGGCAAAAGTCTACTGTCCGTAGCAGTGGATATTCAAAACGCAAACGACAACCAAGCGGTTCTCAAGCATGCAGCAACCAAACTCATTGAGAACAATCTGACAATCACACGTGAAGACTTTGAAGAACAGCTTCGCCATTCACCGGTTTATCGACAAATCAAAAACCTTGCTGTCAACATTGACTCTCTGTTTATCCGGGTACGTCAACAGGTACTGTTTGAACGGTCTGCAGCATTGCTTAAACAACATCCTGGTGTGGATTTTCTCAAGGCTCGTGAGATGATCCTGCCTCATTTGGATATCAATCTCATTGGTGGCTCACCGCTGATCAACACCTTGGAGAAGCAGTTTGACCGGGCGCGATCCATGCATGCCTTGCATCGCTATGCCACGCCGCTATCTCAAATTCAGCAGTCCGCGGTAAGAGTCCAACCACAACTTCCCCCTATCGCCCTGCTCAGTGAATCAGCCATGGGAGCAGGTTTTGTAACTTATCTTCCTGATGCCGATGGCGTGGTACGCAGTGTGTCGTTGGCAGTCTATGATGGTCAAAAAATCCTGCCTCAATTAGGACTTGCCCTGGCATGTGGATACCTGGGGGTGCATCCACGTGACATTCGCTTTACGGATGATCATGTGGAAATCCCCAAACCCGATGGCACGGTGATTATGCTCCCTGTACGTGAGCAGCAGGTCAAGGCAGTGAACCGTCAGATTCGATATTGGTATGACGTGCCTTGGTTTGGCCCCGCTGATCAATGGCAGTACATGTATGATCCAATGCGCATGCAGTCCATGCAGCACCTGCCGGTTGATGCCGTCTATCGCATCGCACGTTACCACCAACAGATTGCAACCAATAACCAGCAAATTGATAAAGCCATCAGCATCGTACTTGACGATGACGCGGAGCATAAACTCAAACTCAATCCTGACCTTGGGCGCAGCTATCGTAACAGTCAGCCCGACTCCAACGACAGTGCCGCACGCCAGGCGATGGTTGCCAAACTCAAAGCAGATGATTTTGTCTCCGCGGTGTATGCGGACTTTGAAAAACTCAAGCCCGAAGACCTCAGTTCAGATGATCGTTACTTCCGACAGGCGTTGATTGATGCGTATCGTGCGATGGATGCCGGGATCGAAAAAAACAACCAATGGGAAGAGCAGATTGTTAATGCTCGCCTCAAACTCAAACAACAGATTGCAGGCAAGGCCGTCATCATCGGCTGGACGGGGACCGCTGCCATCGCCGACTTCGTGCAGACTTCACTGCACCACAAGTGTCCAGGTGTGGTGGTGCATGGCGCGATTTTCAATGCCATCCTTACAAACGAGAGTTGGTTTGGTGTTCATCCATCTGTGAACATCATCATCATTTTGATTCTGGGTCTTGCTGCGACGATCCTTGCTGCCCGTTTATCTCCGATCTGGGCATTGGCCGGATGCCTTGGGATCAGCAGTCTGTATCTCGGATTTAACGGGCTGGTTTTGTTCGACAAGATGAATCTCATTGTTGAAGCTGCCTCACCAATCCTCACGGTAGGACTGGTCTGGTCAGGTTGCACACTTAACCGATTCATCGTCGAACGTACTGAACGGGCTCGTATCACGCGACGGTTTTCCAGCTATGTGGATCCGGCGCTAGTTAACTATGTGATCAATAATCCCGACACTGCACGGCTTGATGGTGAACTCAAGGAAATGACAGTGGTGTTCACCGACCTAGCAGGCTTTACAACGCTGTCAGAAAAACTCCGTGAACGTACCGTCCCGATCCTAAATGAGTACATGGGATTGATGGTGCCAATCATCCGAAATTACAGTGGGTATGTGAATAAATTTCTCGGTGATGGCATGATGTTTTTCTATGCAGCACCATTGGACAATCCCAACCATGCAACGGATGCGGTACGCACGTCGTTGGAACTTCAACATGCGATGATCGACTTTAACCGCAGACTCCACCAGCAGGATTTGCCAACGGTCGCAGTTCGGATTGGTATCAGTACAGGCAATATGGTTGTCGGCGATGCCGGTTCCGAAGACGCTTCGGACTATACCGTTTTAGGTGACAGCGTGAACCTCGGCGCACGTTTGGAGTCCGCCAACAAGTACACGGGTACCGCCATCCTCATCAACGATACCTGCAAAGAACATTTGGGGGACACCTTCCTGCTACGTCCGGTGGGCAAGCTTCAGGTCGTAGGCAAGAGTGAAAGCATCATGACATGGGAACCGCTGTGTCTTTTTGATAATGCCGATGAGCGTCAGCAGAAAATTGCAGCCTTGGCAAAACCGATTGTCGATCACTTTGCTGCCGGTGATTTTGATCTATGTCTGGCCGCCATTTCCGAATATGGCGATGCACTTGGTAGCGACAAATTCAGTCAATTCTATCAACGCCAATGCCAACGGCACATGGAAAACCCTGACGACTTCAACGGCTGCATCGTGCTCGAAGCCAAGTGATCGGCGATAACGTCGTCTCGATCAACAACTGGCACGCTGGCGCGGTTTGGGAGCGTTTCGGGTGGCGATCTTGTTGATCTTGACTTGTGCTTCTTCGATGAGCGTCGCCGACTCCTGCATCCAACTGCTGAGTGTTTCACGGGTCTGGGTGAGAAATTCAGCGATGTCCACGTCCGTACCTAACCATGCACGGTCATAAGCAATGGTGAGAATTCGATCAAAACCAATCCCCATCAGGCGATGAATCACTTCACGAACCGGAACCACACCTTCACCGATGGCTACAAAATCATTGCCTGAGCCTTCCATCAAATCGTTGATCCGAGCGATGTGAATGCGACTGTGAAGTAAGGGAATGGATATGCCAGGATTTTCCCCCACAGCAAAGGCATTGGTTTGATTCCAACTCACACCAATCATTGGATGCTCGGTCATATTAATCAGTGTCCACCAATCCTTGGCTTTGGCAAAGGAGCCATTGTTCTCAAAGAGCAGCGTGACGCCATGCTCGGCAGCCATTTGTGCCAGGGGAAGGACATTGTCCATCATGCGGCTGATGACTTTACGACGCGATTCATGAGGCTTGACATTGTTGCCTTGGATGCGCACGTAGGCACAACCCAAAGTCCGAGCCACACGCAGAGCATGCTCGACACGTGATGCGGCTTTTTGAATCTGATCCGAATCAACATGGTGCATGCAGACATTCAACGAGATGCATGCCACCTTGATCTGCTCTGCTTCAAACTGCTCATGCAGCTCGTGCGGATTACCCTTGAGCGGATCACATGCCAGCGTTGGATATTCACTGCTGGTGGTGATGAGTTCGACTTGGCTGATACCGGTTGCCTTGGCCAGCTCAATGACCTGCTTTGGAGAAAAATCCGGGCAGATGGCAGTACTAAAAGCAAGTTGGATGGACATCGGGCATTCCTGCATGGTGATGGATCGAGATGCATAAAATACCGTAGATTGGGTAATCTTGCCAGTTGATCGTGGTGTTGGAACGGATATCCAGCAAGGTCAATCACAGTACCCAGCGATAGCGACACTTGGTTTTAGAGCCTTGCTGGTATTGTGTTTCGTGCTCGGGGACATCGATGGTGTCCACATACTCAGCACCGATTTTTTCCACGGTTTTGCGTGATGCTGCATTTTTCGGATCACTGGTAATCCAGACTTGCCGATAGAACTGTTTGATCCATGGCTTTAACGCCAGGCAAGCTTTGGCGGCATAACCCTGGCCACGATGTTCGGCATGAATACCGTAGCCGATGTGTCCGGCCACATTCGTGACATGCTCCGTATCCCCAACACGAAAATTGATATGTCCCAACGGTGTGCCAGCATCGTTACTGATCAAAAAATGATAGTAAGGCACATAGCCAAGATGAGGGATACCATCGACCACTTTCTGACAATGAAGATATACATTCTCAAAACACAGATCCATGGGAGCAGGTGGCAGTGATGACATTACTGAACATCCTCACTGCTTGAATTAACCGATCTGCTTGGCGGATTTGTCCTGCTCGGATTGAGCCAGATCAATCACCGTATTCTTTTTCATGATGCGATTTAGTACCCAGATCGTCGGTGTGAATAGCGAATAGACCACAAATGCTCCAGCCATGCTCTGTTGTGGAGCGATAAACAACAGCATGCCAAGGATCAACATCATCGCAAACTTGCCAAAGCGAACACGCCCACGGAAATAGCGATTGGCAAAGTGCGGATATCGCAAGTTGCTGACCATCGCCAATGCCACAAGCAACATGATGGCCACCATGCTCAGAGCAGTCGCACGGATCGCCCAGTTTTGTGCATCAAGTCGCGTAAACATATGTTGGTGAAGCAGGATCAGACTCACCACTGTGCCTGCTGCGCCCGGTGATGGCAAGCCTTTGAAGGACATGTGATCAGACTCATCAGGCTCGTCGAGTTCCGTGTTGAATCGGGCCAATCGCAAAGCTACACAGCAGATGTAAATACCCGCGATGACCATGGCAATGCGATCCAGATAAGCGTCTGAACGCTCAGCGATAAAGGGCGCATTAACACCAATGAGTTGGATGACAATAAACGCAGGTGCCACGCCAAACGTGACCATGTCTGCCATCGAGTCGAGTTGCTCACCCAGTTCACTGGTGTTGTGCGTCAGTCTGGCAACCGATCCGTCAAAGGCATCAAAAACCATCCCCAGAAATACGAACACCCCCGCGAAAGTCAGCGGCGTCCAACCCCAGGGCAATTCCGTGGTCACCGGGCGACTGGCCAGGAAGACAGACGTGAACCCACATAGCAAGTTCCCCAAAGTCAACATCGACGGCAGGATCGCCACCGTCTTCTGACGTGCCCGTTGGCGTCGGGATAAATGCGTTCGGATGGGCTTGGCGGATCGTTTCATATCAGATTTCTCGGATTCAGACGGCATGGACTGCATCGCTAAACCGGTAGTCGAAGGTATATCTTTCAAACGATTGGGCATAGATACGCTATGATACCGTGAATCAGCCTGAAATGGCACCCCTTTGGATAACAAGCCTCTCCCTCCTTGGAAGGATCAGTATGACATCGGCGTGCAGCGTCCCATGTCCAACGCAAACCAATGCCCTGCCGACCACCAACCGGTCGACCAAGTTACTGTCGCGCCTGCTGAGTCTGACGGTCCTCTGTGCCTGCCTGCCAGTGATAGGAATCGCAGTATGGCTCGCCCCCGACTCCTCAGGCATGGGAACGCATATGCAGCTTGGTCTGCGTCCATGTTCATACCTCGAAGCGACCGGTATACCTTGTGCTACCTGCGGGATGACCACTGCCTTTTCACATGCTGCTCATGGGAACCTGATTCAATCCTTCATCGCACAACCAGCAGGGATGCTTTTCTGTCTGCTATTGGCTGTGATGAGTCTGCTCTCACTGTACACGCTGGTGATGGGGATCAGCCTTTTGCCACTACTGTCAATATTCTGGCGTCCGCGGAGTTTTTTGCTGTTGGGCATCATTGTTGGCCTGGCGTGGGGTTACAAAATCATGATGGTTCAAATGGGATATTAAATGCAGCAACGTAATCGACAATTCATCTATCACACTTGGACAAGCCTGCTGTTGTTGACATTCTGTCTACTGGTATCAGGCTGTGATGCGTTGGGTTTTATGGTGTATGCACTCAACGGCCCGGAGACTGAAATCGTCCCTGCGGAATATACCGGCCTCAACAATTCGCGGTTGGCGGTTCTCGTCAGTGCCGACTCCAATACGTTGTATCAAAGTCCTGAAGCACCCAATGCGATCTGCTCAGCGGTGACACGCGAGTTGGCCACCAAAGTACCGGGATGTATTGTCCTCCAACCCAGCAAGGTCAATGCATACGTCGAAGATAATCCCTACTGGCATACCATCCCCTACGACCGCTTGCTTATACAGCTGGAAGTTGAGCAACTGGTCATTATTGATATCGTCCAGTACCAGATTCATGACAAAGGAAACGGCAGTGTGTTTAAAGGAACCGCCATTGCCAACATCTCGGTTGCCAAACGTTCCGATGGCAATACACTCGCTTACAGTAAAACTGTCAAAGCCACTTATCCCTCGGGTTCATCCGTGGGGATGGTTGCTGCCGAAGAACAATCCTTTCGCCTGGCATTGCTCCAGAATCTGACGACAACTATTGGACACCTTTTCTATGAATACCAGGTTATCCATGAATAAACCCCTGCTCCGACATCCAATCCGCATGGCGGTCACTTTGCTGCTTTGTTTATCAGCGACTCTACTCGTTGGTTGTGAAGCGGTGGGTTTTATCGCTCAGGCCATTTCGCCGGAAAAAACACCAGCCGTATTTGATCTGCCGGTGATGAGAACCGTGGTACTCGTCGATGACACCAACACCCAACTTGGCGATCCGTCGCATACCGGAGTGATCGCACAGCGCGTTCTTTTTGACTTGATCCAAAGCAAAAAACTCGTCAAGGAACAAACCGTCGATTACCAATTCGTCCGCAATCTCGAAGCTAATCTCGGCACAGAATTTGATCGCACGCCCGTCGATCAGATCGGCCGGACACTTGGTGCCGACCAGGTCATCCATGTAAATATCGACTTTGTCCAGATGAGTGTCCAACCGGGTATCATCGAGCCCAAGGCGTTGGTGACGCTTAAAGTCATTGATGTGAAAAATGCAATCAGGCTGTTCCCAGCCCCCTCACCTATCACCGATATCGACGGGTTGGCCACATCCAAACGCGGCTACCGCATCACCGTCGAATTGCCACGCACGATCATGATGGATCTCGATGGCGGGACGCAAGCCATGCTGTTGCGGAAACTCGCAGAACAGATCGGCTACGATGTCGCTCGTGTGTTTTACCTGCATCCTCGTGAAGAAGATGGCAAAGGCCCTGGTCGTCCAGGCACTGGAGAATAATGTGCATGCGTGTGCTGCATCTAATTAATCAAGCTTCCCCCCAAGCCTCGGCTGTCACGCTGAACCTGATGGCTACGGCAATGCAAAAAGTCGAAGCCCAACATCAGGCAATTCTCATCGGTGGACAACCACTCTGCGATGCTGCTCGCGCGTCAGTAATCGAATCATTCATCCCCATGGGTGCGCCCGGCGGACATGCTCTTGCTGCCCTGCCACGTCTGCGACATTGGTTACGTAACAACGCTCAACCGGATATGGTGCACTGCTGGTCAGTGGGATCGCTCTTGCTTGCGACACTTGCCTGTCGATCTGCCCCCCGGTTATTAACATTAACGTTGATGCCTTCTTTGCATGAGTTGCATTTACTGCGCATGCTCGCTGCTGAAGCCGGGCCTGCGAAACTGGGCATCGTTCCCATCACCGCGACGATTGCCCGTGAGGTTCTCTGCTGTGGTGTTGATCCTCAATGTGTCGACATCCTTCGACCGGGTGTTGATATGGGTTTGATTCAGGCAAGCGAACGAGATGCAATTCGCACACGATGGGAACTTGCAGGAGACGACCCATTGGTGGTGATGCTCCTGTCTGACCCGCCCACCCAATGCGATGCAGCGCGGGCGACCTTGATGCTCGGACTTACGCAGGTGGGCATGCAAAACACCCAACGCCCTGTGCATTTACTGATCCACCCGGATCAGAAAAACCGACTCGCTGCACTGAATCCGATGCGACCATTAAACAATGAGCATTTGATTCTCTCTGATGCTGCAGCAGCGATTCCCTGGCAAGTCCTACCCGCCTGTGATGCAGTGATTGCTTTGGATGATGGCGGCGCAGGACTGTCCATCCCCTGGGCGATGGCAGCCAACGTCCCAATCGTTGGACATGCAACAGCTGGTATCTGCGAATGGGTCGAGGATCATCACTCGGCTTTACTGGTCGCCCCCGGCCAACCTGCCATGCGACACATTGCAGGCAAGCTCACCGATATCCTCAGTGATCCACAACTCACCTACAAACTCCGTGACACCGCTCGCCATGAAGCCTTCAGCTTTTACTCACGGACGCGCTTTGGCAGTGACCTGAATACGGTCTATCACCAACTGCTCGATGGCAAAGAACTCAACGTCCCGGACATGCCTTCCACAGGCGGATTACGGTTTGCAGGGCGTGGATAAAACCCTGTTTTTACAACTTCTACTCTGCGGTGATAACTGAACATAAAAAAGCCCATGACAATTGCCATGGGCTTTGGTGTTTTTATTTAGATGTCAGTCTTTTGACTCAGCTTTTGCCAGCGGTGTCTTCACCCAGGAGTTGGGCAACCAGGCGGGATTCGCCAACGGTCGTCTGGATCTCGTTGGGATTCTGAGCACCGGCTGCGACTGCTGCTTCGGCGGCATCTTCAAGCTGCTCGGCAGCGGAAGGATCGCTTGCTGCTGGAGGTTCGGCCAACTTGATGACCTTCATTTCCTGATACAACTTGAAGCCCGTACCCACTGGGATCAAGTGACCCAGCAGGACGTTTTCCTTGAGACCCTGGAGTTCGTCGATGCGACTTGCAAGTGCTGCATCGGTGAGCACCTTGGTGGTTTCCTGGAAGGATGCACCGGAGAGGAAACTTTCAGACTGCAGTGATGCCTTGGTGATACCCAGCAACAGCGTGGTAGCAGATGCGGGGCGACACTTGACGGCCTTGCAGGGTTCGTTGCCTTCGGCTTCGGCCTTGAGATTGGCTTCCTTGAGTTCGCTCTTGGTGACAAGGGTTTCGGGGATCAGCGATGTGCCGCCCTGTTCCTTGATACGTCCGAGACTTGAAACCGCATCGTTGGCTTCGCGGAAGCGGAACTTGTCGACCACTTCGTTGGGCAACAGATGGGTGTCACCTGGGTTGTCGATACGCACCTTACGCATCATCTGGGAGATGATGATTTCAAAGTGCTTATCGTCAATGGTCTGACCCTGGGCACGGTAGACGTTCTGGACTTCTTCGAGCAGGTAGTTAAAGAGTGCTTCTTCACCCTTAATTCGCAGAATATCCTGTGGGACCAACGGGCCGTCGATGAGTGGATCACCGGCATTGACCATGTCATTGGTATGCACAAGCAAGTGGCGGTCCTGCGGAACGTGATGATCTTTTTCAAGACCCGATTCCGAGCGGACGATGATGGTCATCTTGCCCTTACGTTTGTCGGAGCGAAGTTCGACCTGTCCGGAGATGTCAGCCATGACGGCTGCTTCCTTAGGCTTACGAGCTTCGAAAATTTCCGTCACACGTGGCAAACCACCGACGATGTCTGTCGCACCCTTACTGTCACGCGGTTGACGTGCAAGCATGTGTCCGGCTTCGATCTGCTGACCTTCGACAACTTCGATACGAGCCTTGGCGGGCAGGTAGTGGAAGTCGAGAATCTTGCCAGAGGCATCTTCCACGACGATACGCGGATGCATTTCGCCCTTGTGTTCGATGACCACGAGCTGTTCGCGTTTCTCGCCGGTCTTTTCTTTCTTGCCGGTTTCCTGTTCGTTTTCAAGACGCACGGTTTCGCCGAGCTTGATATCTTCGAAGCGAACGGTACCACCCTTTTCTGCAAGAATCGGCGTACGATGGGGGTCCCACTTGACGACGATCTGTCCCTTGCGGACGGAGTCGCCGGGTTTGACGAGGATGTATGAACCGTACTGGACCTTGGTCTTTTCGAGTTCACGGCCCTTGGCGTCATGGATACTCACTTCACCCGCACGCTTGAGGACAACCAACACGTCGTTGCCATCTTCGTCCTTGACCGGGACTTCCGAAGCTTCGGAAATCTGAACGGTACCGGAGTTTTGTGTGCGGTATTCAGTTTCGGTGACACCTGTATGAGCCACACCACCGGTGTGGAAGGTACGCATGGTCAGCTGTGTGCCGGGTTCACCGATTGATTGAGCAGCCATGATACCGACAGCCAAACCTTGTTCGACCAACTGGCCGGTACTGCGGTCTTGACCGTAACAGGAAGCACAGACGCCTTGCTTGGCTTCGCAAGTCAGCGGACTGCGAACCATGACACTGTCGATGCCAAGACCTTCGATCTGGGCAGCTGCTTCGGGCGTGATGACATCGTTTTCCTTGACGATGAGCAGGTCGGTGATCGGGTTGCGAATGGTTTCGCGAGCGATGCGGCCGATGATCTGCTGACGCAATGGAACGTCGATTTCTTCACCCTTGTAGATGGCCTTCTTGGTGATACCCTGCTTGGTACCACAGTCATGGTGAGCGATGAACACGTTCTGGGCCACGTCTGCAAGTTTACGTGTGAGGTAACCTGAGTCAGCGGTTTTCAGAGCGGTGTCAGCCAGACCCTTACGGGCACCATGGGTGGATGAGAAGTATTCGAGCACGTTAAGACCTTCGCGAGCGTTGGCCTTAATGGGTGTTTCGATAATTTCACCTGAGGGCTTGGACATCAGTCCACGCATACCTGCAAGCTGCTGAATCTGTGAAACGTTACCACGAGCGCCCGAGTCGGACATGAGCCACACGGGGTTGAGGTACATCGAACCTTCTGTCGAATCGATTGGAACGGGAAGTCCCTTCTCGTCACGACGGTCGTTCTTGAGTTCCTTGAGCAGTTCCTTGGTGACCTCTTCACGACAGTGCGTCCAAAGGTCGAGCAACTGGTTATAACGTTCACGCTCGGTGATTGCACCGGCATCAAACGCCTTTTCAACACGATTGACCTTCTTCTGGGTCGCTTCGATGATTGAATACTTGGCAGCAGGAATACGAAGGTCGGTAATACCGAACGACAAACCAGCAACCGTGGAGTTCTTAAAGCCTGTTTCCTTGAGCTTGTCGAGCAAGTCAATGGTGGCTGGGCGACCTGAGCGTGCATAAGTGTCATCAATGACACGGGCACAACCCTTCTTACCCAGTGAACAGTTGTAGTAAGGCATGCCATCTTCAAGGATGTCATTTAGGATCAAACGACCTGCGGTAGTCACCACACGCAAGTTGGCAGGCAACGGTTCAATCGTGCCTTTTTCCTGCATAACGGTGTCCACGTAACGGCCCTTGGGCAGACGCACGACGATCGGTTCGTGGATGTCGATCTTGCCAAGACCATGGGCATGGAAGACTTCGACGGGATCCTTGAAGCTCTTGCAGTCTTCTGCCTTGGCGCCAGCCATTTGCTGGGACACGGTCAGGAAGTACACACCGAGCACGATGTCCTGCGAAGGCGAGATAATCGGGCTACCGTTAGCAGGCGAGAAAATGTTATGCGGGCTAAGCACCAGCACTTCAGCTTCGGCCTGAGCTTCAACCGACAACGGCAAGTGAACAGCCATCTGGTCACCGTCAAAGTCAGCGTTGAAGGCTGGGCAGACGAGGGGGTGCAGC
>DLCK01000047.1:89036-89441 GCA_002480565.1 Phycisphaerales bacterium UBA7800 | reverse complement strand
TCACCGTCAAAGTCAGCGTTGAAACCAGAACACACCAAGGGGTGAACCTTAATGGCGTTACCTTCAACGAGCACCGGCTCAAAGGCCTGGATACCCATGCGGTGAAGCGTGGGGGCACGGTTGAGCAGCACGGGATGCTGGTAGATGACTTCTTCGAGAATGTCCCAAACCTGTGGGTCGCGACGCTCGAGCATCTTCTTGGCAGACTTGATCGTGTCGACCAAACCATGCTCTTTGAGCTTGCGGATAATGAACGGCTGGAAGAGTTCTAGGGCGATCTTCTTGGGAAGACCACACTGATGGAGCTTGAGTTCCGGACCGACCACAATCACCGAACGAGCGGAGTAGTCAACACGTTTACCCAGGAGGTTTTCACGGAAACGTCCCTGCTTACCCTTGATCATA
>DLCK01000047.1:0-88836 GCA_002480565.1 Phycisphaerales bacterium UBA7800 | reverse complement strand
TTCTTAGGCAAACCACATTGATGCAGCTTGAGTCGCGGGCCGACCACGATGACAGAACGAGCCGAATAATCCACACGTTTACCGAGTAGATTTTCACGGAATCGTCCCTGCTTACCCTTGATCATATCGGTCAGGGATTTAAGCGGACGGCTCGATGAACCGAGCACCGGACGACGGCAGCGGCCGTTATCAAACAGCGCGTCAACGGACTGCTGAAGCATACGCTTTTCGTTGCGGATAATGACTTCAGGAGCGTTAAGGTCCATCAACTTTTTAAGGCGGTTATTACGGTTGATGATACGACGATACAAGTCGTTAAGGTCAGAGGTGGCAAAGTTGCCCGATTCGAGCAACACCAGCGGACGCAGGTCCGGGGGAATCACGGGGACCACGTCCAGAATCATCCATTCCGGTTTGTTTTCTGAGTGACGAATCTGTTCGACGATGCGCAGACGCTTGGAGAGATCTTTGATCTTCTGCTTGGAGCGTGTCTTGGTGATGTCCAGACGAATTTCATCGTTAAGAGCATGCAGGTCCAAAGTCATCAACAGTTCTTTGACGGCTTCGGCACCCATCATTGCGGTGAACTTGCTGCCATACTGTTCGTACGCGTGACGGTATTCGTCTTCGGTGAGCAGCTGGCGTTCTTTAAGTTCGGTATCGCCTGGATCGGTGACGACATAGTCCTGGAAGTAGACGACCTTTTCCAGATCGGATGTCTTCATGCCAAGAAGGTTACCCAGGTGACTGGGGATGGCCTTGAAGAACCAGATATGGACGACAGGTGCCGCCAGGTTGATGTGTCCCATGCGTTTGCGACGCACGCGGGAGTGGGTGACTTTCACGCCACATCGGTCACAGATGATGCCTTTGAATTTGGTACCTTTGTACTTGCCGCAGGCACATTCATAGTCACGTTCGGGGCCGAAGATGCGTTCACAGAACAGGCCGTCCTTTTCGGGACGGTAGGTTCGGTAGTTGATGGTTTCAGGCTTCTTGACTTCACCGAAGCTCCACGAGCGGATGTCGTTGGGGCTTGCCAGTGAAATTTTCACCGAACCAAAATCGTTAACGCGATCGTAAATGTTCTCAGCCATGTTTGGATTCGCCTCCAAGTTGGCGATTAATAATCAATACTGTTTTACCTGTCGCAACTCGACTCACAGGCAAAACACCAATACGTCCTCCACCGGCATTAACCGGCAGAGGACGTCGATGGTTTCAAATTAGAGAATGCTGCCAGACTCGATCTGGGCCTTTTCCATGGTGATGTTAAGACCAAGACCCTTGACTTCGTTACACAGCACATCAAACGCAACCGGCATGCCGGCTTCGAGGCGGTTGGTACCCTTGACCATAGATTCGTAAATCTTGGTACGACCTTCCACATCGTCGGACTTGACCGTCAACAGTTCCTGGAGAATGTAGGCAGCACCATATGCTTCAAGTGCCCACACTTCCATTTCACCGAATCGCTGGCCACCAGTACGAGCTTTACCACCAAGCGGCTGCTGGGTAATCAAGCTGTAAGGACCGGTTGAGCGGGCATGAATCTTCTCGTCCACCAAGTGATGGAGCTTGAGAATGTACATGTGACCCACTGCGGTTCGCTGGTGGAACTTCTCGCCGGTGCGTCCATCGTAGAGCTGAATCTTACAGCCTGGAGGCATCTTGGCGAGAATTTCAGCTGGATCAGGAGCCAGTCCCTTTTCTTCCAGTTCAGCCATTCGCGTGTCAACATAGGTGTTGGCTTCTTCGATGGCTTCGTGAATCTGTTCTTCGGTCGCACCGTCGAACACCGGGGTAATTGCCTGGAAACCAAGCACACCACAAGCCCAACCAAGGTGCAATTCGAGAATCTGTCCAACGTTCATACGGGAAGGCACGCCCAATGGGTTGAGAACAACCTGTACCGGGGTACCGTCTTCGAGGAACGGCATATCGGCTTCGGGAACGATACGGGCGATAACACCCTTATTCCCGTGGCGTCCGGCCATCTTGTCACCCACCGACAAGTGTCGCTTGGTGGCAATGTAGACCTTGACCATTTCCAACACACCTGAAGGAAGTTCGTCACCACGCTTCATGTGAGCAAGACGACGTTGTTTTTCCTTGTCGATGGCACGGATACGTGGCCAGAACTGCCCGTAAATCGTCTCGGCTGTTTCACGGGCATCTTTAGAACCCTTGACCCAGTTAAGACTAAAGGACTCGATCTGTTCCATGACGACTTCGGTGATGTCCGACGCACCGACCTTCTGACGGGTCGAGGGGTCAATCATTTCCGAGCCGGTCGCTTCGTTGACCTGATCCACCATCTGGCGGAACAGTTCGGCTGAGCGACGATCCATTTCGTCTTCGTAATCCCGCATCTCACGCTTGAGCGTTTTCTTCTGCTCATCGCTAAGGTGCATACGACGACTGAATCGCTTGGCTGCCAGAACAATACCTTCGCTGCCTGCTGGCACTTCCAGTGAATCGTTCTTGACATCTTCGCCGGCACGACCAAAGATCGCGTGCAGCAGTTTTTCTTCCGGACTCAACTCGCTCTTGCTTTTGGGGCTGACCTTACCGACGAGGATATCGCCAGGACGGACGTACGAGCCAATCTGGATAATGCCATGCTCATCAAGTCGGCCGAGTTGTTTTTCACTGACATTGGGGATGTCACGTGTGAACTCTTCACGGCCGAGTTTGGTTTCACGAATTTCCACATCAAATTCGTCGATGTGGATTGAAGTGAAGACATCTTCCTTAACCAGTTTTTCGCTGATCACGATAGCGTCTTCAAAGTTGTAACCATCAAAGGTGTTAAAGGCGATCAGGACGTTCTTACCCAGTGCCAATTCACCGATATCGGTAGCTGCACCATCTGCAAGAATCTGATCCTTCTTGATCTTTTCACCCATGCGGACGATTGGCTTCTGGTTCAAACAGGTCTTTTCATTCAGACCCTGGAACTTGCGAAGCACATATTCGTCGGCATTGTCAATGATGATGCGTTGGGCATCAACATAAGTGACCACACCTGCATTTTTGGCGGTAACCACCATGCCTGAGTATTGCGGGATGACCTTTTCAATACCCGTCGAGACGCAAGGTCTCTGGGTCTTGATCAGGGGAACCGCCTGACGTTGCATGTTGGATCCCATCAGGGCGCGGTTAGCATCGTCATGTTCAAGGAACGGGATCAACGATGCAGATATACCGACGATCTGCTTGGGTGACACGTCAATGTAGTCGATACTGTGCGAGTCTATTTGAGCCAAGTCGCCATCAACACGAGCCAGAACATGGCCCTTTCTGAGCTTGCCATCAAGCTCAAGGACGTCGGTGGGAGCGAGCGTGACCTTCATTTCCTCATCAGCACGCAGATAGGTGATCTGCGTGTCGACTTCACCCTTTTCGAGCACCTTGCGATAAGGTGTCATCAGGAAGCCGTATTGGTCGACCTGGGAATAAATACCCAGTGACGAAATCAGGCCGATGTTGGTACCTTCAGGCGTTTCAATGGGACAGATACGACCATAGTGGGAGATGTGAACGTCGCGGACTTCAAAGCCTGCACGTTTACGGTTCAAACCACCAGGACCCATCGCAGAAAGCGTACGTTCATGCTTGAGCATGGACAGCGGGTTGGTCTGGTCGACCACCTGCGAGAGTTCACTGCGACCAAAGAAGTGCTCAATCGCACTGGAAATCGACTTGCTGTTGACAAGATCAGCGATCTTGGACAGTTCATCTGGTTCCTTGACGCTCATGCGTTCCTGAACAGTGCGGCGAAGCTTCAAGAAGCCCTTGCGGAGTTCTTCGACTGCCAATTCGTCAAGGGTACGCAGACGACGATTACCCAAATGGTCAATATCGTCGATGTGAGCCTTATTGCGGTTTGAGCGAAGGTCCAACAGATACATGATCACGTGGAGGAAGTCCTCAGCACGCAGCTGCATCTCGGTTTCGGGCACATCCAAATCAAACTTGCGATTGACACGGAAGCGACCGACCTTGCCTAAGCGGTAACGATTGTCATCAAAGAACTTCTCAGCAAAAAGCTGCTTAGCCTTATCGACCTGTGGCGGGTTACCCGGACGCAGACGTGCATAAAGTTGCAACAACGCAGCCTCATGCTCTGTGACACTGGTATCACCTGCTGTACCACGCTCTTCAGCAATGGTATTGAGGATCAACTCATCACCCACATCGGTAATCACATCGATTTCAGACAGGCTTGATGCCAGAATCTGCTCGATGTTATCGCCAATCATCGCACCAGCCCTAACGAGTTCTTCGCCGGTCTCTTCATCAACGATGGCAGAGACGACGTAGTGCTCAGGCTTGAGCTCTGTGATTTTGATGGTTTCGACATCATAAAATGCGCGGAGGATGGTTTCCGTGGAGCTGAACTCCTCGTCAATCGCACGCACAAAGGTGGTAGCAGGCACCTTTGTGGATTGATCAATCCACATCATCAGCACATCTTTCTTAGTGACTTCAAGCTCAATCCACGAGCCACGCTCGGGAATGATACGAGCCGAATGCAACGGCCTGTCACCCTCGTCAGACGAGATGGAGAAGTCCACACCCGGTGACCGGTGGAGCTGATTCACAATGACGCGTTCAGCACCATTGATGATGTACTCACCACCGCCCATCAGGACCGGGACTTCACCCAGATAGATGTCCTCTTCGGGAATCTCCGCAACATCCTTACGAACCAGGCGAACCCTGATCCTAAAAGGCATGCCATACGTTAAACGAAGCTCCTTACACTCCAACGGAGTATAGCGCGGCTCGTCTAGCGAGTAATGCAGAAATTCAAGATGCATGTTTCCATCGTAAGATTCGATAGGAAACACTTCACGAAGCAGAGACTCCAAGCCAATTGCGACGTCGCGCTCTTCCGCTTCCTTTTCGTGTTGCAAAAACCGGCTATAAGCCAATCTTTGAACCTGAATCAGATTCGGAACAGGCAGGGCGTCGCCCCGCTTGGAGTAATTGCGTACCGACTTCAACAGCATCGATCACTCCGATCATGCTCATTACAAAGTGTTGTATTTACTGGCTTTACGCCGTATCCCAGCACCACATTTTCCATAGGTAAGAGAGTCAGTATAGCGTAAAAAAAAAAGGAACACAAGTCGTGTCAAGGCCTTTTTAACCATGACTTGTCAGAAATGTAATATTTTATCCCTCCAAAACTGCCCTGCGCGGCTCGTAGATGCCGCATAAAACACGCTAAATTGCATGCTAATAGATTCCCGGACACAAATTAGGTAACCCCTGCCACCCAATCATAAATTTTTATTGTACCATCCCATGAATTATAAAAACAACCCAATTTGGCTCCCCCTGTCCAAGTTTTATTGGCCAGAAGGTGGTTGCTTGTCTGAATCGTCTTTTTCTTCCGGCTCATCCCATGAATCGGCATCCGACTCGGGGATATCTCCATTAAAATCAGACGTTTGCTCAGTATCCGCTTCCGACTCTTTGAGTCGACGCCCTGCTTCGTCCCAGGGATCAGCCAATAACTGAGCCTTTTGTTTTGCCTTGGCCTGCTCGTTTAGTCGTGTTCGTCGCCGGATAACCCGGACCATAGCCATCATCACCCCTACAAACAAAAATAACAGAATCACCGCCAACGCCAATGTCCAGAAAAGCCCCATCAGCTGCTTCTGGGACTCAAGCGACACCGACTGAGCGACGATGATTAATGAGAGGTTTGGTCTAATGTAGTTGGCCATGCTTGACATTCATGATAAAAACAGGACGATTAAAACTCTAGACCTGTTTGAAATATTAGTTATCAGCAAGAGACAAGGGCAGTAACCATGGCTGAAGCGAACTCCGGATCATTGATGGTTCAACATATCGGTGAAGCACACGTCATCGAATTTATGGAAACCAACATCCTCGATCAGATCGTCATCGAACGCATCAAAGAACAAATGCTTGGCGTCATCGAGAAAGCCGGTCATCCCAAAATCCTCATCAGCTTTGAGAATGTCAAGCACATCTCCTCTGCAATGCTTGGCACCCTCATGGCAGTCAACAAAGCAGTCAAGGCCGCCAAAGGCGAACTGCGTCTGTGTTCCATTGACAAAAATCTCATGGAAGTCTTCAAGCTTACACGACTCGACAAGGTTCTGAAAATCCACAAAAACCCCCAAGCCGCACTGGACCCCAAGTTCGTCGGCGGTTGAGTGATCCATCCGATTCACCTGTAAATCCAACCGTTCCTCTATCATTGATGACGATGCCAAACCGTTAACGTTTCGCATCACGCTGTTCACTGCGCATCAAATCACAGTTGCACAAGTCTTTCCCCACGTCCGTCCCCGTCCTACAATGACAGTATGACGCAAGCTGCCAACTGCTTTTTCACCATCAGTTCACAAGGTCACACCACACGACAGGTCTCGCTGACCGGTTCACAACAGATCATCGGCCGATCGCCTGAGGTGGATATCACGCTACCTGACCAGACTGTCAGCCGTCAGCATGCAGAAGTCTATGCCGACGCCCATGGCCAATGGTGGGTCAAAGACCTCAACAGTCGCAACGGCACCCTCGTCAACAACCAACGCATTACCGAAGACCACCTGCTCCAACCCAACGACACCGTTGCCATTGAGCAGTTCCAACTGCACTATGCCGTGGAAGGCGACCTTCCTGAGCGTCGCGCCCAACGCCCTGGCACGCATCACACCAGCCTTAATGTCAGTGATGAACCCACCGGCCCGATCACGCGACTTGATGCTCAACAGGCACCTCCCATTGATGCCAATCATCTTCAAACACTCATCCGCTTTGCAGAGGATTTACTCACCACGCCAACCCACCAGGACCGCCTGCTCAAACTCGCTCGGATTCTCATCAGCAAGCTTTATCACGGCATATCCGCCATCACCTTTGAACTGGATATCAACGATCCGGACATGCCACCGATCCCGCTGATTGAACCCCAATACGCACACAACTGGCGAAGCGACGAAATTCCCTACATCTCGCGGACACTATTGCGGGGCGTGATTGAACATCAGTCCCCCGTCATTGCCACCAACACCGATTCGGCAGATGACAGCGTCATGGAACTCTCCCTGGCAGATGACAAGCAGGCGTTGGCCGTCCTTGCCTGCCCCATCACCATCAACGATAACGTCATGCAGGTGCTTTACGCGACCTTCCCTGCGGAATACGGCACGGTGGAATGGCTGGCCCTGGCATCCCTGGCTGTCGAACAATACAAACAGACCAACACCGCATGGATCGCCCGCAAACAAGCTGAACAACAAGCAGCGATGGAAAAGGAACTCCAACAGGCATCCAATATCCAAAACGCGCTGATCCCCATGAATGTCCAACTCGACGATGCCGACATTGCCATCGGCTTTGAACCCTGCAAATATGTTGGCGGCGATTATGTCGATGTCCGCAAAGCCAGCGATGGCAAAATCTATCTGACCATCTGCGATGTCTGTGGCAAAGGCATGCAGGCCGCCATCGTCACCGCCTCCCTGCACGCCCTGTTTCACACCGCAGTGGAGTCCACCTTGCCACTGACAGAGTTGATGACGCGGTTCAACAATTACCTGATGAAGACCCTGCCCGGCGAATCATTCGTCACCGCCAACATGATGATCTTCGACCCTGCATCGCGCGAACTGGAGTCGATCAATGCCGGCCACCCCCCTGCCATGCTCGTGTCCCCCGATGGTAACTGTCGCAAACTCTCCATTGGCCTGCATCCGCCACTGGGTTTTATCGCCACGGAGTATGCCAGTGAAACCGTGAAGTTAGCCGACAACGAATTGCTCTGCCTTTACACCGATGGCTTAACCGAATCCGTCAACGACGAAGGCCGCATGCTGCAAATTGAAGGCGTCATGAATATGTTCATCGGCGTCTACAACGAACGCGGAGACGAAAAGGCTTACGCATTACACGACACGCTGACCATGCTGCTCGATGAGTACGAAGGCAACGCCCCAAGAGCGGATGACCGGACATTTTTATTGCTTAAGACGAATGAGCTATCCACGAACACTGGGCAGTATGATATTTGAAATCCGAAGGATGCCCCCCTTTTCAGACTCAAAAGTAGAAGTGATTATCATGCTATTAGGTAATCAAATAGCCTTGTTTATCTGCTATTGTGATGGTGGCTTGTGTACCGGCATTGAATAGTAGAAAATCAGACTCAATGCCATCACTGAAAATAACACCGTTTTCAGGCATTTGGGAAATGAGAATCAAGGGGTTGTTCGCGGTGACTTTTCCAAAAGTGATATTCGCTTTGGATGAGCGACTGGGCCAAGGTTCTCGAACTGAAAAACAAAGATGATCGGCATCCCATGCAAAATTTTGATTCTTTTTGATTTTCCCAGATCGACCATCTATGGAAGAAACAATGCCCATCGACCCAGCAAGAATACTGCGCAACCAACCTGTCGATCCAAGTCCTGTCGAAACCACAACACCACTAGAACTATGATTTTCCTGTTTCTTCCCTGTGTGAATGGCGTATCGACCTGAAGTATGCGTACGCGGACCAAGAAACAGATCGTTAACTCCGTAGAGTTTCTCGCCAGTATTTAGCTGGACCTGTGCCATTGTAATAGTCTTAACATTCCGATGCTTAGCAAACACCTCTGGTATTAATAGCTTCAAATCAGAAACACCAAATGGCAGCAGGACGCCTTCCCATCGTTGGGGATCAGGATTCACACCAATGAGATATTGGCCGTTGAGATATTTTAGGACGTTGGCAACCAACCCATCTTGCCCCAATGCCAATACAGTATCATTGGGGCCAAAGATGAAGTTGGGAACGAACTGACGATCCAACATCTGAACACGTCCATATTCAGCGAGTATCATTTCTGTTTGGCTGATAGCAGCTTTATACGTCCGATCCTCCAAAAGATAATCAGAGAAATCGGCACCTAGATGTTCAACATAAAATCGGGCCTGATCCTCAGTATTAAAGCGAGCGATCAACTCATCCAGTCGTGTCTGGCGGACAACAAGAATAATTTTGTTTTCAGTCAGACGCTTCATTGATGAATTTTTTCTTTTGATATTAATTCACGTAAAAGATCTGGAGATACGTTTAGCTGTCCAATTTTATCTGCGCCTTCCGCTAATTCTCTAAATGATTGAGCAATCAATTGACTGGCGTCCATACCGACGTTGGTCAATGCCTGAAGTACTTTGGGATCCACATTAGCCAACGCCTTAATCATGACCTCAATGCCATAAGCCTTGGAATCAGATTCCTCTCGGCTATTAGCGGTTGTCAGTGCAACCAAATCTTTGTTCTTTTCTTCCAAGGCAATATTGGCCCCCATCTTCGCTTCCTGCATTTCACTGCGTTTTTTCTGAACGGATTTTTCTGCCTCCATTTGGGTTTCACGAATCTGACGTTTTTTGTTTTCAACTGCGATTTCTGTATTTAATTCATTTTCCTTGATACTACGTTCCTGCTCAACAGCAGCATTTCGGCGTGCATAGATCGCTTCGTCAGCTAAACGCAAAATCTGTTCACGGGCTTCAGCTTCCAAAGCACGGGATGTTTCAGGCGTAGGCTTTATTGCCAGAATCGAAAGGCCAAGCACCTCAATGCCAAGTGACAAAATACCAGGAGCGTTTTCCAACCCTTCACGTAAGGCGGCAACTAGTAAGTCAGATTGTCCAAGTGCTTCACGCAATGGCAGCGATTTCAAAGATGATCGCGTAAGTACCTGAGTGTGGTTAATCAAACGTTTAGGTAATTTTTTGGGGTCGTCTGAAACATATCCATTGCCCTTACCTGCAAGGGTAAAATTCATCAATTGCGAAAGTTTTTTGGGATCAACAACACGATATGTCAGTTGCCCTTGAATGGTGACCTGCTGAAAGTCTGCAGTCACTTCCTCAAAGATAAACGGCACATCAACACTGCTCATGGGAATGAGTACAAGTGAAGAAGTCGGCGAATAGTAAAAAAAGGAAATGCCAGCACCTTCACGCACCACATTGCCACCTTTATGTTGCAATACAAAATCCGTGGGTTCAACTTTGATATACCGGAATCCAAGCATGTTCGTTTCCTTGTTGAATATTTCTAACCAATTAAGACTATTGCGTCCGTAATTAACAAAAACTTTCTCAGCTAATCAGCGATCACTGCATTCCCCCACCTTACAGTCAAACACATTGGCTAGAATTGGTTAACCCGTCTCTCAAAACGCCGACACACCGCTGCCTGGTGCTGCATGTGAGAGGTTGTTAAAGCGGGTCGTTGCGCCATGGAACTGCAGATGGACTGAACCGGTTGGGCCGTTACGTTGTTTGGCGATGATGATTTCGGCAGTGCCCACCAGTTCGGGATGAGCTTGTTTCCATTCTTCATCACCGTTGTGGAAATACTCTTCGCGATGGAGCATCAACACCACGTCGGCATCCTGTTCGATACTGCCTGATTCACGCAGGTCGGCCATGCGCGGGCGGTGGCCTTCACGGTTTTCTGCACCACGGTTAAGCTGACTTAGACAGACCACCGGGACATTCAGGTCACGGGCGAGTCCTTTGACATTACGTGATATGTTGGAAACTTCCTGCTGACGCGATTCTGAGCCGGGGTCACTCATCAACTGCAGGTAGTCGATCATGATCGCTTTAATGCCATACCGGGCAGCAAGACGACGGGCTTTGGCACGCAATGCGAGAATTGACAGGCCAGGTGTGTCATCAATGTACAACGGTGCCTCGGACAGCGCGGCACAGGATTCCTGGAGACGTAAAAAGTCATCACCGCCAAGCATGCGTTTACGAATTTTCTGCGAGTCCACGCCGGAGTTGGAGGCCATCAGACGTTCAGCGAGTTGCGCCTTACCCATTTCCAAACTGAAAACCGCGACGGGTTGCTTGTTGGCGACAGCGATGTGTTCAGCCATGTTCAAACCCAGCGCGGTTTTACCCATTGACGGTCTGGCAGCAAGGATGATCATTTCGCCGTTCTGCAGGCCACTGGTCATTTCATCGAACTCGTAGTAGCCGGTCTCCACACCGGTGATCGAGCGTCCGTCGTGGGTGTCGATACGGTCGAGTGCTTCTTCGAGCAGTTGCTTAAGCAGGGTCGCTTCGTTGGAGTTGCCGTTCTGACGGAGGTTGAAAATCGCCTGTTCTGCGATGTCGACCTGATTGTCGACCGGTTCAGCGGTGTGATATGCCTTATGCAGAATATCCGTTGCCGAACCGATGAGTCCACGGAGAACCGCCTTGTCGTTGACGATCTTGGCATAGTACGGGGCGCTCAGTGCTGAGGGAACCGCTTCGACAAGTTCGACGAGGTATTCGATCCCGCCGATGCCTTCGAGTTGGTTCTGGTCATCAAGGCGTTGCTTCAAATGCACCAGGTCGACAGGCTCTGCTTTATCGTAAATATCGACGAGGGTTTTGTAGACCACGCCATGCGAGGCTTTGTAAAAGTCCTTCTCGCCGGACATGATCTGAACCACGTCACCAATGACCTCTGAATCGAGAATCATCGACCCCAGCAGGGCGCATTCCGCTTCATAGGCATTGGGAGGCATCTTGTCGAAAATCTTCGACAGATCAATGTCCGGCTGCTCGTCGTCTTTTTTCTTGTAGCGTTTCTTTTCACTCATGGATGCTCACAGGATACAACATTTTGGCTTGGTGAATCACCTGATTTTTAGAAATGCCAGGATATCCACAGGCAATCGACCTTTGCTGAGAATTTCAACGGTCAAATGTTTAACACGAAGGCACGAAGATCACAAAGGCACAAAGGACAAGACAGTTAAGCATTTGGTTTCGGTTTTATTTGTATTTCTTCGTGACCTTCGTGTCCTTCGTGCCTTTGTGTTAAAAAAATCAGGCATCCATCTGACCGAAAAATGTAATTTTGCCCTCGGCTTGCTTAACACACGCTGGCTAATCACAATACCTGTTTCCGATACACGATTTTGACGCACGCGAGATTAGAATAAGACTATGCAATACAAACCGCAGACAATTGAACCACAGTGGCAGGCCTATTGGGATCAGAACAAAACCTTCAAAGCACTCAACCCCGGTGACGAGGGTTTTAACCCGGATCAGCCCAAGTATTACGTGCTGGACATGTTCCCCTATCCCTCAGGTGTCGGCCTGCATGTGGGTCACCCCCTGGGCTATATCGCTACGGATATTGTCAGCCGTTACAAGCGGATGCAAGGTTTTAACGTGCTGCATCCAATGGGGTTTGATGCCTTTGGTTTGCCTGCTGAGCAGTTTGCAGTTGAACATGGTGTGCATCCTCGGATCACCACGGAACAGAACATTGCCAACATGGTTCGCCAGCTTAAGCAGTTGGGCTTGAGTTATGATTGGGATCGTTGTGTCTCGACGACCGATGTGGACTACTACAAATGGACGCAGTGGATTTTCCTGCAACTGTTCAACTCGTGGTTTGATCCGACTCAGCAAAAAGCTCGTCCGATTGGCGAACTGATTGCCATGTTGGAAAACGAGGAAGCCTACGTCGATGCCAGCGGTGATTTGAAACTCGCTGAAGCTCAAGGTCTTGCCGGATTGGAAGGCGATCCGGTGGGCGCGATCAAATGGCATGAACTTGACGCTGCCCAACAACGTGAATTTATCGACTTCAATCGACTGGCCTTTCTTGAAGAAGTTCCCGTCAACTGGTGCCCTGCCTTGGGGACAGTGTTGGCCAACGAGGAAGTGACCAACGAAGGCAAGTCCGAGCGTGGCAATCACCCGGTATTCAAGCGTCCTCTTAAACAGTGGATGTTGCGGATCACCTCCTACGCCGAACGCTTGGCTGACGACTTGGAAGGTGTGGATTGGCCTGAACCGATCAAGATCATGCAACGCAACTGGATCGGCCGCAGTGAAGGTGCGTTGGTGGACTTTGAGATTGCCGGCAGTGACGAATCGCTGCGCGTCTTCACCACACGCCCTGACACCTTGTTTGGTGCAACGTACATGGTGTTGGCCCCCGAACATCCGCTTGTGGATGTCATCAGCACGGTCGATCACAAAGCTGCTGTCGCCGAGTATCAAACTGCTGCTGAAGGTCGCAGCGACATGGATCGCATGGCTGAAGGCAAGGAAAAAACGGGCGTCTTCACCGGCGCGTATGCAATCAATCCGGTCAATGGCAAGAAGACGCCGATCTGGATCGCTGATTACGTGATGATGGGTTACGGCACAGGCGCAATCATGGCGGTACCTGCCCATGATGCACGCGACTTTGCCTTTGCCAACACGTTTAATTTGCCGATCATCCCGGTGGTCCTCCCGGACATTGACTGGCTGGATGAACAGGCCAAAGCAAGTGGTCTTAACGTCGATGAATCAGCAGAAGGTTCCGAGTCACTGGTTGAAAAATACCTGCAAAATCCAGGCATTTTTGGCGATTGCTTCCATGGTAAAGGGACAGCGATCAACTCAGGCAATGACGAAATCACACTGGATGAAAAGCCCACCGACGAAGCCAAGCAGCTCATCACGCAGTGGCTTGCCGACAAGGGACTCGGCCAACCCAAGGTGCAGTACAAATTACGTGACTGGTTGTTTAGTCGTCAGCGCTACTGGGGTGAACCGTTTCCGATTCTTCATGGCGAAGACGGCTCGATCCACGCGGTGCCCGAAGGCGATCTGCCTGTTGAGCATCCGCATATGGAAGACTTTAAGCCGACCGCCAGCAATGATCCCAATGCCGCGCCGCAACCACCGCTTGGACGTGCTGGCGAGGATTGGCTAAAGGTTGCGATGGATGGACAGACCTACACCCGTGAAACCAACTCCATGCCTCAGTGGGCTGGCAGTTGCTGGTACTTCCTGCGATTCCTTGATCCGAAAAATACCGAAGCCTTCGCCAGCAGTGAAGCTGAGCAATACTGGATGAAGAGCAAGAAGAAGTCCGGCGGATACCACAACGGTGGCGTGGACTTGTACGTCGGTGGTGCGGAACATGCCGTCTTGCATCTGCTCTATGCACGCTTTTGGCATAAGGTTTTGTTTGACCTTGGATATGTCTCTACGCCCGAACCCTTTGGCAAGCTGTTTAACCAAGGTTACATCCAAGCCTATGCCTACACCGATGAACGCGGCATTTATGTTGAAGCTTCCAAGGTTGAAGAAAAGCAAGGCAAGTTCTTTTACGAAGGTAAAGAAGTCAAACGCGAGTTCGGCAAGATGGGTAAGAGTCTGAAAAACGCAGTCACACCCGACGAAATCTGCGAAGAGTACGGCTGTGACACCATGCGCGTTTATGAGATGTACATGGGGCCACTGGACCAATCCAAGATATGGAACACCCGCGACATCGCTGGCCCATTCCGCTTCCTCCAACGTGTCTGGCGTAACTATGTCGATGAATACACCAACGAATTTCTCGTCACCGATGAGCAGGCTCCCGAAGCGATCCGTAAGTTGCTGCACAAGACCATCAAACGCGTCACCGATGACATGGAACGCATGAGTTATAACACAGCCATCGCAGCGTTGATCGAACTCAACAATGAGTTGGTCAAGCAGTCAGGCAAACTGTCCCGCGAAGTGGCCGAAAGTTTCGTCCTGCTGCTAAGCCCCATCGCCCCGCATATGGCTGAGGAGCTGTGGCAGCGATTGGGTCACGAAGAAAGTCTCGCCCGCGCGGCTTGGCCAAAGTATGATGAAGCTTTACTGGTCGAAAATGAAATCGAATTGCCCGTACAGGTCAACGGCAAAGTCCGTGGCAAGGTTACCGTCCCAGCCGACGCCGATGATGACACCATGGGTGAGCTTGCCCAGGCCGAGGAAAAAGTCGCAGCATTCCTTGAGGGCAAGACCGTCCGCAAGGTCATCGTCATCAAGGGTCGCATGGTGAACATCGTGGCAAACTGATCAATTTATTTTACCCAAGGCATCAGCGACACGCAGTGTCGCAGCTATAGAGGAACAATCATGTCACGTTACAAACTGACAATCATCGCCCTGTTCACTGCGACACTACTTTGCAACGGGTGTTACACGGAACGGCATGAACCCACGAGCTATTCGGTGGAAGAGTTTCACATGACCGAAAGTGTCAAGACGCCAGACATGACCGTCAAACGCCCACAAAAGAAAAAAGACTGGACCAATCTGTGGGGTCTGTTTTAAGTCAGAATAAATATCATCCATAAAAAAAAACGGCGAGCATCACACTCGCCGTTTTTCATTACTATTGATGGTTATTTCTTGATTGGAGGAGGAGTCAAACAACCTTCCAGATAATCAGCATCTTTGTTGACCAGCAGCAAGTCAATCATGTGATCAATATATTCCAAGTCCTCACTATCGAAGAGTTGGTGATATTTTTTGTTGTTACCCACTGTGATATTTTCGTTCATATCCGCATTGGGATTGACCTCACCCAACCATGTGCCTGCATAACACTCTTCGGCAGCGGTGACCTGCATATTGGCAAGCTTACCGTCCTCGACCACCTGATCCACGATGCCCTCATCGATGGGTTGGCCAAGTGACTGAAGGATTTTCACGAAGATGCTGCGCGGGTCTTTCTGCAAGGTTTCATAGCGGAATGCTGTGAAGCTGCCACACAGTGATTTGATCTCGTCGATCTGGTTGTAGAAGCTGATGAGTTTGATGATGCCGTAGCGTGGGCATCGCAAAAAAGCCTTGGGTTCATGGGTGAATATATTCTTGCGATTCCGACCGTGATAGTAGGCTGAGGCGATCGTGCCATAGAAATTCCGAGCCAGAAAAACACATGGCAGATTGCGCAATTGGTTGTATTCAAAACCCATTTCCCAATACGGTTTTTTGAACAGCATCGCGCCATTGAAATGCGTCCACACCACATGATTGGGCGTGTTGGCTAATCCTTCTTCGACTTTGACGACATCATCGGTCGGTGTTTTGAGACGTTCGATGAGATAACGATTAACCATAAACCGAACCCATGTTCGGCCGGACTTGGGATAAGA
Organism: Phycisphaerales bacterium UBA7800; assembly: GCA_002480565.1. Lineage (GTDB taxonomy): Bacteria > Planctomycetota > Phycisphaerae > Phycisphaerales > Phycisphaeraceae > UBA7800. Next base: position 72,856 of record DLCK01000047.1, on the reverse strand, counting down.
GATCATGATGTGCATGCAACGAGGCCTTTCAAAATACCTGTATGGTTCACTATCTGCATCGGTTAATTCTTATCCGTAACATTGATCTTTAACTTGGCAGCTTCAATCAACGCATCCGCACGAGCAATTTGACCGGCGGCCCAAGCATGATCGGCATAGAGAGTGATGATCGATTGGGCGACCTGCTTGGTTCGTATTGGATTGGCATCCAGAAATTGCTCAGCACGATCCAGTTGCAGGCTGATAGGCTGAAGGTAAATTTTTTCATATGTCAGCAATGTCTGCTTCGCACGTTCAGTGAGTAAACCTTCAACTTGCAGCAGATGTTCATCACGCTTGGATCGCTCAATCCCCGGGTCAGCGTACAGCGTCTTGATCGCTGCCAACCGATCCAAGGCCATCTGTGGGTCTTCGGGCATGATGTGAATCGCATCAAGCAACGTTTGCTCCACCATGCTCAGTGATGATGCGTTATTCAATCGGTACCGCGCTCGTTGTCGGAGTTTGCGTTCAAGATCCTGTATATCAAGGTCTTTTTTGAGTTGCTCCACCATCGGGATGGCCGGATCACCCTCGGGGGCTTCACTGAGATACTGCTTGATGTAATTCTGCAAAGTCGCCTGTTCAAAGGGATCGGACGTCTCCTGCAAAGCCGTGATCCGCGAGTGAAGCTCCTGCTGACTTAATGGGATTGACCAATACCAAATCGCCCCGGTCAGTATCACACTGGACATGAAAAACACAATCGACCAAACGGAAATCGTCTGCGGCTGACTGCGGGCTTCTTCCTCTAATCGCTGACGATCCATCTGCCGAGCCTGCTCAGCGGTAATGAACATCGACGAGGAGCTATGCGCATTTTGAGCATCCTCCGTTGCGTCCAGTTGTTCATCCGACTCCTCGCTTGCATCGACTGTCTCAAGTGAAAGAACTGTCGCCTCGGAACTGAGAATCGTGGCATCAGGGTCGGCATCAACCAATATCTCATCATCAATCGGAACACTGGTCGCAATCGTTTGATCCGGATCAACCTCACCGGGCAGTGTGCTTTGATCCAGTCGAATCGTTGGCGTGTCTTTATCCGACGAACCGATCAACTGGGTATGGATATCCTGCGGATCAGTTGGTGTTCGCGTAACAGGAGATGGCGGCTTGAGTGTATGTTGCCGAAATGCCACCGCATCACGCACAGCCTTGAGACTCTTGATGAGCATCGTTGCACTGGCGACGCGGTCCTGGGGCTTTTTCTGGAGCATCGTGCTGATTACCACACTCAACTCCTCGGGCACCTCCGGCGCAACCTGATTGACAGGTAAAGGTGTCTGGCGTTTGTGCATGTCCAACACCTGCAACATCGACTGAGCCTGAAACGGCGGGCGTCCGGCAAGTAACGTGTAAAGCGTCGCCCCCAAGGCATAGATATCCGCATGCTCGGTGATCTTGTTGTTACTCGACGCCTGTTCGGGCGCCATGTAATGAGCCGTCCCCAGTGGCCCACCTGCCATGGTCAGCCCTTCAACGCCATAGAGTCGTGCGATTCCAAAGTCGGTGAGTTTGGGTGTACCATCGTCAAGGGTCATGATGTTGGCAGGCTTGATATCACGATGGATGATGCCATGCAGATGTGCATGTCGAAGTGCTTCAGCCAAGGCGATCCCCATGTCCACGATTCGTGCCCATGAAAAATGCCGTCCGTTGTCGAGTTCTTCCTGCAGGTTCTTGCCAGGCACATATTCCATGACATAGAACAACTGATTATCCTCTTCACCGTAAGCATACAGCCCGACGATATTGGGATGTTCAAGCTTCCGCAGGGATTCGATTTCAGCTTCGAACCGTTCACGAAAACCAGGTCGTTTGGCCATTGCCTCAGGCAGTAGCTTGATCGCTGCTTCGCGGCCATCTTGAGTATGTGTCCCCAGATAGACAGACCCCATGCCCCCTTCACCGATCTTCCGCGTAATGTCATATGGACCAAGTTTGACTGGATGCATTCGTGTATTGAACCATGAAACGACTGTCTCATGCAAGCACCAATCCCCATGCAATTCATGGTGTATTCCAAGTCATCCAGATATGCCCCCACGGATTGCAATCAATCATCCGCCTGTCTGAATCGCATAAATATCTCGGACAATCCCTAAAAAATGTATCCTCATAAAAGATGACCGGTTAAAATCAAGTACGTGGGGAACCTACCAATTGCTATCCAACAATCAAAAAATAATTAATACCGCGGGAATGAAAAAATTGCCATAAACCGCGTCTACTCTGATAGACCGCGTTGGTTATTGCTTAGGCTCACTGACCTGGCATTGACGATTCGAGAGGGGATGCCATGATGCAATTCCGTGTGATTTTGATACTGGTTACGTTTTCAATGTTCCTTGTTCACCCTTCGCAAACGCAGGCTCAGGTGGTCAAGGTCGTCAAAGGCAAAACCAAGACTGCCACGATGACCTACAAAATCGACCCGCAAAGTCGTGATTTGGTCACCGGGCCAAAAGAATACCCGTATCAACAACCCTACCGCGTCACCGGTGATGAATGGATCGACAACCAATGGTCATGGCTCATGTGGTGGGAAACCAACGCACATCGCTATCTCAAACCCAATCGCACCTTGCCTACGCCAACCCCGGATCAAACCAATGCACCTTTTGACCTGGCACATTCGACCTTGCTTAAGCTGCTACACGAGAGCAAAGACCCCAAACGGATCCAATTGGCTGCCTATTCTCTGGCTCGCATGCAGGTCAAAGACATTTCCTGGGAGTTGGTCAAACTCCTGGATCACAGCGATTCGGATGTCGTCCGCGCAGCTTGGTTGGGGCTGGGTATCGTCGATGATCCTTTAGCTCGACATGCCCTCAAAAGTGCGTTGGTCATGCCTGTTGAAAATGAAGAACTCAAAAACACCAGTCAGACAAAAGCCGATGATTTCGATGACGAAGTTCGTACTGGTTCCACAGTCAGTTCCCCTGCGGTGACAGCCCAATCGCCCGGCGTGGCTGATTCCCAAGCACCGTTACCGGAGTTGCATCCCAAACTCACCGCCAAGACAGCCAGTGCGTGGGTCATGGCCATCGGCTTGTCCAATCATGCAGATGAATCCCTGCTCCGAAGCATGGTCGCGTTCGTGTCACAAAACCATCGCATGATCGCACAATACACGGGCATGAAGCTTAAGCCCAAAGAGTCACTGCCCTTGACAAGACTTGCCATGTGGGCCATTCGCATGCACAAGCCCAATGGCTCGCGGCTGCTTTGCCAACAGGTGTTGGAAAAGACAACGGATGTGGAGTTGTTCGACGAGGCGATACAAACCCTGGCCAGCTTGCCGCGTGATCAGGACGTTGGGGCTGTGTTTACCAAGCTGTATCACCATGACAGAGTTGAATGGAAAGAGTTTGCCAAGGCATTTTGCCGTACCGATGCCATTGCGTATCAGAACAAATTCCTTGTCCCGGCGCTTCCATGGATCAGCTTACAGACCTCAGCAGCCGTGGCTTTTGCCAATCCCGCCATCGCCAATGACGCGCGGATGTCACTGCTTAGCCGGCGTGTATTGTCTCGCACGTATACATGGGTGATGCCCAAACGCCCCAATCCCGCTGATCCGGTGGTACTTTACCGGTATGACGATTGGCGGAACCATGGCAAGCCCACGAGGAACAACGGCCTGCGATTTGGCATCATCGCCTTGGGGCAGATCGGTGATGCCTGGATTAACGCCAATGTCCACCCCAGAGACGGCGAGTTGCTCTGCCAGATTTTACGCGGCGATTTTACCGACCGCATGGATAAAAGTTGCGGGCCGATCCCCTGGAAACTCGGTGCCTCAGAGCATGATCCATCACGCGGGTTTGCTGCGGTAGCCATGGGGTTATATCTCCGCCGACTGCCTGCAGATAATCAGCAGATCGAAAATGAGAAACTCAAAGAGTTGGCCAGACGCATGGAACGCCGTCTGGTTGAAACAGCATCGAACATCAAGGAACCGACCAACCTGCGCAGCGCGTGTATTCTGGCGTTAGGGCTCAGTCAAACGGCCACCGCAGCAGACAGCCTCAAGCAGATTCAATCTCCTGATGCGATGATGGCAAGTTACGCGACCTTGGCTTTGGCGATGCTCAATGATCCGTACACCTTTAACCTTGCTCAGCAGGCGTTCGAAGAAACAGATAAAAATTTGGATATTCAAAAGCTCAAGACCGACGCCCTGACCAAGGATTATCACATCCAAGCTATCATTATGCAGCGAAATATCATCCGGGCGCTGGCATGCATGGCACAACCGGATGCCAATCAACTCTTGCTGCCCCGATTCCTGGAAAACGCACATACCAGTCGCACGATGCTCCAGGCTTTCAACTGGTCAAGGGACACGAGTATGAGCAATACGCTGGTGGAACTGATGCAAAATACCGAAGAGAATCCCAACTTGATGTTGTACTGCGTGTGGGCCTTGGGGGAATTGCATGAATCGAAAACCGTACCAGTCATGACGGAAAAACTCCTGCGACACCGCAACATCACCATTCAGACACAGCTAAAATCAGACAAGCGTCTAACACCGACCCGGGAATATTTGCAGATGATCGATCCGTTTGTTTACAAGATACTGCTGCACGGCCCGCGTGGGTAATCCAGCATACTGGCCGCAAAATACAAACAAAACATGCAACAAAATAGACATTTTTCAAAATTTTCGCCGATTGCCCATTGCCAAAGCCCCAAAATCCTGCAATTTCCAGTTTAGGTATAGAGGGGCCTTTTTTCTTCAACGTAGAAACCGGAGGTTCACATGAAGACACATACGAATCGATTAATGGCAGCATGCAACATGGTCTGCATCCTGCTGATCCTCAGCTTGTCGGCTGTCACCCAAGCTCAGACGCGAGGCCCCAGTAAACACACCGGGGGCAATCGCAAACCACCGGAAAAGCCCGAAAAATTCCACGGCCGATGTCCGCCGATAGGAATTCCCCCCAAGGGTTGGTACACCCACTACTGGTCGTGGATTCACTGGTGGGAAGCCAATGCCCATCATGATCGCTTGCCTGTCGAAAGAGACAAGGATGCCATATCGCAGGACGACCAACCCCAATACGGTATCAGACCTGCACTGCTCAAAGCCTTGAAGGAAAAGAAAAATCCCAAGGTGCTGGCGGAAGTCGTCTATGCCCTGGGCAGGATCAAGTGTACGAAGGCAACTGCCGAGATCATCGAGTTGCTCAAGCATCCCAATGAGCAAGTCCGCCGCAACAGTTGGCTTGCGTTGGGGCTCATGGGTGACGCACTGGCACGGGCAACCTTTTTGAAAGTCCTCGACAATCCCACCCTCAGCGAGGAAGACAGCACCGCCTGGGTCACCGGCATCGGCCTGCTGGAAAAGCCCCATCCCAAACTGCTCAAGGCCTTGGTTCCCATCATCACCAAAGTGAATCTGACCCTCATCGGTGATGCCCATCACAATGACGCTTTCACGCCACAGCGCATGGCCATGTGGGCGCTGCGCATGCACAATCCCGAAGGCATCAACACGGTGGCATTCAGGATTCTGGACACCTCCACCGATCCGATCCTCACTGACGAAGCGATCCAGGCTTTGGGGGCGAACCTGGATGACTCATTGGTGTCCGACCTGCTCAATCCGCTGTACCAAAGTCGCCCCACCGGCTGGCGAACCATCCCCTGCAAATCCATGTCCCTGGCTGGTTTTTATTGGGAAAGGTCCGGCGACGGAAAGGACGGCACACAGGAAATCACCGCGCTGCGCACTTCCGTCGCCCTGGCTTATGACAACCTGCGCATCCTGAGAAACGGCATGGGCACTCGACTGCTTCACCTGATTAATCGCCAACTGGGTCGCAACTACGCCTTGATCCAGGAAAGCAAGATCCCCATCGAACAACTCACACCCGCTCAGCGTAAAAATCTTCCCACACGCTTTTTCAAAAATGACTACTGGCGAACGCCTGACTATTTCCTCTGCAAGGGCTACCCGCCCCCAGGCTCGGGCGCGGATACCATTGGCCATGCACTGCGATATGGCCTGATCCCGCGCGGGCGTTATGGTGATACCGACCTGGATAAAGAGGAAGCCCCCGAAGACGCACACTTTCTCTGCGATGTCCTGCTCGACCGCTACACCTCCGGCGCGACAAACGGCCATTCGCTCAACCCCTCACGCGGCTTTGCGGCCATGGCGTTGGGCGTTTACCTAAGTCGCCTGCCCTACGACACCACCTTGATTCGCCATGAAAAACAGCGAAAAATGGCCCGTTACATTGATCGCCTGCTCACGCGAATGGCCACCAATCATCACGAAGACCACAACCTGCGCGCAGCCTGCGTGCTGGCTTTGGGGATGGGGCAACTGCGGCAAAGCGTGGAATATGTCGTGGCCAACAACAATGATGACCTGGTGAAAAGCTATGGCATACTGGCTTTGGGCATGTGTCGAAGCCCAAGGACATTGCGTACGGCAAGCCACATTTACACCAATACGGCCGACGCATTGGATCTGGAAGTCATCCGCCAAGGCGTCAAACTGGCCAAAGGCGGGAACGTCAATACTTTGGCCCAAATACAGGTTCTTCGAGGCCTGGCCAGTCTGGGTAATCCACAAGCATGTAAAATGCTTTACCCCGGACTGTTCAAAAACGACTACACAAGCCGTGAAATGATCCGTGCCTTGAAATGGTCAGGTGATATGAGCATCATCGACAGCCTGGCCCAATTACTCGATGACTCAGGCAAACAGCCGGAGGTCGAAGCGTTTTGTGCCTGGGCGTTGGGGGAAATGGGCGATCGTCATGTCTGGTCAGTTGCCTATCAAAAACTCATGCTCAACCGCAATCTGACCGTGTTACCACTGGAAGCCAACATCGAACTAGGCACCGACAAAAACGGCGGATCTGTTCATCATATTCAGGAGATTTTAGAGCAGATACACCCATTCCTCTTCAAGGAATTAATCACCGGCCCACGCGGTTAAGTAGTAACATCATGATAAAGGCATCTGTCGTACCATCAGATTGACATGTTTGCCATGGTGTGGCTGGCGTATCGTGATGGCATTCGAATGCAAGGATATGACCATGTTTTACAGACATCGTTCAGGTTCCACATTGATCCTGCTGCTTGCACTGGCATGCACTTTGACGCCCCCAGTCCATGCCCAGATCAAAGGCCCCATCGAAGCGACCGTCGGAGACTCGCAAATCAAAATGGAGTACGGCAACAATGCCAACGCTCCCAAAGCTGACGAAGTGGTCATCAACAAAGGTGATTACCAACCCACCGGCATGGAATGGATCGACAGCCAATGGTCCTGGATCACATGGTGGGAAGCCAACAAACATCACTATCTCAAACCTGCCAACGCCAAACCCCTTGATACCATCAGCAAGCAGCAAGCCCAAAACGCTCTGACCAAAGTCCTTGCGCAAAGCAAAGACGTAAACCTTCTCAGTGCAGCGACATTGGCATTAGGACGCATGCAGATCAACGAAGCTGTCCCGCAAATCAAAGCCAACCTTCAACATGAAAGTATGTACGTCAAACGCGCAGCATGGTTGGCATTAGCGTTAATCGGTGATGAGTCGGCGATCCAAACGTTTCACGAGGCGTTTACACAACCTCAGCCTAAAACCCCTAAAAAAACAGCTAAAACCAACACTTTTCAACTTGATTTCGATCAGGCCTCAGCATGGATCATCGGCATCGGTCTGATGCACCAAACCGATCCACAACTGCTTAACCTTCTCACAAAATTTGCAATCAATGACCAGGAGTCTGTCACGCAAGCCACCGGCATGACGCTCCACCCCCTCGAAGCATTGCAATTGGCAAGGCTGGCGATGTGGGCCATCCGCATGCACAATCCGCCGGGTGTCAACCAACTTGCTTTGCGTCAACTCAAACGAACCATCGACCCATTTATCTTTGACCAAGCAATTCAAATGCTCGCCAGCCGACCGGATGAATCGCTTGTGCTGAATCTCTTTACGCCGATCTATCACAACCGCCCTGCTCAATGGCGAGAGGTTCCCAAGGCTCTTGGCGTTGTCCTGAATCAATGGCCCGGACCATCGGTATTGGATCAGGATATCGCTGCCATGCGCACCAGTGTCGCTGTGGCATATGACCATCTTGCCATTGCTCAAAATGCCAGACTCACAAAACTTGCCAAGCGGAACCTCGCCCGAACGTACAACGACGTTTCACTGCCTAGGCGTCCGGGCAATCGCAATCAGCCCACAGAACCAACACTTAAGCGACTTTTCAAATATGACAACTGGCTTAATCAAGGCAGTGACTACGATCTGCCCACACAGGACACCGTCGGATATGCCTTGCGGTTTGGACTCATCCCATTAGGCAAACTCGGCGACTCAGATTTGGATCGCAATGAACAGCCCGAAGATGCTAAACTGCTATGCGACATTCTGCTTGGCAGCTATGCCCGTAGCAGCATGTCGGTCATCAATCCCAATCCAGTTCAAGTAGCCAATCCGCTAAACGATCCGTCACGCGGCTTTGCGGCTGTTGCAATGGGTTTGTATCTACGACGATTACCTGCGGACAATCGAAATATTCGCAATGATCAACTGCGATCCCAAGTGCGATACATGCTACGGTTGCTTGGCAGGATTGCAGCGGATGCTGAAGAACCTTCCAATCTCCGGGCAGCCTGTTTACTGGGGTTGGGATTAAGCCAATCGCAAACCGCCAACGCAACGATCATGGATGTGTTGGGGCAGATGCAATCAGCGGACCCGTTGGTGGCCAGCTTTGCGACGTTGGCGTTGGGCATGCTTGGCGATAGCAAGAGTTTTGAACTTGCAAAAAAAGCCTTTGAGAAAACAGCCGACAAGCCGGACCTTCAACGCATCAGCCAAACGGGATTCAACCAGTCCTATTCCAACGCTGCATTGATCAGTCAGGTAGCCATCATTGATGGCATCGCGTGTATGAGTAACCCCAAAGCCAATATGCTGCTGTATCCAAGACTCATGGATCACCCCATCACCTCACGGCGGATGATTCATGCTTTTAAATTTGCAGGCATCACCGACACACCGGTCTTACCGAGTTTGCTCAAACTCCTTGAAAATCCCGGGAAAGACGCGAGGATTACAACGTTTAGTGCCTGGGCCATTGGTGAGTTGTTTGATCCCAACCCCATCCCGGTGATGACGGAGAAGCTGCTACGGAATCGCAATCTGACACTGCTTGAACCGACCCTGCTCAAAGAAGTCACCTGCTCCTGCCCGAGCAAAGGTGCAAATGACAAACCCATCACCGTCTTTAGACTGGAACAGTTGTATCTCCAGGAAGTCAATCCCCTGCTCTTTAAACAGATTATCCGATCACCACGGGGGTGATCACCGCTTCCAGACTTCCCACCATTTTTTGGCTTTCTCTTTCCCTGGATAGCCTTTGGATTGAGGCTGGGCATAGGCAGGTAACGGCTTACCCGTCGGTGGTGGTGGGACTGGTTTCTTGGCGCCGGGTTTGCGGCGTGGTGTTTCCGGATCGTCGTACGGACTCTTCAGCGGCATGGGGGTGATCGCTTTGTCCACCTTCACACCCAGGGGGACGATGATGTCGCCTGCTTCATGTGCTTTACTGTACGCATCGACATTGCCCAACACTTCATTTTGATCCGCGGTCATGAAGACCACGTCTTTCATCTGCTGAGCTTCATCTGTTCGCCCCAGTCGCAGCAGACATTGATACCGACTCTTTAATGCGCGTTGCTTGACCGGGCCAACCAGATAGGGTCTTGTGGACAATGCCATATCACAGAGTTCCAAGGCTTCTTCAAAGTCGCCGGTCTGGGCAGTGACGCCTGCAAGATCCGTCAGACACTCTGGGTGGTCCGGCTCCATATCCAATGCGTTATTCAGATACTCCGCTGCTGAAGCCCAATTACCTTCTGCGATGTCGATGCGTGAGAGCAGGTAATGGGCTTTGGGATAGGCAGATTTGAGCCAGATGATTTCCTGGGTCACTTCCTCGCCACGCTTACGCATCATGCCCATATAACCCATGTATTCTGCGAGATTCCAGAACTTGATAAACAGTTCCTTGGGATTCTCAAAGCAGTAGATGTATTCATCCGGGGCTCGACCAGCAACAGGTTCAAGCAAGACGCGCGCTTCGCCATATGCTTTTTCCGCGATCATGCGTTCAGCTTTTTCAACCTGATTGGCATCGTCGTATTCGAGATCGGTGTAAAAGAGATAGTATTCCAAGCGTTAACCTTCTAATTAAAACCACCCAACCCGAAAATGCCAATCTAAGAGAAATACAATTTAACCACAAAGGCACAGAGTAAAACAAAATTCAGCAGAGGCTCATGTTTTTCAGGCTCTGTGTCTCTGTGCCTCTTGTGGTTAAATTGAACTGCTGTTTTTTCACTTCTAACTTGGCGTCCTTGGCGTCTGGGCGGTAAAACTCATTGTGCATCATTCAAGCAAGCATGATAACATCCCCGCACCAAAGCAACTCAATGGAGCAAGCAAAAAATGACATTGGACCTCATGACCCGTAAACAAGTCGCCATCGCAGCTGTCCGTAAAGCCTCCGCCGTCTGTAAAGGTGTGCAGGATCGACTCATCAGTCCCGAGACGATTGAGAAAAAAGATAAGTCGCCCGTGACCGTCGCTGACTACGCATCGCAGGCCATTATCTGCTCGATGTTGGCTGACGCATTCCCTGATGACGTGGTGGTCGGCGAGGAAGATGCTGCTGAACTGCGTCAAGACGACCAGGCACATGTCCGCACTGCGGTGATGGATCAGGTGCAGGCTGTGAGCGACAACTGCGTGGATGAGCAGACCGTACTGAGTTGGATCGACCTGGGCGGCGCCAATGCCGACACCGATGCCTATTGGACACTTGATCCGATTGATGGCACCAAGGGTTTTCTGCGTAAAGAACAGTATGCCGTCGCGTTGGCGTTGTTGGAAAAAGGTGAAGTGGTTCTGGGTATCTTGGGTTGTCCCAATCTCAATGGTGGACAGCTGCTTGTTGCGATCAAAGGTCAAGGGGCTGAGATTCTGCCACTCTGGGACAGCGAAGAAACCCAGGGAACCCCCATCAAAGTCAGCGACATCACCGACACCGCAGCAGCCTGTTTCTGCGAATCCGTTGAATCCGGCCATTCGGATCACAGCCAGTCTGCTCAGATTGCCAAGTTGCTGAACATCACCAAGGACTCGGTACGATTGGACAGTCAGGCCAAGTATGCCACCATTGCCAAGGGGGATGCACAGATTTATCTGAGGCTTCCCACCAGTGAAACCTACCGCGAAAAAATCTGGGATCACGCAGCAGGCAAACTCGTCGTCGAAGAAGCAGGCGGCACAGTTACCGACGTGGCTGGCAATCCGCTGAACTTCACCCATGGCCGTAAACTCGAACAAAACCGAGGCGTCATTGCAACCTGCGGGCCGATCCACAACAAGGTGGTTGAGGTCGTGCAGCAAGTGCTTAAGGGGTGATGGTATTCGTGTGACTGATTTTCAAGGCATTTTTTACCACAGAGACACAGAGAGCTCAGAGTAAAGAGAGATGTTTTTGTTTTGTCTTCTCTGTAGAATCTGTGGTTTGGGATCGAAGTGATGACACAAGGATTCGCTGGCCAGGGAGCTTGCGCTCCCCGGACCCCTTTGCCAGTTCATCAGGTTACCGTTTAGAGATCGCTTCACACAAGACAAACAAGGCATCGGTTCATGGAGCGATGCCACACTTGTGTTTCGAAACCCCGTCCGCGCCATGCATATTGGATGGATCAAAGCACCTTGAGCAACGCCGGCCACTCACCGGTGAATTGCAGGAGACCTGTACGCCCCCCCCGGAAGCCCGGAAAGTTTCGAAAGCCCCACGGAACCCTGCCCCTCGATTGTCTGTCCGCGTCCCGCAGCGTACAGGTCTCCCCGGTCAACCGGTGAGTGGCCGGCGTGGCCGCACTTGGGACAGGCGTGTGACGTTCATGGCATCTGGCAACGTGATATTTCATCGGTGCAACTCGCCACCCATGAACCGATGCTTTGATTGTTTTAAACCAAGCGACCGGTTTACGGTGATGTCATCAACTGGCAAAGGGGTCCGGGAAGCGCAACCTCCCTGGCATGCAAAACCAACACTTATCAAACCCCATCACCCACAGATTTTACGCAGGAGCCTTAGTTTTTGAGAAATCTCATATCCCATGCTCAACACCTCGGTGCGAAGCATGGGATATGATGCGCAGCCACAGTCATGCGAAAGTATCCCAGTCTTCGTTTTACTCAGACTTGGGCTTGAAACTGATTAAAACATACGTCTTAACTGTCTTGATCTTGCATCAACTCCTGTTGATATCGAGCGGGTTGACAGCCTGCATCAAGTTCCAGCGCCTTTTCAAATGACGCAATCGCGCTATCGCGATCACCTGCAGCACGTTGACTGATCCCCATGTTCACATGCCAGGCTGCTTGCGGTTCGCCAAGTTCTATGGATTGGGCAAACGCATCCACAGCCTCCTCGAACTGCTCAAGTCGATGGAGAATCAGCCCCTTGAGATGATGGGCAAACGGGTCGGCATCGTTGGCTTGAATATGCTGATCAACCAATTCAAGAGCCAAATCCAGTTCCCCGGCCTGCATCATCCCCAATGCTTCGGTTAACGGTGTCAAAGGCATATCCGCATTGTCAGATGGCAGCTTGGGCTGCGAGGCAATGGGCTTGCGTGGGACTCGAATTTTACGCTTGGTTTTCTTACGACTCACAGTTTATATCTCGGTTAAATTGGGATGGCCATTCCGATTTTACCAACGTTTCACATCCATAGCTGATATTCGAATGCTCAGAAACGAAAGGGAATAAAAAACGCCCAGGTCGGTAAACCTGGGCGCCGGAGGATTGTCGTCATTTTTGCGCGATTGCTGTTCAGACTTGCGCGGTTTACTGCAGGAGGCTCAACACGCTCTGTGATGTGTTGTTTGCCAAAGCCAAAACAGATGTACCGGCACTGACCAAAACCTGTGAACGTGTAAGTTCGGCGGTTTCTTTGGCGAAGTCTGTATCGCGGATACGGCTTTCGCTGGCCGTCAAGTTTTCCAATGCGATGGATTGACTGTTATATGTCGTATCCAACGTATTGCGTTCAAAGGCACCAAGTCGACCACGCAAGACCGCGATCTGATCCGTGGCAAGGTCAATAATGGCTGACGCCTGAGCTTGCCGCCCTGCTACCAGACTATTGGCACCACCGGATGCCACTGAATTGAGGAATCCAGAGGTTTGGTTACCTAAGTGCGATGCAGCGACCGAACCGATCCCAAAGCCAACACGTTGAGAGGTGTCGATGGATGGTCCGATCTGGAAGTCCGCACCGCCCCCGATGATGGTGTAACTGGTCGCGCCGAGGGTCTGTGCTGCCGTTCGGGTGAGTGTCATTTCCATGTTGACGGTCTGAGACCGCAGACTGATGGTTTCACCGTCACCCAGAGCAAGGTTACCATTGACCAGAGCCAGCACGTCTTCACCTGTGTCGCGTAGAACGGGTGAACCACCCTGTGCGTCAAAGGTTTGGAAGAAGTCACCAGATGCGGTGTTGAGCTTACGGACACTGACGAATGAGTCAGAACCGACAGTCTGTGAGTTGAGCACCATACCAGAGGTCGGGTCCAAGGGATCAACCATGTACGCCGAGACACCGGTGGCATCTGAGACCTGGTTAATGTTGAAGACGACTGCTGAGAGTGCCGTACCTGACGCGACATTGATCACCTGCACACCGGTTGGCCCGGTGACTTCAAACTCGACACTTGAGAGGAATGCTCCAGGCGAACCTGCGGTATTACCGGAGATGAAGAGTTGAGCGGTTTCAGCAGAGGCGATGACTTCAACGGTGACGGGGATGGTCGTAGCAGTACCAAAGTTGGCTGAATAGATGTCCACATCACTGATGATACTGGCATCGACACCTGAATTGATGTACTCCAATGAACCATTGAGGAGCTTGAGCCCTGCAAAGGATGTGGAGTTTGAAATTCGGGTGATCGAGTCAATAGCCGAGTCAATCTGCAGCTGGTTGGCTTCGATTTCCTCTTTGGAGAAGCCGCCTGTATTGGCTGCTTCAATGGTCAGGCCTTTGATGTCGATTAACAGGTTTGATATCTCAGCTAAGGCAGCTTCGGTCGTGGCAATCACGTTTGATGCACGTTCGATGTTGCTCATAGCCTGCGAGACACTTGAGATTTCTGATCTCAAACGCTCGGAGACAATCAAGCCTGCGGGGTTGTCTGCCCCGCGGTTGATGCTCAGACCGGTACTTAGCCGTTGTAGGCTTGTTTCCAAGCCACTATTGGACTTGGCCAAGTTCTGCTGAGCGACGAGTGATCCGATGTTTGTATTAATTCTCGACATGACAATCCTCCTTGATTGTCGTGATCGCAACACGATGAGATCGCGTAACTGTTTTATCCTTGCAGTTGTCGTATGCTTTGCGATTCATCGTTTTGTCCTTATCCTGCCTTGCCGGGCCGCTATGTCTGGCGGTTTAGCAAGGCAACGTTAATTTATTTCTTCTGAGTGCTGGGCAAGTTTCCTGGGGACTTGCCCATCTTTCTCAGGTTTTGGTTGGCGACGTTTAAATCATCCACTTGTACATGGCTTGCCTGGGTGTTCTCTGCCTTGATCGCTTCGTAGACCTCCTTGCGGTGGACTTGAATTGATCGCGGTGCATTGATGCCCAAACGGACCTTGTCACCACGGATGTCGACGACGGTGATTTCTATCTCGTCGCCGATCATGATTGTTTCGTCGCGCTGACGCGATAGCACCAGCATGAAACAGGCTCCTTCCGTGGGCCTCGAAAATCAGACACACATCTGACCTTCTGGAATCCGATGCCTCCGTGCATCGGGGAACTACTCTTACACATCACATCCGGCTTAATAGTCTCAAGCCGACATCGCTTCCACCGGGCTTCCCAACTCCACCAGGGGAACCCTTGTCGTAAATCGACGATCAGAGAGCACCAATTGCTCGCCGACCTTTGTCGCCACATTGATCACCAATGGCCCTTGCAAGTTGCCAGTGAGCATGCGGTCGACTTTATTGACGATCACAAAGACCTGTGCACTTGAGAGTGAGGCAATGCCCAACTCTCTCATTTGGTCCTGCTTGATCGGCACCTTATACGTAGGCACAAACAAGCTTGGGTCGGTCACCACAAATGCCAGGTCCGGCGTCTGAGTTGACTGCAACCAAAGGAAGTAACTGTCTTCGCCCGGCTCAATGAGCACATAGCGGGTGTAACTGGGGAAGCCCAGCAAGCCCTTGGGGAAAACGATGACGCGAGAGTCATCCACTTCCACCTGTCCGAATCTTGTTGTGTTTACGATCATTGGTATGATCCTTCTTTCGCGGTCTTCCATCCTGGATTGTTCAGCAAACTCAACCATTTGATCTGCTGGAGAAGGCGTCCTGCCAACTCATATTCTTAAGCATCTTGTCAGGTCGACCGAAGACCTTAGAGACGCGCAATTTCTGCCGAATCAGGCAAGATAGTCCAACAGGCTTGTCTGCAAATTTTGCGCTCCCACGCTCAAACTTGCCTGCAACTGATACTGGAGATTCTGATACTTCAAAATAAGCTCCGTTAAATCTCCGCCCTGAAGCTCGTTTAGTAAACTGGACTCTGCAATTCCCAGTTCTGACGAACGATTCAGGGCATCTTCTGCCCGTGTCGTGCGAACGCCGATCGTTGCACGCACTCGAGTGACTGAATCAGAGTCACTTTCTAATTTACTAGCAGCAAGTGAGATGCCACGGGAGTCATTTTGAAGCAAACTTTCTTTTAAATTTTGCAAATGGGTAAAAATGCTGTCCACCTGGACGGTTGCCACATCCTCACCGTTAATCTCAGACTCATCCTTGGCATTGAACGCAATTCCCAGATCGTCTGCTGCCATGGAATTGTTGATGCTGATGATTTTGAAATCCTCAGTCCCGAAGGTACCGTCCTCGATCAACAAGCCGTTGCCTTCGGTGGCAAAACCAATGTTCAGATCACTGGAACCATCGCCGGGAAGTCCGACGGTTAAGCCCAAGTCCTCCGCTGCGGTGGTGATCATGCTGATAACATCTTCAATCGTCGCAGCTTCATCAAGGTTGACATTAAACGTCGTGCCATCGTGAAGCTGAACGGTGATATCTTCTTCATTGGCAGCACGGGAAACGCCCAAACCATTGTTGAGACTTTCCAAAGATGTGCTGTTTGTAAAGGTTCGCAGACCAAGATCCGTTGCCGTGGTTCCGTCAGCCACTTCGCCGATGGACAGGTTGATGCCTGAGACCTCGGTGATCATGTTCAGTCCGGTCCCCTGCTCATTGATATTTAAACGCAGCCCCATATGTAAACCGTCAATGACGTTCATCAGGTCCTGAACCGTGGTCGCACCGGAGAAGTCCGCCACTTTGGTGACTGCGCCCTGGGTGATCTGTAAACCGCTGTCCCAATCGATGCCAAAATCCAGTGCATCCAGTGACGTCAGGTTCGTGAGATTAATTTGAACATCTTCGCCGATGACCGTTTCGTCGTTTGCATAGAGTTCAATTCCCAAGTCCGATGCAACAACGCCACCGGGGAAGTCGGAAATCGTAATTTCATGGCCTGAATCAGCGGTGAGTTCAAAACCGTTTTCACCAATGACAATTTCACCAGCCGTCGGGTCGATGTCGTCAATGGCATTTTGCAGTCGCGTCACCACATCGTTGAATGTCCGGGCAGTGGTCAAATCAACTGTGACCGTATTGCCATCCACATCCAACTGCAATGATCCAAGCCGGACACCATTATCGGTGGCACCGTCGACATCTTTGAGTCGTGTGCTATTGGTTGCTGTCGGATTCAAATCCACATCACCAAAGACATACCCCAACGCACCAAATGCTTCAGCACCGTTTGAGTTGTAGGCCACTTCATTGGACAAGCCGGTTTCAGCGATGAGATTGGTTTCAGCACCGACATAGCGGACACCACCCATAAATTCGACGAAGGCTTCGTTACCACTGTTGCTGTTGCCGTTAAACAAGCCGATGTCCAGAACCTTGCGGTTGACGATGTCCAGCAGCGCACTCATTTGTGCATCCACCACGGACGCCTCGGCCTGGCGGGTTCCTTCGTCAGAGGTGATACCGATCTGACTCAAAGCAAGACTATGTGCCTCGATGGATACCGTAGCCACATCCGCCATGGCCTGATCCACGTTATTGAGCATCGTGGAGATGTAATCGAGATTATTTTCGTGCTGCTCACGTGCTTCCATTTGCTCAACAACCAGCAGGATCGCTGAAGTTAATGTCGGAGCATCGGAAGGTTTGTTGATTGCCTGGCCGGTGGTGATGGCGTTCTGCGCGTCGGACATCTCGCTCTGAATTTTGCGCAGTTGATACATCAACTGATTGGAACTCAGCATCGAAGTCGTGCGTGAATAGCTGCTGTATGGGATACTGCTCATAGCTCAATCCATTTCAACATCAAAGCAACTGCAACAAGGTTTGCATCATCTCGTCCACAACACTTAAAAATCGGGCACTACCCGAATACGCTTGCTGAAAACTCAGCAGATTGATCGCTTCTTCATCCGCATTCACACCGCTGATCGCCTGCTGCTGGGCATTGAGATTCGAAGAGACGATTTGATCAGCCTGGAATGTACTCTCGGCCTGACCCATGCGGGCTGCAAATTCCTCAACGTGACGATTCCACATTTCTGTGAGACTAATACCGCCCAAAGCCCCCAATTCCTGCGTCCGCAGATTGGCGATGGCTAAAGCGTTGGAGTTATCGCCGTCGACGTGATCCTGGGCGACTGCCAAAAGGTTGGTGTTATCTTCCAGCAGTCCGTTGATACCTATGTCCGCTGCAGAGGAACCGGTGAAATACGTGTTAATCCCGGCAGTGGCGAGAAATCCGCTGGAGTCCTCATTGAACGATACTTCGTACTGCTGACCGGATGTTTCAATCACCAGTCGACCGCTGGGTGACAAGGATGCGGTGAGATTGTCCACACTGTTAAGCTGTGCCAACACATCACTCATCGTGGAGTCGGTACCGATACCGTCCAGATCAATGTCGATGGTGGTGGTGTTCTGCTGGCCAGTCTGCGTTTGAGTGAGTGTGACCTGGAAGCTTCCGTGTTCAATTTCAAACGGCAATCCGGCATCACCGGAATTAAGCACCGCATCCACATCAACAAACTGCTGTGTGCCGGTCACTGAGGTGAAACCTTCAGTGCCTTGACCTTGCGTATGCAACAGGTTGACTTGGTAGATCAAGGTGTTGGCAAATTCATCGAGTTCGTCAATTGCGCCATTGACATGTTCTTCACGAGCTTCAAGAAATCCCTGAATGGTTCCAGAAGTCGAAAGCAACGGCGATCCGTCGGACCCCAGCACGATGCTCATTTCAAAATCATCACCTTGGGCATCGGCGCGCAGTTCGATACCGCGATTCGTGCCGTTGAGAATCAATGGAATTGATCCGACGAAGACATCGACCTTGCCATCGTTCTGTTCGACGGTGGAAATGTCGATGTACTTACTGAGTTCAGCAAGAAGCGTATCGCGTTCATCACGTAGACTATTGGCTGAACCGGTACCGCCATCCACACGGGCGATTTCCATATTCACTGTCGCAAGTTGACTAAGCACCGAGTTGGCTGAGTCGACTGCTGCACTGATTTGTTCATCCACCTGATCCCGCAGTCCAACGACATTGGATCGTAAATCCTGCACAAATGCAGAGAGTTTTTCACCTTGCTGGATCACCAGCGTTCGCTTGGAAGGATCGTCAGGCGTGTTGGCCAATTCGCTCCATGCATCAAAGAACTCAGAGAGATTACTGGAAAGATCCACATCGGTGAATTCGTTTTCCAAGGCTTCGAGTTGTGTAAGAACGTCGATTTGCGTTTTCGAAGATGAGCCTTGGGAAATGCTCGAACGGATACGGGCTTCAAGTGCTTCGGAGATGTTACGGGTAATGGACTGGACGGTAACGCCCTGGCCGATGGAGATATCGCGGGAAAGCTGGTCACCTTGTGCCGGTGTCAGCGAAATGGTCTGGCGATGGTAGCCGGGCGTAGCGACATTGGCCAGGTTGTTACCTGCTACTTCCAATGCGGTCTGGCTAGCCAGAATGCCGGATCGTCCGATTTGTAATGCGCTACTCAGTGACATCGTTTATTCTCACATCTGCACTTAGGCAGTCATGCTGAAGGTGCTGATCCTTGTTTGATTCGACGGTGCGCCCTTGGCGCCATACGCTGCTGAACCGGTACATGCTGCGGTGACTTTCTGCATCATGCCGGTCATGTGTTTCATCAACTGCATGGTGGCCTGCTGCGTCGTGCGTGCCTGCTTTTGGGTGGCCTGCATTTTTTGCTGAAGCTGATGACGAAACACCAGAATCCGGCCACGCCAGGGTTCGGGCAAACGGTCAGCCAACTGCAAAAGCTTCATTGGCTCCTTTGCACCAGGCTCAACCAAAAGCGTTATATCGGCGACGAGTTGCAGACGCTGTTTTTCCATATCGCTGATCTTGCGGATCTGCTCGTTTTCACGCTGACAGACCTGGGCCATCTCATCATGCTTGGCATGTTTCATCGCAGAACGCTTTTCTTCAAGCAGCTCCAGGAGATGCACATGGGCCTGCATCAAATCCTGAAGCAAACCTTCAAGTGTTCCGAGTTGTTTTTCCAACTGCTTATCCATGGATATTCAACTCCTTACCTTTGGGAACGAAATCTGTCTGGCCAGTCATCTTGCGATAAATCGCATCCACAATCGGGAAGTTGGACTTGGCGACCATACGGTCAGCCAATTCTGTATCCAACTGAGCACCAAAAGCGTCTTCTGAAAACCCGCCATGAAACAATTCGCTTTTGAGTGAACTTTCACGAACCTGCTGAAGCATCGGCAGGATCAACGCACTGGAAACCAACTGCTGAGCGGCCTGACGGATATCACTTTTCTGCTGATCACTCATCTGAGCTTCCCGAGCGACACCTGGGCGATTCAGCAGTGAGGCAAAACTCACCTGACTCGACTGCCTGGCCGCATCGGTGACTGTTTGCTCAAAACCCAAATTGGAAATTGCTGACATCTGCATGGTGTTTACTCGATGATGACTTCCGCGTGTAAAGCTCCAACCTTGTCCAGTTCTTTGACGATGGCGATGCGATCCTTGCCTTCAACACGTAACTGCTTTAGAGCGTTAAGCAGGTCTGCGAGCTTGGTACCGCCACGTTTGCCAGGGTCAATTGAGACCCAGTTATTTGTTTCGATCATGGGTGCTTCGGGAGTCGGTTCGATGGGCGGGGTGACCGTGGTGATGGTCAAGCCCTGCGTCGAAATAACGACTGGGGAAATCTGCACATTGGCACCAAAGACAATGGTTCCAGCAGCTTCATTAATCTTCACGCGGGCACCAGTGCCAATCAGTGGCGGGTCGATGTAGCTGGTGAGAATCTGTGACAGGAAAGCGCCGGGATTGTTTTGATCCGCATTGGGAAGTTGCACAATGATGTTTTTGGGGTCCACCGCACGAGCAATATCCGGGCCATCATCAAGTGTGATCACACCGTTGATATGACTGGCAAGGTTGCTGGCGGTTGGCCATGACGCGATTTTGTCGTCGATCACAAACGTCACCTGACCGTAATCATCCATGTACTGAGCACGGATGTCCTGCACCATCTGAGCACCGTTTTTGATCACGCCGGTGTTG
Organism: Phycisphaerales bacterium UBA7800; assembly: GCA_002480565.1. Classification (GTDB taxonomy): domain Bacteria; phylum Planctomycetota; class Phycisphaerae; order Phycisphaerales; family Phycisphaeraceae; genus UBA7800. The sequence goes on along the minus strand of DLCK01000047.1, from coordinate 52,059 downwards.
GGCAACTTGATATCCTCGACACTGACGGGACCTTCTGCGTAGGCAAAAATATCTGATCCGGGTAACGGGCCAGTCATCGGGATCAAGAACAGGCGTCCCCCTTGAAGGCTCTTGGCTGGACCGATGCTGCTGATGTGAACATCCAGACGATCACCTTCACGGACACCATTTGCTGGCACGTTGACAGTAAGTGCAACCATGGCCACGTTCTTGGTATTTTTAAGATCCGATGCCGTCACGCCCCCGACTGCCAGATGTTCAATCACGCGAGCCAGTGACTGCATGGCCGGGGTGAACTTGCCCCCATCACCTGTCCCGGGCAGTCCCATGACCAGTCCCATGCCCACGAGTTTGCTGCCTTCAGCACCTTTGATGCGAACCAAATCCTGGAGCTGAACAGCATGCACACGCACAGCCAGTCCTGCGAGGAGGACTAAGCAAAGAGCAAATTGGAGTACGTGTTTATGCATGATTAAAAGTTAAAAATCGTGTCGAGTAATTTGGTTAATACGCCCTTTTCAGAGGCCTTTTTCATTTCGCCAGCAGTTTGCTTTCGCAGGAACAGGTCATAAATCTGAGTCGATAAAATCGTGTTATCCAGTGTGATATCTTCCTTGCGACAGGTGCCGGTGAGGACGAGTGTCACATCTTCCTTGTCATCGAGAATGCGTTTGCGGGCTTCAAGAACCAATGTGCCGTTGGGCTTGATGTCGATGATCCGAGCGGTTAATCGCGTGGTGAAGGAGTCGGTGCGTTTGTGTGAACCTTCACCGGTAAAGTCAGTGTCCATTGACAGACCCACTGTGGGATTGTTGGTTGTCGGACTGGTACGCGGGCGAAGTTCGAGCATGCTGGTGATACTCGGGAAGCTGGTCACTTCACCATCGACTGAAACAGACTTCTTGGTATCGGTTGTGGAGGAGATATCGTTTTCAATTGATTCACGAATGATAATGGTGACCAGATCATGCAGTGCATAACCACGTGGTTCGGGAAGTGGGACCGCTGAATAACTGACTTCTGAAAGTTTGGGTGACAAACGATCGTAACGTCCATCAGGTCCCTTGACCGGCGCGGGCATCTGGGTCTTGGACTTCTGAGCATAAAGCGATGAACTCTGAGCGTGAGCCAGAGTTGAATGTCCTAAAAGCATCATCAGGCAGGTTGTCACACATAGCATCAATTTCATCGACTACCTCCTCCTGCCATACTCACCTGTTGGCTGCTACCGTTATCCAGGACGGCTTGGCGTGGCCCGGTAACTCTTGCCATAAAAGATTCGCGACTGCGTTGGTTTTGCAGTTCCACCATCTCACCCATGGCTGCATCCGTATTGGCACGAGCAACGGTTCGAATCACCATCGAGCCGACCATAACACGGACAGTAACTTGTTCGCCCCGTTGGATCATGAAAGGCAACTGCACGTCAGATTCAAAAAGAGTCTGGTTTTTACGGATATTTCGTGATGCGATCCGCCCCACCACATCGCGGAGTTTACGGATGGGCGTCTGCGGACTGGTGAGAAAGACTTCCTGAACCTGCACATCATTGGGACCAAAGCTTTGGCCACGTCGAACATTTTCAACCACGACGGCAGCAAGCGTCTTGCATGTTACCTGTGCAGTCACTCGGATTTCACCAACCATGCTCCCGCCCCGCCATCGGCGGATGACCATGGGGATCTGCCCGATTTTCGCAGTGCCGATGACTTCAATTTCAAAACGGTCAGTCAATGCAGCAGCAGAAAGCTCGCGTTTGTCAGCTGCCGAGAAGCTCAACACCAACTCCTGATCCGACAAGCCGGTATAGGTAAGAAGATATCGCGTGACATATTCTTCGATGCTAATCGCATCCGTCGCATGAATCGGTTTAGAGGGATTAGGGACAATCGCAGTGCGAGTCGGTTGAGCGGATGCCAATGTCACCTGACACTGGGAGGCCCCGGTGAGATTGAATCGTCCCCAGTTCACACCCATATCCGAAAGATGCTTGCGAACGCTCTGCAAAGTGATACGACTGTCGACCTGATTTTCAGAGAGCGTGGTAACAATCGAACCGCCAAGTTTGGTTGCGGTATCACCGGTGAGCCATGCAATTTCACGGAGTTGAACAAGGTTATCATCACTTTGAGCGATGGACTTAAGTTCGACACGATCCATGGTCTGAGCCTGACTACTTGCAACCATCACCAGCATCGCAACGATGGCGACGAGGCTTTTGATTGTGAAGTTGTCAGTGGCTGGTGTCATGTTTATGCCTTGTTTTTCAGTATTAACTGTTACCTAGTGTTACCTGTGATTTAGAAGCGTCGAAGGTTACTGATGACTTCCAGCGTGGAGTCGGCAGCCTGGATCGACTGTGAGTTCATTTCAAAGGCTCGTTGAGCTTTAATCAGTTCAACGAGTTCCACGACGGGATCGACGTTTGAGGCTTCCAATGAACCTTGAAGCAACGCCCCAAAGTTGTCTGTGTTTGGATTGCCAACCGTCGGCGGGCCGGATGCGGAAGATTCGAGATAGAGGTTGCCACCAATTTGCTTAAGCCCATGCGGGTTGATGAAGTTGGCGACTTCCATTTGGCCGACTTCCTGAAGTTCCGCTTCACCGGGTAGACTCACAAGCACGCGACCGTCATTACTGATAGTCACGTCTTCGGCATCGGCGGGGATATTGATATTCGGTTCAAGCCGTGGACCGTTGGAGTTACCCAGTACCAGATCACCTTCGGAGTTCATAAAGAAATTGCCACTGCGGGTGAATGCTGTGGTTTCCTGACCGCGGGTGATGTTGACTTGGAAGAAGCCGTTGCCATCGACCATGACATCAAGTTTGCGGTCGGTGGTCTGCGGGCTACCGGTTTTAAAGTCGATTTGTGTATTGCTCACGCGGGTCCCCAGACCGACATACAGACCTGCAGGACGTTGATCGCCGTTTTCATTTTCGACACCTGGCTGCATTTTTTCTTCGTAAAGCAGGTCTTCAAAATTGGCACGCGATGCCTTAAAACCAGCGTTATTTGAGTTGGCCAGATTATTGGCAATCACGTCAATACTCGTCGACAATGCCGAGAGTCCAGAGGATGCAGAATGTAGTGCGGCGATGGCCATGGGGGTTACCCTCTATCTATTAAACGCGACCGAGTGTGTTCACTGCACGGTCGATAAGTTGGTCCTGATACTTGATCATGTTCGCGTTGCCGTTGGCTGTTTTGGTCGCTTCAGTGAGTTGCATCAGCGTCTTGATGGGATCAACCGATGACTGTTCGGTGAAACCTTGAAGGATTGCAGTGCGACCTGCGGCCTTACGGAAGTTGTCATCCTGAGGCATGCCGTACAGGTTTTGCCCACGCTTGACGAGTTGGGCGGGATTGGTCACGCCGGTGACCTGAAGCTGTGCGACTTCTTCGCCGTCTACAAGAATGCGCCCGTCATTTTGAACAACCACATCTCCACTGACAGGTAGCTGAATCGGTTGATCGCCCACGCCCAGAACTTTGTGCCCGCCGGTGACCGTAGCCAAAAACCCCTGTGAATCACGGGTAAAACGACCGTCGCGAGTCAGTTCGATTTGCGGGTTGCCGTTGCGATCTGGGACTTGTACTGCAAAGTAGGTTTGTTCCTGATCCAAAGCCAGGTCAAAAGGATTGTCGGTCTGCTTAAATTGAGCACGGTCATGGTCGGTCCATTGTTGACCTGCCAAGACACCACCACCGAGTCGATCAAGCATATCTTTGGAGACCATGTAGCCCAGGTTGTCTTCCAGTGATTCTGGATCACGCTGCTTGATGCTTGGGACATCGACTTTAAAGCCGACGGTCTGAGCATTGGCAAGATTATTGGCAAAGACGTCCTGGCGGTAAGTGTTTGACAACACGCCCGACGCGGAGAGATACAACCCATAATTCATGATTCATCCTCCATTAGTCGACGCAGTTCGCTGGCCTGATCGTCCTGTTGATATTTATGGATGGGGTACGATGGTTCGGGCTGCTGATCATGTTCACCGCCAACAAGTCGAAGCAGAGGCTCAGCCTGACTATGACGAATGGACTGCTCGAAGTAATGAGCAGTCACAGCCAGGCGAGCCATACGCAGGACCCCCTGTCCAACTGTGGGATCATTGGCTTGCTGCATCAAATCAATCAGTCGCTTGCTCACGGATTGCTCCTCAAAAAATCAAAACGGGCGCACTTGCATCCGCAATACCTATGGCAAGTGGTGTACCAAAGTGAATATTGGACCTAAACCGCACTACAAAAACTGATCTATCAATTTTTAAAATAAACACTTACGCATAGACACCATATGTAAAAACCGACTTTGCGCATCACCTGCTCATTTCTGCGCGATCGTCGAATTTGCGCAAGACTCAACCCAAAAGCGCAAAGCATGCGCCGCCAGACATCCTGTCGCAAGGGGTGATACCAGCTCAACGCATGGAACTGCGCTCAAGAAAAAAATGTGTCAGTGAGTTGAATTGGCCTCAAAAGCCGGAGACCGCCAAGATTGGTAAATATACCTATATTGACATTACTATCGAATGACATATTATACTACGATAGTTTAACAAGTTTTAACATAGTATTAATTAGACTATTCAAACGTCAATGTTGTCTCGCCATCGCTTTTAATACTATAAAATACTTTAAACAATACACTTAATACTAAAACAAGCCTCAAAAGTACGTACAACGCACTTACACATGTCCGCATCCATCTCATCTCTTTCTCAAATCAGGAGACTCGCATGCATCACATTGGCCGACTTCAATGCCTATTCTGGCTCATGGCGTTTACACTCACCCCGACACTTTGGGCTCAGAAAGCTGCGGAGAACCCGCAAGGATTACGGGCTGGACTCCTTTACAACTACTACACGGTTTCCTTGACCACACTGCCGGACTTCAACACGTTAACACCTCTTACCACAGGTATTGCAACGATTCCTGATGTCTCCTACCGCGAACAGGACAGCCTCTTTGCACTGACTTTTGGTGGTTATATCGAAGTTCCAACCACCGGAACCTACACGTTCTATCTCACATCCGACGATGGCAGTCGCATGTGGATCGGCGATCAACTCGTCGTCGACAACGACGGACTGCATGGCCCGGTTGAGCAGTCGGGCACAATTGACCTGCAAGCGGGTCTGCATGCCATCACCGTTCAATTTTTTGAACGCGGTGGCGGCGAAGTCCTTATCGCCCAATATGCAGGCCCCGGAATCAGCAAGCAGACCATCCCGGCATCGGCATTTAGTCATGACGTACCGGATCTTCCAGGATTGGCGTACCGATACTTTGAAGGTGCATGGAACAATCTGCCGGACTTTGACACACTCACGCCAATCACCACAGGTATCGCTTCCGACCCCGTCGTCACATACGGCGAACGTGAAGACGTCTTTGGCTTGACGTTTGACGGCTACATCGATGTCCCCACCACCGGTACCTACACGCTCTACACAAAATCCGACGACGGCTCGCGGCTTTGGATCGGGGACCAACTCGTCGTCGATAACGACGGACTCCACGGCCCTACCGAAGTCTCCGGTACGGTTACACTCCAAGCAGGCCTCAACCCCATCACCATTCATTACATGGAACGTGGTGGCGGCCAAGTCCTTGAAGTCAGATACGAAGGCCCCTCAATCTCCAAACAAATCGTCCCATCATCCAGCTGGCATCGTGATGATGATTCATTACAGATGTTCGACAATGATGCGTATCTTGTCCCTATTGCAGATGCAGCCAATCTGCAAACACGACTCGACACCTATGGCAGTATTCGTCTTGAAGCAGCGGACTACTCCGTCAACGGCCCGACCGAATTAGTGCTTTCAAGTGATCAGAAAATCTTCGGCGTCCCCGGCGCAATCGTCCCGCAAATCACCGTCGCTGGCGGCACGCGACATAGCTTTGTCTCCTATCTTCGGGCAAAGGGAAGTGGTATCTATTTTGAACCGTCAGCCTTGCCATGCTCGGGTAATGCGTTCCGTGCGATCACCAACACATCGTTAACCATTGACAATGCCACCGTCGAAAACAATCTCTTCGTTGGATTCCGACTCACCAAAGTCAACGTCGACAACTCCTACGGCGGATACCTTCGCAACAACCGTTTCATCCGCTTCACCGTCCATGCAGCCTACCCCCAACTGGTCATCAACGGTAACACCGCAAGCGGCTTTGAGTCCTATGGCAATGTGTTTTTATGGTTCAACTTCCTCACCTCACACAGCTATGTGACGCAAATCGACTATCAAGACGATTTGACTTTCGTAGGCACAGACTCCGAATCGTGGAACTGGAATAACTATGACAACCGCGCACTCTTTAGCACCGGAGACATGGGCACGCTTAGACTCTTTGCCTGCCAAGGGGGTAACCACTTGCCATCAACCAACTGGACACCCCTGCTGGATACCAACGCAGAAGAAGTAGTGATGATGGGCATGAGCGTCAGCCCCAATAATCTTTTGACTCCAAACATCACCTATCAGTCGGGCAATGTGCGATCATTGAACCTGCTATCCAAGACCTATTCCGTGAATTCGCTGAATGTCAGTGCGGATCGGATCACTGCTATCGAAAACAATGTCAATGACTTTACAGTCAACGGCACCACGCAGACTTCGCAGATGAGTACGGGTGATGCAGATTTACTTGATGGCATGATCCGCCCGACGACGCGCCCCGGTCAACCCTGGGAAGCACCAACCTACATGAACATTCCTGACCCAGGAGGCCCGATTTGGAATCATGACCTTGCAAGCAAAACCGATGACACAACCTACCTTCAAAATCGCATCGACACCGAAGGCATCGTCCATCTTGAACCGGGCATTTATTACATCTCCGCCCCGCTGACCATCCGCAAGGAATACGGCATCATCGGTGCAGGCATGGACAAGACACTGATCATTGCCAAGACCAATGACTTTGACATGATTACCATCAAGACCGATGACAATACAACGCGTCATCAAAATTTCACACTCTGTAATCTCACACTCCAAGGTGGGAAGAATGGTCTGGTCACCAACATTGCCAACCACATGTACACCGGCATCAACTTCTCATACGTCCAGTTCCGAGACATGGCTCAACACGGTATCCTCGTTCAGGAAATTTACAGTTGGGATAACAACCTCATCGACCACATCTTCATGGTCAACTGCCCCATCGGTATCAAACAAATTGTGGATCCGGCATACTCCGGTGGCGATACGCCGACGATGACCTTCTTGGACAAAAACTTCTGGTATCGCTGTCAGTTTGTGGACTGTGGTTTGCCTTTGGATTTGCAGGCATACCGTGGCAACAATCTCAACAGCTACGTCGAGTGTCGCTTTGCCAACAGCACGACACGCGCCGCGGACTTTAACAACAACCTGACCACTGTCTTTGCCAATTGTGATTTTCAAAACAATGCAGGCAGTCCGACGGTCGATGCTAACAACACAACCAACTTTGTTTCCTGTCGCTTTACCGCAGGTGTTGCCAGCACCGGATTCATCACGCCATTGAGTACCGTCGAAGGTTGTAGTTTTGATGCCAATGGCCTGAGTAATATCACTGTCATCGCAGGCAGTCACACCTCGGCTAAAACCGTATTAACCAACTGCACTGCAACAACTGCGACGCTTGGCACGGTTAATGAAGGCTTGCTGCTAAACACTAGTATCAACGGCCCGACGGATCGCGTGATTCGATACATCGGGGGCACCGCGTATTCACTGGACAATCGTGATGCCATCCCCGTCCCCATGTTGCTATGGGGCGATGCGATGAATTGATGATGTGTTGAACAAGTGTGTTTATTATTGACGAAGACGAATCCCCGGGGCTTAAAAGCCCCGGGCTTTATTTCAAGGTTCGATCTGTTTACGGAGCGTTCGTTACAGGACGCGTTTGCGTTTTTTGAACAGGTCTTCAAGAACAGGTTTGAGTCCCGGGGATTTTTGCGCGTCATTGAGTCCCTGTGCAATGGCAACCAACAAACGCACCAGCCCGTCAAAGTCCGCGATGCTGATGTATTCGGGCTTGATGGTTTGCGTGTCCTCATTCATGTTGTGATAGTTGCCCAGAGGCAAGCACAGACACGTACTGATGAACCCATAGCTGCCAAATGCAGAGGCTTCGCATGTGCCACCGGGCATGAGCTTGCGTTGCCATTGAAAGTCGGGATCGGCCTTCTCCATGTCACGAGCAATCCGGCTGATGCGATAGGTCAAGTCCGGATGGAACGTGGACGTAAAGTCACCAACACGAACAATCGGGCCAGCACCAATGGGTGAATCCGCAAAGCTCTTTGAAGTCTCCAGGCAGATGAGTCGGGCTTTTTTCTCGATGGTTTTGGCTTTGCATGCTCCAATCGCGCCGATAAATGCCATCTCCTCAGCACGGGTAAAGAGCAGTCGGACATCTTCCTTGCATTTACCCAACAAGTCGAAAGCAGCCACCGCAGCAGCAAGTCCGCCCAAGTCGTCAACTGCTGGTGCGTGCAACATGCCCTTGGTGATTTTGGCTTTGGGCAGTGCCCATGTCATCACATCGCCAACTTGCGCGTTGACCTTCTTTGTAAATTCAATGCGAGCAAGTTTATAGTCTGCAAAGTCCGTATGTTTATCCGGATCTTCAAGCATTTTCACGCATTTACCCCGCACCGGTTTGTCATCGCCGTGATACAAATTCACTGGCGTACCATTGAAATACTCAGGCTTGACCCCACCACGGAACTCCGCGATGAGCGTTTTGTCATCAATGATTTCATGGACGACAAATGCGGGGTGATCCATATGAGCGGTGATGTAAATCGGTGAATTACTGACGGAAATATTTTTGCGACACAGCACCAGATTGCCATACTTGTCGGCTCTCATGATGACATTGCGTTTGGACTTCACGTAGCGATTGATCCATGCGATGACGCGATCTTCCTTGCCGGTAGCCGTGGGCGTGCTGGTCAATTCGCAAAGCCATTGATGGTATTTCGTGTTGGACATAATCAAACTCCAATTGTGTACAAATTCACAAGTCAGTATAGCTGCTGTTTGCGATCATGTTTCCACCCCTTCCGGGGCTGTGCTAAAGTATTCACCTTATTGAAAGGTGATTTGTGATGTCCGATGCGGTTGTGTTTGAGAATGTGTCATTAACCCGAAACCAAACGCCGATCCTCCGGGATGTGAGTTTCACTCTGGCCAAAGGCACCTGCTCTGCGATCCTCGGCCCTAACGGGTCAGGCAAGACCACCATCACCCGCGCGATCGCAGGCACCATGTTCCCGACTTCCGGCAAAGCCACTGTTCTTGGGAACACGCTCGGACAATGCAACATCATCGAACTTCGCAAACGCATCGGCATCGTCAATCCTTCCACCGACTCAGCCGATTATCACAGTTCTGGTGCTGTGGTCGATAGCGACCTCTCTGCCATCGACGCCGTCTGCACCGGATACTTCGGCACGATTGGACTGTACGAAACACCGACCTCCGAGCAACGCGATCATGCTGAACATCTGCTCAAACAAGTCGGCTTGTCCCATCGCCTGGCACATCGTTTGAACCTGCTGTCCACCGGTGAAAAACGCAGGTGTCTGATCGCCCGCGCCATGGCACTTAAGCCGGAGTTGTTGATCCTCGATGAACCCACTGCCGGGATGGATGTCGCAGGCCGTGAACAAATCATTGCCACCGTCCAACAGATTCTGCATAAGCCTGATGCGCCGACGGTGTTGTTCATCACGCATCATGTCGAAGAGTTGCCCCCGACCACGAGCAAGGTTCTACTCATCCGCGACGGGCAGATTACCGCTGATGGCAAGCCCGATGACGTGATCACGCCAGAGTCGTTAACAGAGGTCTACGGCTGCAAGGTCTTCGTCCGCAAAATCCACGGGCGTTTCTGGCTCGAAGTCCTCCCCGAAGCGTGGTTGGATTTGATTTAATTTTGATCTTCGACCCATTTCTATCCTTTTTTGATATCCGCTATAATCCCCGCCATGAGCAACAAACCCCTGATTGGAATCGTGATGGGCAGTGCTTCGGACGCACCGACGATGCGTAAGGCTGCTGACATCCTGGACGAGTTCGGTATCCCTTATGAAATGAAAGTCTGCTCGGCACATCGCACGCCGGCACGTGCTCACGAATTTGGCTCAACTGCCAAAGAGCGCGGTCTTAAGTGCATCATCGCAGCTGCAGGTATGGCAGCACACCTGGCAGGTGTCATGGGTTCACTGACGACGTTGCCAATCCTGGGCGTCCCCATGGATGGTAAAGTCATGGGCGGTCTTGACGCCCTGCTGTCGACGGTGCAGATGCCCAAGGGCATTCCGGTGGCAACCTTTGCGGTGGGTTCGCACGGCGCGGTCAATGCGGCACTCTTTGCAGTGTCGATTCTGGCACTCAGTGATCCGGAGATGGCCAAGAAGCTTGATGATTATCGCGTAGCTCAGACGGCTGCGATCCCCGAAGACGTGCCCGAAGCATAACTTTCAAAACTTGATCTTTGGCTGAACCACAGAGGCACAGAGACACAGAGAAGAAATCAGTAGAGAGTTGATCTCTGTATTGATTCGGACTCTGTGACTGCGTGTCTCTGTGGTTTATTTTTTTGAAATAAAAACCGTCTCAAGCTTCGCTGAACCTCAGCTTTGGGCTTTGTATGACTGTGTTTTTATCCCTGCATCGCCAGACTCACACGGTTGACAATGGATTCAAACTGTTCATCATCCATAGACGGAATCAGGTTGTTGTCATCCACCGCATCCTGCTCAGCCAGTGGAACCCAACTGCGACAGCCGGCATAGTCCGGGACGTTTAGGACGGTCTTGGGTTCGCTTAGACGCCATGCACGTAATGCCATGAGGTAAAGTGGTTTTTCGGGTTTGTAGTCAAAGCGCATGTCGATTTGTGGTTTGGTCCAACAGTGCAAGTCATCTAATGAATCGAATGCTGCGCGAGAGGGAACTTCCCAAATTTTTACAGCATCGGCTATACCGGTGACAGTTTGTTCAAAAGGTTCGTCGAGCACCTGCACACGATCACGGTGTTCGGATTTGATGCGATCAGGCAGCTGATGAGCCCAACTTGGCCAAAGTGCAAAACGCGGATGCTCCAGTTCAAACACACCCGCGCCACCGGGCTCGGAAATGCCACCTTTGCGGAGGACGATGGCAAGCTTGCCTTCGAGTAGCAAGTCACAGACGATGCACCATTCTTTGAGAGCGACATTGAGCATGAGGTGTTGCTTTCGTTTATTTCGAGTTTCGCTTGAGAGCTTTGCTCTCACAGCATCACGCAGTGATGCAGCTATTGTCAGTTCATTTGTACATCAAAAAACTTCAGGAGGGCTACATGCGTTCGACGACGTCGATGCCCAATAGATTCAAACCTGACTTAAGCGTGCGTGCGACAAGTGCGGACAAGGCAAGGCGACTGTCCCGAAGTTCCGGGGCGACATCGCCTTTGAGCACCGGACACTTCTCGTAGAAGCTGTGAAAGCCTGATGCCAACTCATAAAGGTACGTGCAAAGTCGATGAGGCTCAAGTGACGACGCGACGGACTGCACGACATTGCCGAATTGCAGCAGCTTCAATGCCAGGGCTTTTTCAGCATCATGGCCAAGTGTGATTTTCGATGCATCGACTGTAGCCAGGTCAATGTCGCCCTTACGGAAGATCGATTGAATGCGGACATAAGCATTGATCAGGTACGGTGCGGTATTGCCTTCCAAGGCAAGCATACGATCCCAGTCGAAGACATAATCCTTGATACGATCGCTTGAAAGGTCTGCATATTTCAGAGCACCAATACCGACGACTCGAGCAACATTTTTCTGCTGGTCATCCGTCAAGTCCGCTGCCTTTTGGGCGAGGACTTTTTGTGATCGAATAACCGCTTCTTCCATGAGGTCAATGAGCTTGACGGTGTCACCACTTCGGGTCTTGAAGGGTTTGCGATCCGGGCCAAGCACTGTGCCGAATGACACATGGTCGAGTTTTGCGCCGGTGGTATTCAAGCCTGCCTGTAAGACGGTTTGGAAGACCATTGCAAAGTGCTGGCTTTGCCGGGAGTCGGTCACGTAGACGATGCGGTCAGCTTTGAGTTCGTTCATGCGATAGGCAATGGCTGCCAGGTCAGTCGTTGCATAGAGGAATCCGCCATCAGATTTGCAGACGATCATGGGGAAGGGATTGCCCTGCTCATCCTTGAAACCCTCAGGATAGACGACCTTGGCGCCTTGGCTTTCTTTGAGTTGCCCCGCTTCTTCCAACGCAGTGATCACACCGGGTAATTGATCGTTGTAAAAGCTCTCTGCACGGATATCATCATCCGTGAGTAAGACACCAAGTAAGCCATAAGCATGGTTAAAGTGCAGCTTGGACTCATCGATGAGTTTACGCCAGAGTTGTAGTGTCTGTTCGTCACCACCTTGCAAAGCGACGACACGTTTACGGGCGCGGTCTTTAAACTCCGGTTCTTCATCAAAGCGTTTTTTGGCGCCTTGGTAGAAGGTTTTAAGATCAGAAATATGGGTTCCGGCATCGGCACCTTCATCAATGAGATTTTCGATGAGCATGCCGAATTGCGTACCCCAGTCGCCAAGATGGTTTTGACGGATGACGGTGTAACCTAGAAAGTCCAGCACACGGGCGATGCTGTCGCCGATGACGGTGGAACGCAGGTGTCCGACGTGCATCTCCTTGGCAACGTTTGGACCGGAGTAATCGACGACAACTTTCTGGCCATCGGCTTGATCCAGTCCAAGGTGTTCGTCTGCAGCGACGGCAGCGAGTTGACTCACCAGGTAATCGGCCTTGAGGTGGATATTGATAAAGCCTGGGCCGGCGATTTCGAGCTTTTCACCCCAGTTACCCAGGTCCAACGTATCGACAATTTTCTGCGCGACATTGCGTGGATTGTCTCCTACGCGTTTAGCCAGGCTCATGGCGACATTGGCTTGATAATCGCCAAATTTGGGATTGCCCGAGGGCTTGATCAAGGGGTCCACTGAAGCATAATCATCACCAAAAGCTGTGGTAATCGCCTTGGAAAATGCATTGGATAGTTGGGTTGTTGGGTCTTGCATAGTCGGGTTATCGTCGCGTTTTTGGATAGATTCGTCAAACGGAGCATTCGTGAGGCTTTGTCGAACCACAAAGGTGCAGAATTACAACAGATTGGCAGTCAATGAGAATCCTTGCTTGTCATTGAACGCATGGCATGATGCGTCAATGGTGAAAGTGCTTTGTGATGTGACAGGTCAATGAAAGCGGCCGCACCCAAGTGGATGCGGCCGGCGTTTCGGAGAAATATTGGAATGATTGCGATTTAGTCGATCATATCTTCTTCGTTGAGTTCCTTGTCTCGATGCTGAAGCTGAGCTTTAAGGCGGGCAAGGATACTGCTGTGCATCTGACTGACGCGAGACTCTGAAAGATCAAGCGTCACGCCGATTTCCTTCATGGTCATTTCTTCGTAGTAGTAGAGGATCAGGATCAGACGCTCTGCGCGGGAGAGGCCTTTGGTGATCATGTCCTTGAGGTCACGTTGCTGAACCGTGCTAAACGGGTTGACCTGTTTGACGTCTTTGAGAACGTCGATTTCGCGGACATCTTTGTTGGAGTCAGTTTCAAACCACTTGCGTGATAGACTCACCACCCCAACGGCACCGGCGTCCTTGCGGATCTTGGCGTACTCCTCGGGATTCATTTGAAGCTTTTCAGCAATCTCAGGATCAGTGGGCTTGCGACCATGCTCCATCTGCAATGACTTGCGGGCCTTTTCCACGGTACTGGAACGCGAACGCACCAACCGAGGGACCCAGTCCATGGATCGCAACTCGTCAAGAATGGCCCCGCGGATACGAGGTGCGCAATACGTCTCAAACTTGACGCCACGCTCCATGTCAAACGCATCAATTGCGTCCATCAATCCAAAGATACCAGCACTCATGAGATCTTCGACATCCACCTCGTCTGGTAACTTGGTATGAATGCGATCTGCATTGTACTTGACCAAAGGCAAGTATCGTTCGACCAGCAGGTTGCGAATATACTCACCACCTTCGGCCTTGTACTGAACCCAAACCTCACGAGCAGGACGGCCATCAATTAAATCGGCACTCGGATCCTGCGTTTTCACTTTTGCCATGGTCCACTCCTTGACCGGCCCACAGTGTTTCTCTACCCCTCGAAGCATTCAACCCCAAATGACGTCACTCTTGACCATGATGCTGTCACCCATTGCTTGCTGCCGAAGCAGGTTGCTCTTGCGGGGTGGAAACCTCAGCATCCATCGGTTCGTTTTCGTCGTCCAAGATTTCAACATCCGAAGACATTACGTAATCAGATGGAATAGGCCGAGCCAGTTTGTATTCACGAACCTGTGTTTCGACGGTATGAACCGCCAGCGCTCCAACGAGTCGTCCGATCCACCAACAGGGAATCATCACGATCAATGCACGCCATAGTATTGTCTCGGTTTCTAATTCAGCTGTGATCCCTACGATCAGAGAAGCTGCAAAACCGATCAATGCAAAACAGGTTGCGATTACTTTTGCTGGGATCGCCGAGCACTCCTTTGCTCAGAAAGCCAATCCATTTTTCACTTCAAACATTCTAATCGAAAGAATCAGACTGTGAAGTGCAAATGACAAAAAAAAACCAAAGGAACATTGTTCAATGCCACTTTTTTTTCAGTTTTGTGTTTTTATCCCCTGATTGACAAGGTTTCAACGAAATTAAATATGCAAACAACTCTTATTCTTAATCCGAAATGAAAAAGTGTTCACTTGATCATAGACCGCCATATCCAGAAGTTCTCCACGAAGCATCAAGATTTTTAAGGCCAAACTTGATCGTCATTTCCTTTTGGGACCGATATTTTCAGCCGGTTCCAATAAAAATTTTGATACACAACCGTTCTCTGCGATTGCGTTTGATGGCTACAAAAAAAACGCCCGAGACAATTGCCTCGGGCGTTGGGTTAAATTGATTTAATGTTGGTCAACTTAGAAGTCGAATCGCAGACCACCGGAGATGGCGTGGGTTTCGCCGTCGGAACTGACATTGCCTTCGTAATGCAGGAAGGTGCTCCAGCGTTCATCAATGATGGCAGTGAGTCCGGTACCGAAGAAGATACTGTTTTCATCGGGGTTACCGGTGTTGACCGAAAAGGCACTGCTGCCAGGCAAATCAGTGGTTCCTGAACCTGCATCGCCGAGGAACTCGTGTTCCCAACCGACCATCACTTCAGGGATGAAAATCATATCCATGGTGTAGAGTTGGTAACTCAAACGAGCACCCAATCGGGAGTAAAGCGTGCTCAGGTCATAGTCACCATAAGTCACACCACCTGTACCCGTCTCAGTGTATCCGTCACGGTTGTAGTAGGTATATCGCATGGATGCGGTGGGCGTGAGCATCCAGTTTTCGTCCAGGCGATATTGGTAACCACCACCAAGGTAAAACGTCACGTCGCTGGCATTGTAGTCTGACTCATGCACACCAGTTGCCGTGTCATTACGGGTGCCATCACTGCTGTGAATACCAAAAGTCAGGCTGGTATTGACGAACCAGTTTTCGGTGAAGTACGTGGCAAACGGGCCGACACGGAAGGAGTCGGTTTCGATGTCACCCAGTCCGCCATCAAAGGTGACTTCCGTATTGGCATAATCCAGTGAAAGGCCGAGGATCAGATTTTCATTGACCTGGTAATCCAGCCCCAACTGAATACCCATGCCGTCCGAAGAATAACCAGAGCGTCCCGACTCCGCGTCTTGTTCTGAGAAGATACCGTAGATCTTGCCGAAAGTTGCCCATTCGTTCATGGGGATTGCCTGACGCGTCTGCGGTTTCTGATCCCGTTCGTTGGCAATGACCTGAGCCAATTCGTGTGGATCGTCAGTCAAACCTGCAAGCAGTGACAAGTCGGTGCCTGCGTGCATGTTGGCCAACGCTGGTGTATTGGTTCGACGTGCTGAAAGGTGATCGGAGAGCACGTTGCTGAAGGTTTGAATAATCTGCATGACATTGCGGCTGGCCAAGTTGGTCACATCCACGCCGTCATTGAGTTGTTGGACATATTCAAGAAGCTGGGCTTCATCCAGGTTTTCCAGTGCTGTGATAAATGCCTGCGCTCTGGGGTCATTGTTATCCGCTGCTGCTGCGACCAGAATAAGCGCCCGACCGATGCCGGGGTTCACTGAGTTGATGGTAGCTTCTTCGAAGTTGAGTAGATTATCAAAAACCACTCTCACATATGTGTACGTACCATCGTAGGTGATTTCCACATGTTCATCGATCAGTGCGGGACCGTTAACTGTGAAAGTTGTGTCATCAGCAGATGCGGTGGTCGTCACCGAATCCAGATTCAAGTCACCGGTGACGACGAAAAAGCTAAATGCGTCACCTTCTGTGGCATTATCGCCATCGTCCTGAACGGTGTAATTGATAATGGCTCCGGGAGCCACGTCGAGATTACCTATGATGTCCGCATAGTCATTGGCCGCAGGATTGAACGTGGTATTGGCTGCTGCACCAGCGGTGTTGTCATAGTCAACACGGAACACAGATGTGGAACCAGTGGCCAGACTAACATTACCGTCGACACCAAAGTTGCCTGTATTGTTAGAACCGTTATTACCAACATGCCAAACAGAGCTGGCATCAGAGAGAGCCAGATCGCCGCCAATGGCTGAAGTGCCAGCACCGTAAAGTGTCGCGGCAAGCACATTCACATCACCTGCCCATGACTGGGTGGTGTTTTTGAGATACACCACGCCGTTATTGACATTCAATGTGCCGTTGACAGTGGATTGATTGGTAAGTGACATCGCACCGCTGCCGTTGTAATTCACATCACCTACCCCATCAAAGGTTCCGTCGTAGGTGAAGTCGGTGTCAGTTCCCAAAGTCAAGTCGGCATTGGAAAGCAAGGTGTTGCCCGCCCCGGTGAGGTTACCGATGGTTTCATCATCAACAAGCTGGAATGTGGAGTTAACCACCACAGCCGTGCTATCACCGATAGCCGAGCCACCTGAAACAGCCAGGATGCCTGCATCCACGGTCACCGGGCCGGTGAAGGTGTTGGTGCCTGAGAGGGTCATCGTGCCAGCGCCCTGTTTGAAGAGTCCGCCGGTCCCGATGATGGCTCCAGCGAAATCGGTATCGGTTGCATCGCCGGTGGTAAGTGTATTGGACTGGAGGTTGACGGTGCCGAAGGTACCTGCCAGTGAGCCGATGGTTTCATTGTGGAAAAGTACCAGAGCCGATGAACTGCCTGTGATGTTCACAGCAGCGGTATCAGACAATGCGTCAGAACCATGATTCAGATAGACATTACCTTCAGTGATATTGAGGGTGTTGAAGGTGTTCTGACCTTGAAGCTCAAGATCGCCTGCCCCAGTTTTATCGACTGCGAATCCGCCGGAGACGATGCCGGTAAGGACCATGTCCAGGTCGGTATCTGCATTGATGGTCGAGTCGGCTGTAAGAACAACATTGTTTGCCAGCGAGACATCATCCAAGGCTGAGGCAAGTGTACCACCGTTGAGTGTGGTTGCTGAACTACCCAACGCATTGGCATGCCCCACTGCTACTGTTCCCTGATTGACCACTATGCCGCCTGTGAAGGTGCTGCTGTTTCCAGTTAGGGTCTGGGTTCCGCTTCCGAGTTTTTGGATTTGTGAAGCACCAGTAAGGACCGATCCGAGTGTCGTATCGGTGTCATCACCAAACGCCATTGCCGCATCAACATTGAGTGTGCCTGAGGTACCTGAAAGGTCTGCGACGACAGTTGAGGAATTGATATCAACCAGGCCACCATTGATGGTGAGATTATCCCCTGCATCAAACGCTGTGGAACTATCGACACTCAGCGTGCCGTTGGTCACTGTGACGCCAGTGGTAAAGTCGTTATCGCCGGAGATCGAGAGCATTCCGGTTCCAGCAAGGGTCATATCGCCGGCCGTGATGTTGTTGGTGATGCTGGTGTCGTTATTCACGGTCAGCGTGTGTTCAGCGTCACCACCTGCCAGAGAGACCGTACCGGTGATCGCCAAGTCGTTGGTGCCACCGAGCGTAAAGTCTTCATTAATTGCAATTGTATTGGCAATGCTGCGTGCATCGTCATCGGATGCCAAGGCACCACCGTTGATGGTCAGGCCTCCTGAGCCCAACGCAGCATCGTTACCCAGAGTCAAGGTGCCCGCCGTTAGCGTGGTGCTATCGGCAAAGGTGTTGGTGCCTGAGAGGAGCAATTCACCGGCTCCATCCTTGGTGATGCCACCGTTAGAGATCACCCCGCTGAGTGTGGTGGTGTTGGCAGCATCCGTGGTGGTAATGGTGCGGCTACCAGCAGTCAAATCCACATCGCCGGAGAGTTGCAGATCGTTGGTGCCGGTGATGGCAAAGTCGCCTTTGACGGTCACATCCACACCACTGCTGAGGTTCCGGGCATCGTTATTGGATTGGAGATTGCCGGAGTTGATGATCAGTGAATCACCGTCTTCGATGGCATCATCTGCTCCGATGATGAAGGTGCCGCCGTTGACCTCGACATTACCATCGACACTGCCGGTGATTGCGACGGTGCCTGCGGTGATGGTGGTTGGACCGTTGTAGGTGTTATCACCGGAGAGGGTCAGTTGACCGGTTCCGGTGTGTTCAACTTCGCCTAGCCCGACATTGGTGATCGTGCCCGCAAAGGTCGTGGTGCTTGCACCGTCGATGGTGACCTTAAAGCCACCTGTATCAAAGGTCGCACCAGCGTCACCAGCCAGTGAGTCGATGGTGAGATCGCCACCTGCATTGTTATCCAGAAGCGATGTCCCGGAGATGGTCACTGCGGTATCACCGGCGACTGCTGCGGTGTTATCGAGTCGGACGGTGCCTTCGCTGACACCGAGGCTGGTAAGTGTGTTTGAACCTGAGAGGATCAGCAGGCCGGAGCCTTCTTTGCCGATGCCGCCGCCGGTGATGTTGCCGGAGAATTCGGTTTGGGTGTTGTCGATGGTCAAGATGTTGGTGCCGGTATTGGTCACTGCACCGGAGAAGTCGAAGTTGCTTCCTGCAATCGTCACATCATTGTTGAGTTCGATATCGTTGGCAATGGTTCGATCGCCGTTGGCATTGAGGGTACCGCCGTTAATGGTCAGGACGCCAGTGCCCAGTGCTGCATCGTCACCGAGACGGATGGTGCCTGATGCGAGTGTGGTGCCACCGGAATAGGTGCTTGCCACAGTCAGATCAAGCATGCCGTTGCCGTTCTTGATAACCGCTCCTGCGCCGGAGATTGCATCACCGATGGTGGTGTCGTTATCGCCGGTAAAGATGATGCCGCCGTTATTGGTGATGCCACCACCAAAGGTCAGGTCGCCTGTATTGGCGTTGACGGTCATGGTGCCGTCACCTGTGACGACACTGTTGTTGATGACGTGATGTTGCGTGGCGTTGTTGGTGATGTCAGTGGTTTGTCCATCAATGAAGTTCAAAGACAAGCCATCAACGGTAAAGACTTCATTGGTATCAAGAAACTCAAGCGAAGCCACACGTTTGTATCGGGTGGTGGCGCCATTGCCACCGTTGTCCGCATTGACGTTGCCACCATTATTGGTGTTGCCGGAGAAGACGATGCCCTTGCCATCAAGGTCCCATGCTGTGGCATCGGTGGTGTTGTCGAAGGTCACGCCATTGACATCATCATCCCAGTTGTTGGTGGTAGAGAACAGGCCGTCGTTACCTTCGCCGTCCCAAGTGATATTGGTGACCGCAATCGTATTAAGCGTCAAAGCTGAACCGTCACTGGTCAGGGAGAAGGCGACATCCGAGAGGCTTTCCTGCAAACGGACATTGGCCAGCGTGGAAGTGAGCGTGCCATCGAAAGTCAGGAATTCAAATGAATCATCAATGGCGATGGCAGAGGGGCCAAGGTCGTTGATGGCAATGATGGAATTGTCTGCAAGGGTTGCATTGCCAGCGACATTGTAAACGTCATTGGTCAAAGCCCCGGCATTGTTGCTGATATCGACATTGAGGCTGCCGCCAGCATTGAGAACAAAGTCGCCGGTGATGGTCGCGGTGTCGGTAGCCCCTGCTGTGGTCAGCAGTGAGCCGTTGTTGTTGACGGTGACATCGCCTGCTGAACCGGTGAGGTCGACATTACCAAAGCCGTTGACGACCAAGGCGCCAGCGGTAGAAGTACCTGATAATGTGAGCATCGATTGATTGCTTGCGCCGTCACCACTGATGGTGGTGGTGCCGGTCGAAGCGTTGGTGCCACTGAGGGCCACGGTGGATTCGCCGATGATGTTCAAGTTACCGGAGCCTGAGATATCGCCTGCAATAGTGCTTGCTGAATCATCAAGGGTCAGATCATTGCCAAGTGCCACATTGCCGCCTGAGACAACGTTGAGCGACTTGATGGTTTCAACTTCATCATTTTCGAACCTGCCGTCCGAAGCAACATTGACGACGGCGGTATCAGCCAGTGCGTTACCGCCGGAGTTGTTGGCAAGTAAACTGCCGCCGTCATTGATGTTGACGGTGTCACTGTTGAGAACACTGCCGCTGAGATTGATGCGGCCGTTGTTGACTGTGAAGTTACCTGAGAAGGTATTGGCCCCTCCGAGTTCCATATTGCCGGAGTTGTTGTAGTTCAGGCCACCGGTTCCCTGGATCACGCCGGTGTAGGCGGTCGAAGCCGTGCCTGCTAATTCCAACGTGTTGGCACCAAGTTCAACCGTACCGTCACCGGACAAAGCACCGATGGCTTCATCAGCACCGAGTGTCAGTTGTGAACCTGAGGACTGGATCAACAGAACCGAGTCGCTAAGAGCGCTGCCACCCTCAAGCGTCAACGTGCCAGAGGTGAAATTCACACCACCGGTAAAGTCGTTGGTTCCCGAGAGTGTGACGTTGCCAAGACCTTGCTTGGTGATGCCACCGGTACCTGTGATGTTACCCGCAAAGGTCGTGTCGTTTGCATCGCCAAAGGTCAGATCATTGCTTTGGAGGTTGACGCTACCTGCGGTGCCTGTCAGTGAGCCGATGGTTTCACTGTCATTGAGTAATAAGGTTGCACTGGCGTCGGTAATGTTCACTGCACCGGTATCGGCAATTGCGCTGCCACCGGAAAGCCCGAGTGTACCAGCGGAGATGGTGGTGGTGCCGGCGTAGGTATTGGCACCGGAGAGGGTCACGGTGTTGGCCCCGGTTTTGGTGACGCCGTTGGCACCACTGATGATGCCTGAGAGAGTCAGGTCATTGCCGGTGGTTCCGGTGACCGCAAAATCGGCGGCAGTGGTATCGACATTATTGGTGAGACTCAAGCCACTGCTGTTTGCCTGGAGAGTACCGCCGTTTGCGAAGATATTGCCGGTTCCCAGAGCACTGTTATTGGTGATTGCCAGATTGCCGTTGGTCAGCACGGTGCCACCGGTGTAGGTGTTGGTGCCGCTGAAGACTTGGGTGCCTGATCCTGTTTTTTGGATGGCGTTGCTGCCGGTGATGGTGGATGCCAAGGTTGCATCGGTGTCATCACCAAAGGTCAATGTCCCGCCCCCGAGATTCAGGATGCCGCCAGTACCCGAAAGGTCCGCCACGGTCAGTCCGCTCATGATGTTGACGGTGCCATCATTAATGGTCAGATTATCGCCTGCATTGAGTGCTGCTGCGCTTCCGAGATTCACCGTGCCTGCATTGACTGTCAGACCCGTAGTCAGATCATTGGTCCCGGCAAGGGTCACTTCGCCTGCCCCGGTTTTAACCAGATCACCGTTGGTGATGTCCTGGAAGGTGGTGACACCTGCTCCAGTAACAGTGACGGTGCGGCTTGCACCGCTGAGATCCACACTGCTTCCAAAGCTCGCGGTACTGTCACCGGTGACTGCAAAGTCGTTTGCGACAACCACTGCATTGGTTATAGCACCATTGCCCAGTGCGGTGACGGTGCCACCGTTGATGACAAAGGTTCCGCTGCCTAAAGCTGCATCATTGCCAATTCCGACGGTGCCGGCATTGAGCGTAAAACCGTTGGCAAAGGTGTTGGTACCTATCAGGTTGATTTGCCCCGCGCCGGACTTGGCCAGGCCGCCGTTGGAGACGATGCCACTGAGTGTCAGAACGGTTGCACCTTCGTTGACAGTCAGCACCTGGTTTTCTGCGTTAAGGTCTACTGGACCAGCGATGGTCATGCTGTTGGTGCCGGCGAATGCAAAGTCGTTCTCGACGACGATGTTGACATCACTGCCAAGAGTCGCTGCATTTGTCGCTGCAGCAAGGTTACTACCTTGAATAGTCAGCGTGGTACCCGTTGCCATGGGATCATCACCAAGCTCCAAGGTGGGGTCCGAAGCACCCACGCCATCCATGAGGATGACATCGCCTGCGACGGATCCGGTGATGGAAAGTGTGCCGGTGGCTGAAGCATCAACAATGGTGTCACCTGTGTAGGTGTTGGCACCAGCGAGTGTTTGCTGGCCGGAACCGGCGTATCGCAATTGGCCATCAACATTGGTGATGGTACCGGAGAATGTGGTTGTATCTGAGCCTTCGATTGAGAGCGTACTGCCATCATCACCGAGGTTAATGGAGCTGCCTGCGACACCAGTCAGCGATGCGACTTGGACGGTGGTCAAGGCGGTCTGGTCAAAGTTCAACTGTGCGGTTGCACCACTGAGGTTCAATGCTGTGGTTGCGGTCGTGGGATTGGGGCCGGTGAAGGAGACGGTATTTTCCGCAATCTCCAGTGTGGTCAAATCCAGCGTGCCTGCGACGACCAAGTCCCCTGCTCCCTTTTTGGTGAGTGAGCCATTGGTCCAAGTGCCGTTGATAAAAGTTTGCGTGTTACTGACGGTGATGTCATGGCTGCCGCCGTTGAGTGTGGCATTGGCACCGGAAAGTGTCAGGATGTTGCCACTGGTAGCAAAGTCACCGGAGATGCTCAGGTCGTTGGCAATGGTTCGCGTGTCGTTGTCGGACTGGAGAGTACCGCCTGCGAGATTGAGCGTGCCCGTCGAACCGAAGGCTAGATCGTTACCGACGAGGATCGTGCCACCGCTGAGCGTGGTGTTGCCGGTGTAGGTGTTGGTGCCGGTGATTGTCAGGGTTCCATCTTCACTCTTGGACAGAGCGCCTGTGCCGGAGATTACACCACTGAGGGTGGTGTCGTTATCACCAATGACGGTCAATTGATTGTTGTTAGCAATGTCACCTGAAAGTATCAGGTCGCCGGCATCTGCATCAATTTCCAGATCGACGATTGCGCTGGTGGCAATGTTATTTTCAATGGTCTGGGTCTGTGCCGTATTGTTGACGATGCTTGCTGAAAGTGTGTTATTGAAGGTCAGCAAACCACCGGTAATTGTGAAGGTGTCTGTGGTGTTGTCAAAACGAATACCACCGATACTGGAGTATGGCGCTTCGTCTGCGTTGACGGTATGGCTGCCAGCAGTGTTGTCACCTTTGAAAACAAGGACCAGATCATCAGCATCACTTTGGACACCATCAGGATCATTATCCCAATTCGATTCAACTGAGAAATTGCCATCACCCACCAGCCATGTCGCTTCGGTCTGTAACATGGAAGTGAGGATCAAATCGTTATTCACAATGGATGCTTCAAAACTGAAGCCGGAAATATCTTCGTTGATTGATGCACCGTTGTTGGTGATGCCTGAGCTTGCTGAAGCAATGGTAAACTCTTTGCCAGCTTCCATGACACTGCCGGCTTTTTCGGCAATATCCAGAACGGCACCATTGGATAAAGTCATGCCGCCGGTGACATTGATCAGGTCACTGGTTGCTGTTCCGCCGGTCACATCAATGATTGCAAAGAGGATACCGCCTGAAGCAATGTTCACATCGCCAACGACATTGAAGGTCTGAATCCCATCGTCAGTTGGGTCTGATGAATCCACTGCGGTGAGTTCGCCGCCACTGTTGATGGTGACATCATTGTTGACAGTACCGTCACCGCCGAAGATACCGGTGTTGTTGACGGTCACTGCACTTGCATGTGTACCTCCAACGACAAATGCACCGGAGTTGATTGTGGTGTTACCTGTAAAAGTATTGTTACCGGTGAAGGTGACGATGCCCGGAGGATCGCCTGCTTCAGCAGCAATGATGAGGTTGCCGCCGCCGGACATGACGCCATTAAAGGTTGTGAATTCCAGATTGTCATCAATGGTGTCCTGTGCAGCTGCACCAAGTGTCAGACTGTTACCTGTGCTGACAACAACGGATGATCCTGCGACACCGCTCATTTCGGGGACGCTGATATTTGTATCGACATTAAAGACTGCTGACGAACTATCCAGATCGACAAATGCTTCACTGTGTAACAGAGCACTGTCATCGACAGTCAGCGTGCCTGCATTGATGGTAAAGCCATCAGCTGCGGACATGTCGTTGGTGACTTTGACGGTGCCTGCATCGATTTGGACTTCACCGGTGAAGATGCCATCGCCGCTGTTATTGTCTCCTGAGAAGAGCAAAGTTCCCGTGCCGTTTTTAATGATGTTCTTTGTACCGTTAATCGAGCCGGCAAAGGTCGTGTCATTGTTGACGGTCAAGGTTCGTGAAGCGGCGGCAAGATTCATGCCGATCACGTCATCACCATCTGCCAGCGAACCATCAATGCCCACGTCATTGGTGAAGATCAGGTCACCGCCAGCGCCGAAGGTGTAATCGCCACCGATGTTCACGAAGTTGCCCAAGGTCAGATTGCCTGAAGCAGTCAGTGAACCGCTGTTGAGTACGAGTCCACCATCACCGAAAGCTGCGTTGTTGGAGATGGTGACATCCGGGGAAGTGATGGTATTACCCATGACACTTGTGCCACCGGTATTGTTATTACCCAAAATGGTACCAAGTGAGTAATCATTGGCACCAGAGATGGAAACGGTGCCATCGGTGTTAAGGCCGAGTCCGCCGGCTGCTCCGAAGTCATGATCACCAGCGCCGACGTTGTCGGTGATGGTGCCATCGAGCGTGATACCTGTGCCGGTAAGGAACAGGAGGTTGGTCTGAAGATTGATTGTCGAACCGACTTCGGCATCAATGACGCCGGTGGTTTCATTATTGAGCAATTGCATGTTCGCGCCGTTGGCAATGTTGACCGTCGCGGTATCAAGCAATGCGGTACCGTCTTCGATTTCCGTGGTACCACTGTTGAGATTCAACGTGCCGAAGGTGTTGGTGCCAGCAAGGATGAAATTGCCAAGCGTATCCACATCGACGATTGCCGTCGATCCGGTAATGTTGCCCAGCATATCGACTGTCTTACCAGCTGCACCATCAATGGTGAGCGTGCTGGTTCCGGTCAGCGAGATATTGCCATACAAACTGATATCACCTGCTGCTGCATCAAGGGTCAGATCGCCTGAAGGTTTGATATCAACAAGGATGACTTGCCCAACGGTGTCCGGGCCACTGCCATCGTCATAGCTGAAAGTCAAAGCAGAGTTATTGGTGATTGAACCCCCATCAAGAATACCGACAGCATTGCCATCAAGGACAAACCCCTGAGCATCACTGTTAAAGGTGATGGAGTGATAAGCCGTGTTGGCGGTCTGGTCCATGTTGACCGCAGTGCCGATCGTGCCACCGAATTGAATGGTGTCGCCAGCAAGCGGTGCTGCATGATGCAGCCAATTGAGGTCGTTGGTGAAGTTAGTGTTGTTGGCGTTGTCATCACCGTTCCAGATAACCAGCGGGTTGGCACCGACTGCGATGGTGCCGGAGTTGAAGTTTGCAGGCAGTACATTGGATAAGGTGTCCAACAATTGTGTGTCACCTATTGACGTTCCTTCGAACAAGATGCCAAAGCGACCTGATGTGATGCCTGTGGTATCAATTTCCAAAACCAGCAACAAGCCGGATGCAGCGACATTTGAAGGGGGGATGCTACCAACCGAGCCTGTAACATGCCGATCAGTATCACTAATGAGGACACTATCAAGCGTCCAACCATTCATGATGCCACTTTGAGTGTCTACACGTTTCTTATTGTCATCATCCACAAAAGCCGGGTTAATCGTTGGGCCTGTGGCACCATCGCCGATTTGAATGCGTGGCTCTAGGCCTGCGAAGTTGTCACCACCTGAAACTGTGATGTTGATCGACTGATTGGCAGTATTTGCAGTCAGCGTGTGATCACCACCTTCAATTGTCGGGGTGTCGGCCAATACCGGTTGGAAACCAACCAAAATTGAGAGTGCTGTTACGACTAAATTATTCTTCACAGGTCGTTCCTCTATGAACTGGATCTCTGTTTGTCTATCAGGATAGCTCCTGACAAATGATGTCAATGGGGATCGATCGGATGATCGGTGACATGCCGTTTAATTGACTTATCTGAACCCCAAATGAGACATCGGCCCGGTTTGACTTATGATCGTTATCATAACCATGCAGGTCGTGATGAGCCAATGACTCAAACATTTATTTCTTTTTTAATCAGTCAACTGATTCATCAAGGTACTCCAAGACATAATTGCCTGTGATTACTTGATCCAAATCATTTGAGACTGAATTGTTATGTTCTAAAATCGGTTTCAACGAAAGTCGACGAGTTCCAGTTGCCAAAGCTGCATCCAGCAGGCCGTGATCGGCATCGCTAATCGATTCATCAGCATGACCAAGCACATGACCGTACTCGTGAGCTAATACGGTCAAAAGATCAACCTTGCCAAAGGCATCACTGCTGTCTTCCGCGATCCACTGGTCGCCGGTGAGGATGAACTCAGCGCTGTCAGCTGGGGACTGATCAATGAACCAACCCGCGCCAGCCGCATTGATATCCAAGGTAATGAGGTTGCCTTGGGTCTGTCCCAATTGATTGCCCGCCAAGTCGCCAATCTGAACCTGCACGCCGGTCAGTAATTGCCACTGGGCCTCCGTGATATCCTGCTGTTGCCAGTAAGCCAAAGCCTCCGATTGCACAGCCTGAATATCAGCAAGTGTGATTACCTGCGTCGATGGTTCATCTACCGAGCCGGTGAGCATCAAGGAAGCAGGAGGAGTAATAAAGCTTAAACCTTCATCAATACCTTGCGACTTACGATTTGCCCAGGCAATGAACACATCCGAGATACTTACGTAACTGTCATGATTCATATCATAGATATAGTCTGGGCCTACTGGATCATCAATACCTTGATCTACACGATTGCCCCAAATCTGGAACACGTCTGTAATACTTGTAAATCCATCACCGCTGGTATCACCAATGGCGCTACCAAAATAGAACACGTGATCGGCTGCGACATTCGTATCGCCGGCAGCCAGGACGGTGACCTGCAGCCACTGGTCCTGAATCTCGCCATCGTCCCAAATGATGGTCACGCGATCCGTGCCGTTGACACCTTCGCCTTCACGGACGGTGATGCTCGTCGGTGTCGGGGCAGTTGTCCAGTCATCAGGTGTACTGTCGTTACCGACTTTAAAAGTGAAGTCCGTCACATCCAATGATGAGACCGGCAAGCCGATGACATCGATCATGATGCCGTTGATACCTTCCTGCCCGGTGGTGTAGTTGGATATAGTCGCAGTCTGCCCGCCGTACAATGCACTCTTGCCGGTGTCGATGGCATTATCGTCATCGCTATTGGCTGCTGCATTATCACCGTCGAAGATGCTTTCGTTGTAGAAGATGTATTCGTCGGTCACTTCGACATTGCGCACCCCAAAGTCCACGCCGGTTTGATCGACTGCGCCATCGAGCAGGAAGTCTGCTGGATTGCTGGATGTCTGGAAGGTGCCATCGGGGAGGACGATGCGAACGCGGTAGGTGTCGCTGATGACATTGGAGAATGTGTAATCGCCATTGACATCGGTTGCTGTGGTGTCGATCACGCTATCGCTGGTATTGAGTAGCTGCACAGTCAAGCCGTTCCAACCGCCCTGCCCGTCGTCTTCGATGCCGTTGAAGTCATCATCGACAAAGACTGTGCCGGAGACGGTGTTGGACAGTTCGCTTTCGACACCTGCGATGAAGTTGTAGTTGTAGATTTCACCACCGCCGACCGCGACGATTTGGATGTAATAGGTTCCTGTGGACAGTGCCTGCGTTTGATTGAGTACACCTGAACTGGATGTAAAGGTGAAGTCCGGCGTGCCGGAGACTGAGCCATCGTCCAGAAAGACATTGATGGTCATTTCGCTGCCACTGACAACACTGCCTAAAAACAGCACGTCGGATGATGAAGCAATGGTCAGCGACTTCCAGTCTTCGTCGGCTGCTTCGTGGATACTCAGGTTGTACTGACGGGCACCCGCCAAAGCCACTGCGTTGGTATAGACATCATCACCGCCAGCGTCTTCATAAATATCGGTAATCAGCAAAGCATCAGAAAACGTCGTGTCGGTGGTCTGACTGACATCATCAACTGCGATGATGCGGACGTCATACAAGCCACCTTCCAAAGCAGTGAGTTTGGAACCGTCAAGCGTCCAGTTGCCACTGCCATCGATGGTGAAGTCGCCGTTGGCCAAAGTGAACATCTGTGATGCAAACGAACCATCGTCGGCATGGGTGACAGTGATGCTCATGGTGTCGAGGTTCAGATCGGTGACCGTGCCGGTGAGAGTAGGTGTGGAGTCACTTGTGGTTTGGGTATCCAAGGTGACTTGCGGCGGCTGAGTATCAACGGAGAAGGTTGCAGTTTCTGATGCCAGCAAGGGGATGCCTGCGTTATTGAGGACACCAGCTGCAATCACCGTGAAAATAAAATCGCCATCGGCATCATCAATCACAGTATCAAGGCCGGTGACCTGAAAGACACCACCCCCTGCATTAACCAATGAGACGGCGGGAAAATCTTCCCAGTCGTTGTCGGTATTCCCATCGGTATCGGAGATCAGGATCGAACCACCACGTTCAAGCTGTAAATCGGAAAGAGTGAATTCTGCAGCATCCACATTGGTCGTGGTGATATCGATTGTTGAAAAGTTCCCTGCCACATCATTGGTCAGCGCGGGCAACGTCTCAATCGAGACCGTCGCAGCTTCGACAAGATGGAAGGTTAAACTGGTCTCTGTCGGATCAGACGTATCCTGCCCCACGCCGGTATGCGTGACAAGTGTTGGACGATCTGCAGCAT
Organism: Phycisphaerales bacterium UBA7800; assembly: GCA_002480565.1. Taxonomy (GTDB): domain Bacteria; phylum Planctomycetota; class Phycisphaerae; order Phycisphaerales; family Phycisphaeraceae; genus UBA7800. The sequence goes on along the minus strand of DLCK01000047.1, from coordinate 22,945 downwards.
CCGTATCGAATGTCAGAATATAGTCCCCTGCTTCACTGGGAAGTGTGATATCCAGTGAACCGATCAACCAGCCGGTCACGCCGCCTGAACTGGTCATATCTCCTGTACTGCGATCATCCAGTCCGACGGTGGCTGCATTGACAAACCCATCATCCACTGCATCGTCCGAAAAGTTCACCACATCACCAGCGGTATTGGGGAACAGTGTCGTGTTGCGAAGCCACTCATCAAGTGAGATTGATGCGTCGGTCCCGCCAAAGTTCAAGTCAAAGCCAAAAAGCGTATTGTTGGGTGTACCTTCATCGGAGGTGATATAGAAGTCCACGGTGAAGCTGTCACCGAGACTGGCATTGATGGTACTGCCATCCTGCACGTAGACGGCTGAGGTCTCTGCAGTATTGACGACCATCTCAATGGCAACACTCAAAAGCTGACGCGATTCGAGAGGCTGAACCCCTGCAAAGGCTTGACGCTTGTTGCGACGGCGCGGGCGCTTGGCTTGCTTCATATCCAGACCACAACGACGCATCACACGCCAAAGCAGGCTGCGGAGCTTGGTACCAATACGGGCAACAGGGGATTGTCTCACGTTTGCTCTCTTTTAAACGTTACTCGGGACGCAGTCATTATTGTATCGACCCATTGCAGGTCATGTGGCTTAGCAGACCGGCGTCTTCGGTCTTGGGGGTGGTTACTCTCCCATTGTAGCCTGTCCCACGTTCGAAGGTCAATATTTTTCCCAAAATCATGTCAAAACAAACCTTTAACGATTTTGAGCTACATTTACCCTTTAAGCATATCCGCCATCGGCCAACTCTTGAAGCATTGGGGCATCAAGCAGGCGAATCTGTTCCTTGCTTTCGCCCTGTTCTATGAGCTGTTCGTCAAGTAGCCGACGCAGAACGCGCGATAACGTCTCACTGGTGAGATTAAGCTTGCTGGCCAGATGACGCTTGAACTTGGGCAACGTGGTCACGCCATCACGATGGGTATCTACCAAATAACGACACAGCCGCCCCGTCGCATCACGCAGGACGATGTCCTCAAGGGTGTCGACCATGTGATGCACCCAAAACGCCATACCGGTGAGGAGTTGGAACGGCAATTCGTGATTCGTCTTAAGCGCCTTCATGAACGGGCCAGCGGGTAAAAGGACGACCTCTGAAGCTTCAATCGCTTCCGCAAATGCTGGACATGGGAAATTACCCATCACTGCGACCTCCGCGAAAGTCAGTCCCGGCCCCGCCAGATGCAGCACATGTTCCTTGCCGTTGGGAGCGATTTTGTAGATCCGAACGGTTCCTGATCCCACGACATACATTCCCGCCGGTTCGTCACCTTGATGGAACACAATCTGGCCACGCGTGAGTTTGAGTACCTGCGACATGGTCGCAAGTTCCTGCATTCCTTCTTCACTGACCCGTCCAAATAACTTGCATCGGGCAAGGATTTTAAGTGCTTGTAGTGACATATATTTCCTGAGTCTCCAAATGCTATTGAGCAAAAACTCAAATACAAAAAATAAAACCATCCAATAACCAACACTTGATCCAGATCAAGGCAATTTAGTCTCTTGTTGCCGATACTATTCATCAGACTTACCGAACTGACTCCATACGACACCGCCAACCAAAGGATCATACCACATGTCCCAGATCACCCTCCCGCTGCACTGTAACCAATGTGAACAAACCGCTCATGGCACCAGTTGTGATATCAACGGCCGAGCTGGTGTCTGTGGCAAAGATATCGATGTTCAATCCCTTCAGGAAATCCTGCTCTACGGTCTCAAAGGTATGGCTGCCTACGCTCACCATGCTCGTCGTCTGGGCAAGCACTCCGAAGAAGTCTCCGCCTTTATCGAAGAAGCACTCTTCGCCACCATGACCAACGTCAACTTTGACATCCCCACTTTGCTGGAACTGGTGATGCTCTGTGGTACGCATAACCTCACCGTCATGCAACTGCTCCAGGAAGGTCACATCGACTGCTTCGGCCAGCCCGAACCGGCATCAGTGATGATGGGAACACAAGAAGGCCCAGGCATCCTCATCACCGGTCATGATTTATTGGATCTCATGAATGTCCTCAAGCAATGCGAAGGCACCAACGTCAAAGTCTACACCCACGGCGAAATGCTTCCCGGTCACATGTATCCCAAGATCCATAACCATCCCAACATGGCTGGACACTTTGGCGGCCCGTGGCAAAAACAAAAAGTCGAATTCGGCCAATTCCCCGGCGCGATCCTCGGCACCACCAACTGCATCCTGCATCCCAAAGACACTTACGCCAGCCGCATGTTCACCACCCGCGCCACTGCCGTCCCCGGTGCCAAGCGTCTGACCACCGACGACTTTACTCAAGTCATCGAAATGGCAAAAGCATGCGAACCTTGCAAGCAAGCCCTCACCGGTGAGATCACCGTCGGCTTCCATGAATCCGTCATCCTCTCCAAAGCAGGCGACATCGTCGAAGCGGTCAAGGCAGGCAAGATCAGCCGCTTCTTTGTCATCGGTGGTTGCGATGGTGCAGAACCCGGTCGCAACTATTACTCGGACTATGCATCAAACACGCCCGATGACTCGTTCATCCTCACCCTCGGCTGTGGCAAGTATCGCATTATGGATCACGACTACGGCACACATCTTGAACTGCCCCGCCTCATGGACATGGGACAGTGCAACGATGCGTATGGCGCGATCAAAGTCGCAGTCGAACTGGCCAAGGCATTTGAATGTGGCGTCAATGACTTGCCGCTGACCATCGTCCTAAGCTGGTTTGAACAGAAGGCCGTCGCCGTCTTGTTGACGCTGCTTAGCCTCGGTGTTCAGAACATCACCATCGGCCCAGCTGCTCCGGCATTCATCAGCCCCAACGTATTCAAAATCCTCCAGGACAACTACGGCCTGCGTCTGACCGGTGACGCCAAAGCCGATCTGGAAATGGCATTAGCCTAAGCCCATCTCGACAAACGGCCACACCTTATCGGGCGTAGACTTATTGCCACACCTCATAAAAGTGACGGAAACGGAAACGTTTCACGTCACTTTTTTAATTACCATTTTTGTATCGACACATTTCATACATATTTAGGCTTGCAGTATTTTTACTGGACTTTATGAATCCAAAATATTGACATCCAGTATCTTAACAATCCCTCTCAAACGGTACGCGTGCATCTGTTATAAAGCGATCCATAAAAAGCAATCCATATCTTGTATTTCAACAATTAAGTCTCCCCCATGTATAACCGAAGATATATCCAATAATAATTAACACGCACTCTCGATCCCATGAGTGCATTATGTATCTCTGAGAATATCAGAGCTTTTCAGACAAGGATCTTAAGTATGAAGATCACGATTGGTAAAAAAATCTATATTGGCGTTTCGACATTGGTTGGTATTTTCCTGGTCGTTTGCAGCTTGACGATCTGGTACATCAATGACCTGAGCGATCAAACTATTTTCCTGGTGAATAACCGTGTCCCGCAGATGTCGGAAATCCAGGAAGCGTCGACCCAAATGCTCGAAGCCAGACGCTCTGAAAAAGACTTCCTCATGCGTTTGGATACAAAGTATCTCACGCGACATGACAAAAGCATGGCCAAGTTAAAAGAACGTTTGACTCAGGCAGCAGGCTTGTCATCAAACCAACGCCAGGAACAACTCAAGCAAGCTCTTACCTTGTCTGAAGCCTACCAGATTAATTTTAAAGTAGTTGCCCAATTAATTGCCGATCGTGGCTTGGCCGAAGACCAGGGCTTGCGAGGCAAAATACGTGAAGCCATCCATAAAATGGAATCACGGATTACTGAATTGAATCAGGATGCGTTACTGGTTCCAATGCTCATGTGCCGTCGACATGAAAAAGACTATCTATTACGCGGCAAGTCAAAGTATGTGGACAAACTCACCAAACGTGTCGCCTTATGTAAAAGCACCGCACGCGAACTTGGGTTAGCTGACGATGTACTTCAAGCCATCGACAAGGACCTGGATATTTACTTGGCAGCCTTTAATGACCTGGTCCTAATTGATACGCAGATTGCAGACAAAACCAAAATCTTCCGCAGCGCGACACATGATGCTCAAGAGATCATCACAAAGCTGGCAGAAGAAACCTATGCTGAAGTACCTGTTTTGCATCATGAAATGTCCAGTCTGATTGCCAATACACGTTATGTGTTGATGCTTGCCATGCTCGGTGGGATCGTTTGCGCGATTGTCTTGTCAGTGACCATGACGCGCATGATCACCAGGCCGATCAAACCCCTGACCAAACGAGCTGAAGAAATCGCCCAAGGCGATCTCACCGGTGAAGAACTACCGATCACCAGTCAAGACGAGTTAGGACATCTGACAACCTGTATGAATCAAATGAGTGCTCAACTCCGCCAGATTCTCCAGAACGTTTTGAAGACCACAAATCAAGTCAACAATGTGGCAACAGAAGTCTCGGCCAATGCGCAGAATATGTCAGCCAATGCATCAGACCAATCTGGGATCACCAACAATGTTGCCGCCGCTGTTGAAGAAATGTCTGCAACTGTTTCTGAAGTAGCTCGTCAAAGTTCCAGTGCTGCAAGTACTGCACAGGATGCTGGCAACTATGCCCGTGAAGGTGGCCACATCGTCCAGCAAACTGTCGAGTCCATGCAACAGATTGCATCCTCAGTCAACGAATCAACCCAAGGTGTTGAAGAGTTGGGCAAACGCAGCGAAATGATTGGCAAGATCATTGATGTCATCCGCGATATCGCTGATCAAACCAACCTCTTGGCATTGAATGCTGCCATTGAAGCAGCGCGTGCAGGTGACGCTGGACGTGGCTTTGCAGTGGTTGCCGATGAAGTCCGTAAACTTGCTGAGCGTACCAGCACTGCGACTGAAGAAGTCACCGAATCAATCACAGCCATTCAACATGAAACCACCATGGCCGTCGAACGCATGCAGGCTGGGACTCAGACCGTCGCACAAGGTGTTGAACTGGCTGGCAAAGCTGGTAAATCACTTGAGCAAATTCTCCAAGGCGCCGAGCAGGTTGCCAATATGATCAGTTCCATTGCCTCGGCATCCGAACAACAGGCCTCCGCTACTCGACAAATTGCCCAAAGCGTGGAGACCATCAGTTCCGGCGCCAGACAGACCAACGAATCTGCAGGCAGTGCTGAAAACGCAGCCAGCAACTTAAGTAATCTGGCTGTCGAATTGCGGGAGATGATCAGTCGATTCAAAATCCCTGAGGCTGCCAAACAAGCTGCATAAGAAATGGCAATCACTACGAACCATCAAAAAAAATAATCACAGGGTTCGTAGATTGATTTCCAACATCTAGACAGGTTCAATCACCTTCGGCGATGCAGCATCTGTGCATGGATTAAAACTGCTTGCAAGCAACTCAAATCGTCCGCTTGAATTGTGTCGGACTCATGCCTGTGTAGCGTTTGAATTGTTTGGAAAAACTAAACGCATCAGGATAGCCCAACTCCCCTGCTGCTTCGGCGACGGTGTATTGTTTGAGCAGCAATGTCTTGCCACGGTCGATACGTCGGAGGATACGAAATTCCCCCGGCGAGTGTCCGACGAACTGCTTGAATAGTTTTCGGAATCGTTCGTAGCTCATGTTCAGATTTCTTGCCAATGATTGCAGCGATAATTGGGCGGCCCAATCCTCTTCGAGTTGTTGCCTTGCCTGCATGATGCCAAGTTGCTGCTGCGTTGGACTGGCCTGTTGGAGCATCAACTGTCTGGCTGCCATGATGAGGTTGGCTGCACTGAGCGTCACCTGTGCATACAACCATGATTCATTTTCCTGCTGACGCAACATCGCCAACTGGTTTTCGCACTGCTCGATCATCGAGACATGCAGGCCGATATGCCAAACCGTTTGCGAAAGTGATATCGCCTGCAACGTACAAAGCGTCTGAAACATTTCACGCGGCATGGGGAAATAGTACTCCGCCCACTGCCCGTCCATTGCATGGTAAACCGTGTGTTCTTTGTCCGGTGGCAGGTGCATCAAATCACCGGGACCGACTTCATGTTCCTGTCCCAAATGATCAATATACCGACCATGTCCGCGCAAGATATAGATGCCAATGTAGTCTGTACTGATTCGCTTGACGTAGTCCTGATCGCTCTGTGCTTTGGTGACAAATCCCCAACCGCTGCCGGCCTGGCGGAATCGAAATTGCCGATGGACAATTTCCGTGCGACAGGCACGCTGGACAACCTGTTGAAGCGTCGAGGGTATCTGCTTACTCATATCATTGATCCTTATCGACCAATTATGACATATCTTTGACCAATTGAGTAATGGACAAAAGTTTTTTCGTGTTTAACCTATAGCCAATCGTGACATCAAAGTTTGTCCAACCACACGGAGTATTTCATCATGTCAGACCTTCTTCGCTGGGGCATCATCGGCCCGGGCAACATCGCCAAACAATTCGCCAACGGCGTAAACCACAGTAAGCTTTGCAAACTCGTCGCAGTCGCCAGCCGGACACCCGGTAAGGCCGACACCTTCGCCGACGAGTTCAACATCCCCACACGTTACACCAGCTATGAGCAGCTTATCGCTGATCCCAACGTCGATGCGATCTACATTTCGACCCCACATACCCAACATCCCGAGTGGGCCATCAAGTGTGCCAAAGCTGGCAAGCATGTACTGTCTGAAAAACCAGCTGGTCTAAACCGCTACCAGACCGAAGCGATGATCCAGGCAGCCCGTGAAGCTGGAACCTTCTTCATGGAAGCCTACATGTACCGCACACATCCACAAATCGCCAAGGTTCTGGAACTCATCCAAGGCGGCGCGATTGGTGATGTGAAATTCATCGACGCTAAATTTGCATTCAATGCCTCAGGCGCCCCAGCCACAAGCCGACTTAAAGACAAGAACCTCGGCGGTGGCGGCATCCTCGATGTGGGCGGTTACACCGTCACCTTCGTCAGACTCATCGCAGGTTCAACCAAGACCACAGCTACAATCAATCCCACCAAGATCAAAGCCGTCGGCATCATCGGGCAAACCGAAGTGGATGACTATGCAGCTGCATCATTGGAATTTGCCAACGGCATCATCGCACAGGTCGCAACCGGTGTCTGTGTTGGCATGGATAACAAAGCCCGCATCTTCGGCTCCACCGGTTCGATCACTGTCGAAACACCTTGGGTTCCGGCACGCGAAGGTGGCACCGTCAAGCTCCTCCTCAACAACAAAGACGGCGAGCAAACCATCGACGTCACCACCGACGAATACCTCTACGGCATGGAAGCGGACACCTGTGCCAAAGCCATCGCAGCAGGTAAGCAACAAGCCTGCGCCCCGGCAATGAACTGGGATGACTCACTGGGCACCTTCGCGGTCCTTGATGAATGGCGCAACCAAATCGGCCTGACCTATCCGGCAGAAACACCCGAAGGTTGCGGCCCCATCTCCGGCATCGCCCCACTGCCCCCACGACCTGATCACAACATGAAGTATGCCACCGTCGAAGGTATCGAAAAACCAGTCTCCAAATTCATCTTCGGCTGTGACAATCAAGTGGACTACTACCACGGCGCAGCCGTCTGGGACGACTTTGTCAATCGTGGCGGTAACACCTTCGACACCGCATGGATGTATCGTGGCGGACACTTCGAACGTCACCTGGGCAACTGGATGAAACAACGCGGTATCCGTGATCAAATCAACATCCTCTCCAAGAGTGCCCACACGCCTAACTGTCACCCCGAAGGAATCCGCAAGCAATGTCGTGAGTCACTTGAACGCATGCAGATCGACTTCGCTGAAATGCACATCCTCCATCGTGACAATCTTGATATTCCCGTTGGTGAATTCATCGACGTACTCAATGAACTCAAAGACGAAGGACTCATCGGCGTCTTTGGTGGTTCGAACTGGTCATTGGAACGCTTCAAAGAAGCCAACGAATATGCCAAGGCCAACGGCAAGCAACCAATGACCATCATGAATAACAACCTTTCACTGGCGCGCATGGTCAACCCTGTCTGGGGGGGCTGCATCGCAGCCAGTGAACCGGAGTACATGCAGTATCTGGAAGAAACACAGACCGCGCATATGGCATGGTCATCACAAGCACGTGGCTTCTTCACAGACCGCAGCGCACCGGACAAACTTGGCGTGGATCAGTCCCTGGAGCATTCCTGGTACAGCGAAGACAACTTCAAACGAAAAGACCGAGCCATCGAGTTGGCCAACGCCAAGGGTGTCCTTCCGATCAATATCGCAGCAGCGTATGTGATCTGCCAACCCTTCCCGTCCTTCGCTTTGATCGGGCCACGAACCTTGCATGAAAACTACACCACCATGCCCGGCCTGGACATCGAGTTAACCAAACAGGAATTGGCATACCTTGACCTGCGAGCGGACAGTCCAGAATAATTTCTCAAAACACATTCAAACAAAACGGCAAGCCATCACAGCTTGCCGTTTTTTTTGGTTTGATTTTGGTAGCTCTTAACGCGCATTGATGTCAAACAAATCAGCTCATGACTGCTTCACATGTCGGGCAACAAACTCGGCATATTGCTCAGGGGTGTCGATGCCATGATGGTGACAGACGGTTTTGACGATGGCGATGGGATAGCCATGTTCGAGCACGCGGAGTTGTTCGAGTTGCTCTAACTGCTCCAATGGCGTGGCTGTGAGTTTGGGATACCGAAGCAAAAACGCACGACGAAAGGCATAGAGCCCCGGATGCTTCAGTGGTGTGAAGCCTTTGTCATCACGGTCAAATGGAATCAACGAACGCGAAAAATACATTGCCCGGTTGTTTTGACTGACGACCAGCTTGACGATGTTGGGGCTTGTTGGATCTTCATCCGGTGCAAAGGGTGACGCGAGTGTTGCCATCGGCGCTTCGGCATCGGCACGCAGGCCGGCAACGAGTTGGTCGATCACCTCAGGCTCGATGTCTGGTTCATCACCTTGGACGTTGACAATCAAGTCGGCATCTTCCGGGAGATTGGCAGCCACTTCAGCGATGCGACTGGTGCCGTTGGGATGATCCGAACTGGTCATCATGACATCGCCACCAAAGGCTTTGACTGCATCAAAGATTCGTTGGTCATCGGTTGCGACAATGATCTGATCAATGAGTCGGGCTTTGCGAACCTGCTCAACGACATGTTGGATCAAGGGCTTGCCGGTCTCATCGGCCAAGGGCTTACCGGGGAAACGTGAGGATTGATAACGAGCAGGAATGACGGCGACCGTGGACATATGAGAATACCTGATTGAATACGCGGGTTATCAAATCCTGATCATCAGGACGCAGCCAATTCTTTGACCAAAGCACGGATACGTTCCATGTGCTGTCGGATGTCCTTGAAGTTGATATCGGTCTGTAAAATTTCCGACGCGATCTTCTGAGCTTCCTTGGCACGGTCCTGATTCTTGCCATCAATCGCAGATTTTTCCAATGCAATCATCAGTTGATAGCGAAGTTCAAGTGCCATTTTATCATTGGTGGATTTATGCGCTTCAACTGCTTTTTCAAGTGTTTCAACCGCTTCATCAAACCAATCCTGTGCAATATAACACTGCCCCAACAGGAGCAAAGACTGCACACGGTACTTGGCGTCATTGACCGACTGCTGAAACTGTTCGACGGCCTTGTCGTACTGCTTGACGGAAACCAGTACACGCCCCAATTCGTATTTCCACTTACGTTCGGTTGGATACTGCTTGGCACACTCGGAGAAGTGCGCTGCTTCCATCTTGACCTTCTGACGCATGGCCTGCTTGTACTTGTCTGCCAGCTCAGTGTTCTGCTGATCCTTGATGAGGACAGCTTTGAGTTTCTTGATGATGCGGTCGATCTTGCGAAGTTGAATCTCACTGACCTGCATCTTGTACTTGTAGTCTTCGGTTTTCTGATACGCTTCGTCAAGCAGCTTGACGGCTTCATTTTCCGAAGCCTCGTCACGCTTGTCGAGTAAAGCACGAATGAGCTTGCCACGCAATACCAGATCATCAGGATTGGCTTCAAATGCTTCGCGAGCACGTTGGAGAATTTCCTCGATGGCTTGTTCTGTCTTGCTGAGTTGGTTTTCCTGATCCAGTGCCTGCTGCTTACTCATGTCGCGCACGGTCTTCTGGAAATCAACATCACCGGTTTCGATTTGCTCACCGTAGCCGGAGTCAATCATTGTCTCCTCGGCTTGTAGATCCTTGAGTCGGCTTTCGAGTTCGTAATCATTGCGATCCATCTCCAAAGCCCAACTGCAAGCATTAACGGCCTGGTGATACGCATCGATCCGCTCAAAGAGTCCGGTGAGTTTGATCAGGTCAGCTTTGTTGAGCTGCTTATCCATCTCACTTTTTTCGAGCAGCAAAATGCCGATCCAATAGGCGACCTCGCCCATGTTGTATTCGTCTTGATCCTCGAACGCTTCAACCATTTTTTCCATCACCGTGACGGCGGCGGCAAAGTTCAATGGATTCTTGGACCAGAGATATTCTGATTGAAGCGCCTTTTCGACTTTATCCTTGCCACGCCCTTTCCAGCGATCGAACATCTTGGCAGGTTTGCCGCCGGCAACTTTGCGACGCAACGCCACTTCTCGCAGCGCTTCATGCTTATTCATGTTGTCCGGGTCGTGACTGAGTCCGTCGAGATACAGTTGAATGGAATAGTCATAGTTCCGCGCTTCGGCAACCGTGGCAGCATGACGAAAGAATGTCATGGCCTTGGTAGTGTCGCGTTTGATCGCATCGCCCTTGGCGGCTTTGTCGGCCTTAGCGCCAGCTTTGCGTCCAAGTTTTTTTTTCTTACCACCGGAGTCCTGGTCAGCGTCAGACGCATCGGTCGCCTTCTGGTCCTCATTAGGAGAGTCAGCAACTTCGGCTTTGGGATCTTCCTTGGGGTCCGCAGCTTTCTTTCGGCCAAATATCAAAGCACACACCTCTTTGCCAAAATAGAAATCAGAACGATGAATAGAACCAGTAAACGCCTCTGCCAAGAGCGTCCCAGACACGCTAATCTAACTCAACAGACCTTCTTGTCAACTGTCAGACCAGCAGTTACACGGGTTTGACAAATCTCCTGGCCATTTGCCTCAAGGTCCTGATGGGTTTATTGTCTAGCAATACTACGATAGGAGCTAGTCAAATGATCACCATTGGAATGAATTATCAGATACTCCCCGGCAAAGACCAGGAGTTTGAAAAGGTCTGTAACGCTGTCATCGAAGCGATGGCTGATATGGACGGGCACACCAAGTCCTTTCTGTTTAAGGACGTGAACGATCCACAGAGTTACCTGATCATGTCCGACTGGTCGGAACGCAAGGCTTTTGACGCCTTTATCGCTTCGGAGCAGTTCCGCAGTGTGGCGAATTGGGGCAAGGAACAGATTCTTGCCGGACGTCCCAGCCATAACTACTTCGAACACTAATCTCCTACCCTGGAAGTTTTTTTCATGGGTAGTTGTTGGGCACCGGTATTCATCGTGACATTTGATGGAATACCCAACGGCTAGTTGCTGTATTGAACTTGTACGAAACCTGATTTTTTCAGAAGGATCATATCCTGATGACACGCATTGCTATTCATGGAGCCGGTGGACGCATGGGACGTCGACTTGTGGCTTTAACGCATGAAGACGAAAAACTCACCCTTGCTGGCGCGATTGAGCATGACAAACATGATGCTCTGGGGACCGATGCAGGCATCCTTGCTGGTGTTGGGAAAACCGATGTCGCTTTGGGGACCAGCCTGCCATCGGACGTGGATGTGGTGATTGATTTCGCCCTGCCGATCGCGACCCCCAAGATCATCGAAGCTTGCGTTGCTTCCAAGACTGCTTTGGTCATCGGGACGACTGGCCTGACGCCGGAGTTACATGCACAGATTGATGAGGCTGGTAAATCCATCGCCATTCTCCAGGCTCCGAATATGAGCTTGGGTGTGAACCTGCTTTTTGCCTTGGCCGCACAGGTCGCCAAGCAACTTGGTGACGATTACGACATTGAAATTACCGAAGCGCATCACCGCTTCAAACGCGACGCCCCCTCGGGTACCGCCATGGGGATCGCACAAGCCATCTGCAATGCCACCGGCAAGGATATCGACAAAGACCTCGTCCACGGGCGGCACGGCGATGATGTCCAACGCAAACGTGGTGAGATCGGCATGCATGCGTTGCGCGTCGGTTCAGAAGTCGGCCGACATTCAGCCTTCTTTGCCAACCTTGGTGAAGAACTCGAACTGACACACAAAGCCTTTAACCGTGATGTGTTTGTCCACGGCGCGCTCAAAGCCGCCAAGTGGTTAGCTGGCAAACCCGCCGGCCGCTACGGCATGGCGGATGTGCTGGGACTGTAATATTATAATATCATACGTCTGTATCAGTTTCTATCAACTTACACCTTGAGTATGAAATGAGATTGACATGGCTTTGATTAGGTGCTCTGAATGTGGCAACAATATTTCAAGTAAAGCAAATGAATGTCCGCAATGCGGAGCCCCAAATAAAAAACTACCCAAACAGTACGGGTGCGGAACACTCATTGTCATTATTTTCTTTATTTTAATTATTTCATCGTTAACAGACCTGAAAGACCTTACTTTCAGCACTACTGACTTAAAACCACAAACTATCACAGCGAACAAAAATATCCTACCCGACACTCAATCTTCAGCCAGTGACTTTTCAAATACTACTTCGGCAACTCCACAACAAAACAACTCAGACACACCAATTCAAAACAGCGTCAACAGTCTGGTTCTTCAAGAGAAGGATAGGATCAATTCACAAAACATATCAGACAACATTGCGCATTCCAATCAAATTGAACAGCACAATAATGAAGCACTAATTGACAAGTCTGAATCTATGCAAATAAAACGCAAAGAGATGATTGATCAATTCATCTTCAATGGAATTTTCTCCAAAGTAGCTATGCCAGGATCACTACCGAGAGTCTGGGTAACTTACAAATTTCACGGTTTGACTTTTGAAGAAAAGAAAACTGCAATTGGAGTCGTATATGCGTACTATTTTGATGGTACAGATAAAGTGAATGGCGTAAGAATCTTCGATAGTGCAACCAATAATGAAATTGGAAACTATTCCATCACGTACCCCTATCTGCGACTTTATAAATGATAATAGGCGACGCTGCCCTGAGGATACCGGGCAACGCCGCCAATGGGGTTAACTTGTCAATCTACCGGCCATTAACCGGAAACTTTCTTCCAATACACATCAGCTTTCTGAATCAGATCGGCTTCGTTTTTCTGATTCCAGACCGCAAGTGCATCGACCTTGGGATTCCGCAGGAACAGGTACAACTTGCCATTGGCCAGCTTGAACAGACGTGGATCAATTGGCAGCTTCTCGGAGATGGCCATCCCCAAGGCACACCAACCGCCATACTCAGGTAAATAACGTTGCGGATTTGCTTTGAACTGCTGGACCTGCTTGGCTGAAGTGAAGTAATACGTCACGTTGTTGTGATCCACTGCAAATTGCGGGTCACCCTTCTGAGCGACACCTTCAGTGAAGTAGGAGACCGGGCTGTAACCTTCAAGGGCAAGCCCGGTATACGGCACGTTGTAACCATGGATATAGGCACGCCCGGGTTGATTGTCCTGCGTCATCGAAACCATGGAAGATGCCTCCTGGTTTTTCTGACAATCACATGTTGCCTGGTGTTGTTTATTAGGCCCGGCCCAGTTGATATTGGCGACGGCCAGAACCGTGATCAATGAGAGTAAGGCAACGGTAACGTTGGAGTGCTTGCGATTTTTCATGATCGTTTTCCTTTACAGTGAGGAGAAAGTAAATGGGTAATTCAATAGTACGTCGTAGTGTGTTTGTGATTGATTCGTTCAAGCCGTTTGCATGGCAGGCTTAAATGCCGGATCAATGACGGTATCCGCGATATGATTGGTGTAATTGGATAGTGTTTTGAATGCGACACCAAGGACAACTTCCAAAACCTGTGCCTGGGTGTAACCGGCATCAATGAATGCTTCAATCTCATCAGGAGTCGGACGCCCCGCAGACTCTGCAACCTGTTGTGCAAAGCGTCGCAGGGCTTGGAGCTTGTCATCCGCGATGGGCTTGTTCTCGTAAATTGCTGTGACAATGGCCGGATCAATGCGAAGCTGTCGGGCAAATGTGGAATGCGCCGCGACACAGTAATCACAGTGATTCTGACTACTCACCGCCAAGAGGACGACTTGTCTCTGTGTGGCATCGAATGAAGTGGAATCAAACTTACCAGCCAATTCCAGATAGCTTTCCAGTGATGCAGGCGCATGCGCCATAACGCCCAGCAGGTTGGGTACAAATCCAAACTTCTTGCGGACTTGTGCCAGTGTCTGAGCAGCGCGATCCGAAGCGGTGTTTTCATCGAGGGGTTGGAGATTCATGATGTGTTCCTTGCAGTAAGAATTAAAGAGTTTGTTGGACTGTTGCCATAACAACACACATTCTGGAATGATTGTTCCAATATTTTTTAAAAAAATATCAAATACAATTGGTCATTCAAAACCGGACAGACAAACTCGCGTAAGACAACAACCACCATGGCAAGACCACCACTGACGCATGCTCCTCATTTCACGGAACAATGCATTTCAACTTGTTTTTGAATTGGGTTTTGATTGTGGTCAATCAGAAATTACGGACGATAGGCGTCTTAATCAAGCAAGCGATGAACCTGCGATATCACTGATTTGAGCATGGTTTTGGAGACTCTTGATCGGAGCAAGACCAGGATGCCAAGCAGGTGATTGAACAACAATCGGCCGGTTTGCGTGGGATTCAGTTGATCATTGATCGAACCATCGGCTTGGCCTTGCTTGACTAGCTTGATAAAAAGCTGGGTCAATTCGCCGTAGCGCTTCTCGACCACTGATGCAACGGCTTGATCTTTTGGCGCCAATTCCAATGCCGTATTGATCAGAAAACAACCGAACCGTTCCTTGGGATCGTCGATCCGATTAAGCTGGCCGTTAAACAGTGCAATGATTGCGTCACGTGGCTCAAGCTCGTGGGTTAATTGCTCAAAGAAATGTTTAATGTCTTGCTCAATGTAACAATCCAATGCGTCGAGCAGCAATTTGTGTTTGTTTTCGTAGGTGTCGTAGAAGCTGCCACGATTGATCCCCATGGCTTTGAGTAAGTCATCCATGGACGTGGATTCATAACCGTGAGCCCAAAAGTGATCCTTGGCTTTATCCAGTGCTTGGGCAACATCAAACGACTTGGTGCGGGGCATGTGACACTCCTATGGCTGCAACGATAAATCGCAGACACATCCCGGTCAAGAAATACCCGTCGTTTTAGACCAGTGCGCCGACTGCTGCCACATCACGATTGTCAATGGGAAGCTTCTTGATATTCAGGTCCGACCACATTGCAGCCTCAGCATTAAGTGGACTCTTGATGTTGTAGGCCTGGTATCCAATGATCTCACCGATACGTGTAATTAACAGTGACAGGTCTTCGCCAGCCACCCAGTGATCACCGATACAAATGGTAGACTCACTGATAATATTGGGATGGAAGACCGGCGTGAGCATCCGACACTGAGGTGCCATGCGTGGGTAGTCGGCACCAAGTTTGATTTCCACTTCGTGAAGCGAACATGGCACCGGTTCATTCTTGTTGTTGAGTCGCAAACCGCGGACTTGATATTGGATGCGATACAGTTCAGCAGGTTCGCCGACCATACTCACGACACGGATCAAAGGCGTATTCACAAACGCACGTTCGACGGACTTCTGATCAGCAATGAGTCGACGGGTACGCATGGGTAACGCCAGCAACGCATCGGACTCATCAGCAGGCATCGGGACGACGATCTGATCAGGAATCGGCACGGCAAGCATTTCGCTGCATGCTTTGCACTTACCTTTACGTCCGGCAAAGTCATCGGGAACCGTAAAGGAGGTATGACAATGTTGACATTCAAACTGAATCATCCTGCCACCCCCTCAAGGCTGATCCAGCCTAACTGCATAAGGTATTGGAAGCCGAAGTATCCGCCGACCGCACCACCGATGCATAGCACCAGGC
The DNA here is from genome assembly GCA_002480565.1 of Phycisphaerales bacterium UBA7800. Taxonomy (GTDB): domain Bacteria; phylum Planctomycetota; class Phycisphaerae; order Phycisphaerales; family Phycisphaeraceae; genus UBA7800. The sequence goes on along the minus strand of DLCK01000047.1, from coordinate 6,876 downwards.
TCAGGATCACAGCGATTTTCGACACACGGCGTTTACGGTGAAAGACCAGATACATGAGGAACACCAAGAGCAATGCTGCATTGGGAATCCCCGCGGTAAACGGACCTGCCAGTAAACCAAAACCGGCGGCAGCGGCGAACATCCAATCCCACGGCACCGACGCATCATGACGACGAATATGTGTCCGGCGACGACGAAGCTTGGCCGGACGACCTGTTGTACGTCTTGGGGCTGGCGCTTCCTGTTTTTCCTTTAGCAAGCCAACCGCGGTACAACCGTACGTTGAGCAGCCTTCCATCGCGTACCAGCATTCCTCGTGATACATCTGATTACAGGCCTTGCATTCCTTGCTCTTCATGGTCGAAAGCACCTGCGTCTGACAGACACTACAGACACCTAAACCGGTGGGCAGTTGCGTATCAATCTGCTCTGCATCATCGTCGAGCCATTCAATAAGTTCGACATTTTCAGTCTGATCTTCATCGACAGTTGCCGTCGCCGTCACCAGTTCGTGTTGCTCTTCCAACTGCGGTTCGCTGGTGACTTCCTGCTTGGTGACATGGTTGATTTCTTCGGAGATCGGAACAGCATGTGCATCGGTTTCATGACCAAAGCCTGTCTGTCCGCTAGGGTCAAGATCAGCCCCCAGGGAGCCGAACGCCATGCTGTCTTCCTTGGGTGAATCCACAATGGAGGTGTCACCACTGGACTGGGCTGGCGGCGGATTATCAAGTTGCAATGCAGGCTCGGCCGGACGTTCCACCACTGGACGTTGCTTGACGGCGCGGGCGATGGTCGCACTCTTGGCAGGGATGATCACCTTGGTTTCACAACTCAGACATCGCCCCGCTGCACCAATGCGTAGAGGCTTGGCGCGAAGCACTGCGTGACACTCAGGACAACGGAAGACTATGTCTCGCTGAGCCGGATCACGGGGCGCGATGCGTTCGATGCCCTGTGGCAACTCATCGAGCATGCGGAAGCTAATGGTGCCTTTGCCCACATGAATCAGATCACCGGGTAAAAGCTCTTGGCGGCCGATGACTTTGTCGTGGTTGACGAACGTGCCGTTGCGGCTGCCCATGTCCTCGACAAACCATGTATCCTCTTCCTCGTTATGACCGACGAGTGCGTGGATACGCGAGACGCCGGCCTCCTTGAGGATGATATCCAGCCCGGCCACGCGACCGATCACGGCGGTGTCGATTAACACCAAACCGCTGCTTTCCTTACCTTTTTCAATCACCAATACTGGCATGACTTTCCTCTTTTCCCCTCGGGTTTATTTCATCACCACAGACTGTTTGCGTTCCTGGAAACAGAACGTGGATGAACCGATCTGAATTTCGTCACCGGCACGAAGCTTGACACGTTCGATGGGTTCACCGTTGACGAAGGTCATCGGTTCATCGTTAAGGTCTTCGATCTCGTAACCATCACGGGTAAGGTGGATGGCAGAATGGTGATCGGAAACCTGTGGATCTTTGAACAGATAGATTTCACATGCTGGGGACGAACCCAGGAATGTGGGATTGCGATAGATGATGAACTGCTTGCCGGTGATGACACCGCCGGTGACTTTCAACCAGCCGGTCTTCACAGCCGACTCGATGAGCCCGGTGGACATGCCTGACAAAAAGCCGATGGCGACAAAGGCAATGAGCCGACTCATCACAGCACTGTTAAGCAGCACGTCAATGGGATCAAAGAGCAGTCCGCCGAGGAATCCGCCAATCGCCCCGCCAATGATGCCGATGACCAATTTCTTGGATGACTTCATGACCACAGCCGGTGCGACGGTCAGGAACATACCAAAGACCGACCAGACCACTGCGCGAGCGATCATCTGTCGAACAAAGGATGCTTCAAGGGTACCGCCACCAAGAAGGTGATAAATCTTATTGATAAACAGTCCAACCAATGCTGCACCCACCAGCGACAGACCGATACCCACTGCACCGTTAAGCACAACACCTCGACGATTGCGTGAGAGCAATGGGTCAGCCACAGCAAGCATAAATGCGAACATCACCCCTACTACTGCATACCACACAAACCGGTGTACGAAGTTGGGCAGTGCATCAAGTTCCAGACGCTGCCCTACCGCCTGCATCTGCTGCTCAGCAGTCAACGTCATGTCGCTGAGAATCTTCGCATAGGGATTGCTCGGATAGTCGGCATAGATTTGTTGAAGCTGCGATTCGGCTTCCATCTCCATGATCAAGCCGTCATTGAGTCGCGTGATAACATCCATGCGACGGTTGTCCATCTCCTGCATTTGCATATAGCGATTGGGGACAAGCTTGGTAAAGCCTTCACTGGCGCCCCATGCAAAGAGTCCGCCGAGGATACCGAACACGGCCATGAAGATCACGGTGTTGTGCCAGATGCTCGACTTGCCTGCCGCGATTGCCAAAGGCGCCGCAGCTTGCTGCTCGACATACCGCTTGTGAGCCTGCTCCAATGCCTCGGCACGTTCGAGCTTTTGCTCCACGTCCTCAGAATGCAGGTCATCAAACGAAATTGTGATTTTTTCTACAGCCATGCGTCGGCTCCATTTCCTGAATCATCAATGATGTATCACCAGCGGCAGGACGACCCACCAGCCAATTGCCGCGAAAAAAAACACTAACATGACGGCCAAGGTCACTTTCATCCGCTGATTCCATTTTTGCAGATGCTCGATGGTTAAGAGCTTCTCCTGCATCCGTGCTTCGACCGTGTCATCGTCAATCTCAAATTCGCCGGGTAACGTCTTGCCATCCTGCCATGTGAATAAGCCGTCTTCATCACGAATCGGGTCATACACATAGGCGATTTGCCAATCGAGATTAAAGAACTGCTCATGAATAAACAGGTCCATTTCCGAGAGGAAAATGCCAAAGTTTGGATGGGTGTGATACCAGCCTATAATTTTCTTCTCTGCAAATTCCTCATCCATCGTCTGCTGAATGTGCGTCCAGGTATCGGCAGTAAACGTCACCGCACCAGCCTGATGGGTTGCACCTTCGCCTTTGATCACGTCCGTGGCGAAAGTCACCTGCTTGCCATCCATCTCACGTACGTCACCGACAAACACGCCACAGACTTCGACGGACTGTTGCGATTTGCCATGCGCTTTGATGACATCCAGAACTGACTGACGGATCACGACCATTCAATCGCCTCCTGAGTCTCCTGTAATGGACCAAGCACACGCGACGCATCGCCGGTGAGTTCAAAACCCACCGCGCGACTTCCGGCGCGGGCAATGATGATGTCAAAAGCTGGCACACCAATCGCCTCAAGCGTCCGACCGATGAACGGTTCGTCACCTTTGATTTTGTAAAACGTCTGAATGTCGCGAAGCTCATGATTGCACTTGGGGCAAGCAGCCTTGCTCGTGGGAACCTTGCCCAGTGATGCAAAGAGTTCTTCTTCATCTCCACACTTTGGACACTTCAATGAAGAGAGCACTTCGCGGGGTAATTCCAGTTGAACATCCGGGCCAAGGAGTTTGATTGCGCGGTTGAGTAACTCAAGCACGGTCATATCCGCGACACCTGCATCAAGCGAGATGAACTGCGTGATCGTGTCGTGCGAGTAGCATTCTTCCTTGCGGGGATAGTCAATGGTATAGGCTTCGGTCATCAGGCCGTTGAACACCCAACCTTTGCCGGTGATGGTTTCCATGCCATGCAAAAGTTTGACTGCTTCCTGGGATTGGACACCTGCGATAATGGAGCTGATGGTCGGCGTCGTGGGCGTGTGGCCGGTCATCATTTGTTCACGTGAGAGCAGATTACATGAGCGTCGCATCTGCAAAAGCTTCCAATCCATCTCGCTCATGGTGCATTCGTAACACGGCCCTGGAGGCGCAAAGACGCGGACAATGCCTTGAATTTGTTCAATGGCACCATCAATCCAGGGCTTGTTGACTTTGTAGCTATTGCGATTGATCGACAGTCGCGCTTCACGGTTATCCAGTCCACCAAGAATCACATCGGCCCAGCGATAAACGCCAAGGCCAAGGTCGTGGACAACATTGCCATCAAAGTGATGGACTTTCATATCGGGATAAATGTCCTTGGCAGCGCGGGCGGCGGCGATGGACTTCTGCGTGCCGTTATCTTTTTCGCGGTAGAGAACGGATCGGGAAAGGTTGGAATTTTCGATTGCATCCATGTCTGCAATCAGGACATGGCCGACACCCAGCAGTGCCAGGTTTTTGACCAGTTCATTGCCTAACGCGCCTGCACCGACCACCAGCACCTTGGCCGACGCCAGGCGGTTCTGATCCCACCAACTAATCAAGCGGAACCGATCAAAGCGGTCTTCCTGCTTGTTGAGGTCTTGGGACAAGTCGAGTTTTTCAGGTGTCTGGGGCATCTCTCTTTTTCAACTTTTGTCATTTCCGCGAATGACTTTTCATGTAGGGTGGTGTAGAGCGAAGCGAAACCCACCATTTTTTACGATCGTGTGTTCAATGCACGGTGGGTTTCGCTTCGCTCTACCCACCCTACCTTTGTGAACTCACCAGCAACTCAGTGATGACACGCACACATCCCCGCCGTGATCTCCGGTTGAAGCCTGAGCACATCGCCGTCATGCACACCGGATTGCGTGAGGGTCTGCGTGTCGATGAGTTGGCGGCCGGATGCCTTGTGATGGAACTTGTAGCTCAGCGGCTGTCCATCAGGTGCGAACTGTGGCATCTTCATGCGATCCAGCAGTACCGCGACCACGCGATTGATCGGCGCGTCAGACGGGATTTCCACATCCTGTCGCTTATTACCTGTTGCGTCCCATACCTGGACAGTCATCGTTGCCATGACTTTCCTACCTCTCCAAAACGAGTAATTACGTCTCTGTCTGCAGTGACAATGCACTACAGCACAACCGGACCATACCTGTCATATGGATGGTCCTACCCCACGGCTCATGGAACAGTAACACCGAAAACAAGTCGTGTAAGGAAAATTTCGCTGGGATTTAAAGATCGAAGGGGTTTGTGTCAGATGTTGGGTTTGTGACGATTAGGAGAGGTGTTGAATTTGTGCAACATGAAGTGATACGTACATTTTCACTGTAACAGGCATCTCAATTCACCAGTGAAACCGATATCTATCTTGTGAAGAGAATAGCTATGACACCGCGTGCCACTATTGCTTAGTAGATGTAAAAACAATTAATTTTACTGTTGAACAGATTCAATCTCTAGAGATACCGGAACCGGTTTACCACATTCGGGGCAAGTACCACTGGTATTGCCAGTTAGATCGTAGTGACACTTCCCACAAAATCGATAGTTCAGAAAAAATGCCCGGTAGTCTGCTTTCCGAAAGACAACCATGGTTTTTGCCCAACGATCTCCCAGTCGCCAGCCTTGACGCAAACGCCATAATCCAAGTATGGATGAACAAGGCAGAAGCATCCATACATTTCGCTTGATAGCCTGCCACCATCCTAATGACTTAAGCGATCGAACGTCGAGTGTTTGAATACCCGCAAGCCATTTACCCGGTGATGTCCCAGCAATCTGATCTCGGAAAATCATCAGAATTGGCAGTAATGCAAAGCGCCCTAGCACAAGCAAAATGACATGATCTTGCCAATACAATCCAACCGGAGTCGTGAGTAAGAGCAATGGGATCAAAATATTTCCAAAAATCATTGCCAAGCTAAATGCAAGTGTTCCGGCGATCATATGAAACAGGATTGAGACAAATGTAAGCGAGTCTGTGTTGCCAGTCCGGCCAAGCACAAGCATCAAAGTCAAGACACCCACCAAGCACGAAAACACTACGTAATCAAAGAAAAATGCCAAACCTCGACGTGTTTCTAAATCTGCCCGACAATCGTGACACACTAGCCGACCGTAGAGTTTCCCAGTCATGCTATCGCGTGGTTGACGTTGACATACAGGACATCGAAATTGGGACATGATTTCATCGTGCATATGGTTAGTGTAGTCACGCTGGCATCATAGTGGTTTGAGCGTCTTCATGAATCTGTCGCATCGCTGCTTCGGGAATCTGCCGTCCGCATTCAGGGCAATTGCCGGTGACATTCCCTGTTAAATCGTATTGGCAATCTTCACAGGACAAACCACCCGTAAAGACCAGATGATTACGCTTGGATCGTAGCACCACTTTGGTGTTGGCCCACTTGTCCCCCAATCGATATCCCTTGGCTAATGTGAAAGCGATGACCAATGGCAATAATGGAACAATCAGAATCAAATTGCGTTTTAAGGCTTGTATAAAACTTATAGGCAGATGCGTCTCAGCGTCCAGCACTTGCACACCACATATCCACTTGCCTGGGGACATCCCAGAAAATCCATCCTTAAGACCGAATATCATTGGCATAATCAAATAGCTTAAAAGCAAGCTAATAATGGCAATAATCGTGCGAATGCTTTCCACGGAAGCTGGTGGGGAGTTTGTCATAAGTGATCGACGAAACGCAGCTAAGCCAACTGTAACAAAACTTGCGACAAACATCCAAATAAACCAGTCAATGACGTAGGCAAGTTGTCTGCGATTGGTCAAACCGTAATAGCATTTCTTGCAAATCTTGGTTCCATACAGCGGACGAGCCTTTCGCTCATTAGCCTGCTTTTCACACATTGGGCAACAAAAATCGGACATGGTTCAAATCCCCCAGAAATTGATGTGATGTATATTTCAATGCCAAAATCACAATGCAAACCGGCTAACACGAAAATAGTGTACAGAATACCACAATATCTGAATAACAAGCAATTGCTGCAATATCATCTATTGATACAAAGAAGACATCCTGTCAATAACCCCGGCGCCAGGCTTTGGACAAGTCACCCGTCATATCCAAACCATCGGCCCAGAGAATACTGAACCACTACCGGCTGAAGCC
>DLCK01000002.1:60815-79968 GCA_002480565.1 Phycisphaerales bacterium UBA7800 | reverse complement strand
TGGCATGTCACCGACGGTCACCTGGGACACACTTAATGCCTTGGGACTCTCCAGTGATGGCACGGCACACCAAATAGGTTTGCAGGTCACCGATGACATCGGCAGCAGTACCGCCAGCACGACATTGACCCTCAATAATATTGCTCCGATTGCCCACGCCGGTGATGCGTATGTAATCAGCGAAGGTTCTAGTCTCACGCTCGATGCCACAGGCTCCACGGATGCTGGTGGCGATTCGCTGACCTATGCATGGGACTTGGACAACGACGGTGAGTACGACGATGCTATTGGCATGTCACCGACGGTCACCTGGGACACGCTTAATGCCTTGGGGTTAGCCAGTGATGGTAGTGTTCACACCATCGGTTTACAGGTTTCAGATGATGGAGATTTGAGTACGTCTACGGCAAGCCTCACGATCAATAACATACTGCCAACAGTAATCAGCGGTGGTGCTTACCAGATCAACGAAGGTTCAAGTCTCACACTTGATGCCTCAGGCTCCACGGATGCTGGCAGTGATTCGCTGACCTATGCATGGGATTTGGATAACGATGGTGAGTACGACGATGTTATTGGCGTGTCACCAACGGTCGCTTGGGACACACTTCATGCCATGGGACTCTCCAGTGATGGTACGGCACACACTGTCGGCGTACGGGTCTCCGATGACACCGGCAGCAGTACCGCCAGCACGACATTGTCCATCTACAACGTGGCGCCCGTATCCAATATCGGTGATGCATATGTAATCAACGAAGGTTCTAGTCTCATACTCGATGCCACAGGCTCCACGGATGCTGGCAGTGATTCGCTGACCTATGCATGGGACTTGGATAATGATGGCGTATACGACGATGCTACTGGCGTGTCACCGACGATTACCTGGGGCACACTTGATGCATTGGGATTATCCAGTGATGGCAGTGATCACACCATTGGTTTGCAGGTTACTGATACCGAGTTTGCCATTGATGTCACGACAACGACGCTGACCATTAATAATGTGTTACCTGTTACAGCTGCCGGTGGTATTTATGTGATTGATGAAGGCGATGTTCTTTCGTTGGACGCTTCAGGTACGACCGATATTGGCGGCGATTTACTGACCTATGCGTGGGACTTGGACGACGACGGTTTGTACGACGATGCTAGTGGTGCCTCCCCAATAATTGGCTGGTCAACGCTCAATGCATTAGGACTCTCCAGTGACGGTATTGCACACCAAATAGGTTTGCAGGTCACCGATGATATCGGCAGTAGTACGACATTCACGGAACTGATTATCAACAACCTCCCGCCAGTTGTTGATGCTGGATTAGATCAGACGACATCCGAAGCAGTGCAGATCACCTTAACAGGTTCGGCCACGGATTTGGATGTGAATGATACGCATACACTGACATGGGACTTTGGTGATGGCAGTCAGACAGTTGTCGGGACACAGGTGCAACATACCTACCCGGACAATGGCAGTTACACCGTGACCTTGACTGCGTTGGATCAGGATGGTGGTCAAGCAACCGATTCACTTCTCGTGACAGTTAATAACACCGATCCCACCATAGATTCACTTGCGGGTGATGTCGAAGTGTTTGGCGGGTTTGAAGCTCAATTTAATGCATCGGCTAGTGATGCGGCAGGCAGCCATGACCCCTTGACCTACACTTGGGATTTTGGAGATGGCAGTGATCCGGTGACCGGGCAGAACCTGACCTCAACGAATCATACCTATACACAATTTGGCCTCATGACGGTGACCTTGACAGTGGCAGATGATGACGGTGGGCAGACGCAAGATACATGGTTTGTAACGGTGAAGCGACCAGTGGTGACAGACCAATTCATGTTCTACAACAACACCATTTATGACGGCAATGGTTCGCAAGTATCAGCAATCGATGCAAATGCAATTGACACCAGTAAGACCGCACTGCTCCCCGGCGAGACTGCGGATACCTCGAACTACTCTACCTGCGTCAGTGGCATTAACGGCATCATGATCGATGTGCTTGGATTGGCTGATCCATCCGTTTTGACAATCGACGATCTTGAATTGAGGGTCGGTAATGACAATCAAACCAATTCATGGAGCAACGCACCTCAAGCGACGCTTAACCTGCTCCAGGGGGCTGGTGAGAATGGTACCGATCGCCTGGTCATCACATGGCCTGATGAATCAATCACCCAGACTTGGCTTGAGGTTCGTCTGTTGGCTAACACCAATACCAAACTGCAAGCAGATCACGTGTTCTACTTTGGCAATATGATTGGTGAAGTTACAGGTGATGGATTCGTGAGTATCTCTGATGTCTTTAAAATATGGAACAATCGCCGAGAACCCGGCATTGATACGCAAGTGCCAGTCACCAATCAATACGATCTGAATCAAGATGGCTGGGTGACGATTACAGATGTTTTTCTGGCATGGAATAATCGAGCAGAACAAGGTATTGATGCAGGGCTGTCCATGATTCAACCCCCAGTTGAAAATGCGCCATTGGTACAGTCCATCGAGCCTGTACAGGTTGAGAGCCGACTGGCTATGGCTCTAGCGAGCATGCAAGGTCGCTACGCCATGTCATTGGTCCAAAGCGATAGTCCATCTTATCAACTAGCTGATATCTCGATCTCGGATTACCTGCTCGAATTTTGATGCCATCTTCAAAGTGCCACCGTAGTAATAACTTTGTATTACTTATGAAATCTAAGACCCACTTTGACTTGCATAATGTGTTTGAAACGCTTTGAAAATCAGTTGTGATTCAATTGAATTGACATCAGTGATAAGCAATGGACATAAAAAAAACGACTGCATGTTTTGCATGCAGTCGTTTCATTTTATGGGCCCGACAGGACTCGAACCTGTGACCTCACCGTTATCAGCGGTGTGCTCTACCAGCTGAGCTACGAGCCCGTAGCTTTGAGGCGGAATAATGTAACGCAACTTCATTCGATGGTCAAATCCGCAACTCATCTCAAATTAGCAATCTGCTCCGCGAAGATTATCGGAACCTGATGATTGCTATCCAACTCGACAGTTCCTCAAAGCTGAATCGGATTGAAATACAGATATCTCTGGTCGTTACATGACCATCCATGGATCAGTCAACCAGTTCGCCCACGAGCATAATCGCGCCGGTGTACCAGTCGAGTGGTTCATACTTTGCAGGATTTTTGTCGAAGTCGGCATGCTTTGATTCAAAGAGAATTTCTCGTTTGTCGAACTTCTCATCCAGCACGGTGATCTTGACGGTGTGGACTTGGTCAGGCTTGAAATCTTGCCCAAGACCGAGCATGGACAGACGGGTGTAGGAACAGTAACGGTCCATGCGTTTGATTTTGCGGGTCTTGCCATCGACATCCACCTCGACCATGCCGCAGCCAGGGCCAAGTAGATCGTAAAGGTAGAGTGTTGAGCCTTTGAACTTGAAGCTCAATGTTGCGCCGGGTTCTAGTTTCCAGACACTGGGCATGCGACTGCCAAATGATTTGCCCAGGCCTGTGTTGTTGGGTAATTCGGTTGCAGTGCCTCTGATCATGTCCTTGGTCAGGGCGATCATCTTGGCTGACTCCCAGTTGGCTGGATCAAGTGGGGCGGTGAGTTGATGGTTGCCGACTGATCCGGAAGCTTTGATTGCCGGGATGCTGCGTTCAATGGCTCTCATATAGAGATGGTGTCCAGTCGATGTGTAAGGATGCACACCGTCTTTGGCAAAGACGATTACACCATCCTTGGTCATGGGCAGTTTCTCGCTGTCGAAATTTACATCATCGCCTGAGACAGCTGTCACCTTGGCGTTGGGGTCTTTCATGACCAGCTTGCCTTCTTTCTCAAGCTTGGCAGCTTCAATACCCAGGTGAATCGAGGGGATGGCATAGTGATCGGCGACAGCTTCCATGACCGAAGCGGATCGTTTCATTTTGCCAGCTTGGAGGTTTTTGACGTTGCCTGCAACAATGGTGTAGACAAAGACAATGTCGCAGTCAGGTAGCTTCGTCCAGGTCTGCCGCACAATGCCTTCCATGGCTTTGGTGATTTGCGAGGGTGACGCGCGACTGTCATTGACTGCAAATTCCACGAAGAGCAGATCCGGTATGTGACGCAGTACATCACGTTCAAGTCGGAAGACGCCCAGATTGGAACCTGTCCCGCCGATGGCAGCATGGATCCCTTTGAACTTCACATTGGGGTTTTGTGCTTCGAACCATTTTTGACTCAGCACGCGGTAGCCCGGTTGAGCGGTGATGCTGCCGCCCAGATACGCGATGGTGATGTCGTCACCTTTTTGAATCTTGGCAAAGAAGTTGGGCAATCCGCTGCGTGGCGAACATTCCACAGCATCACGCAGTGGATAGTCATCTGCCCCCAAGCAGGGGTTGGCAAGACAAAACATACCAATCGTCAACAGGGCTAAGACAGCAGTTTTCATGAGCAATGAACTCCGTGTGTTTTTAAATGGATAAATGACGAGCTATTTATTGTAGCCCGCTACAGAGTCAAAGTTGCGATTGGTTTTGTATCCGTTGACCGTGAAGATGTGTCTATTCGACATGTATTCGAGACGTATCATGGTCGGTGGTTTGATTTCGGTAGAGCTGTATTTGAGACTTGTTTGGAATCTTACCTCGCATTGATGATAGTTTGGTTTATGGGTTTGCGTTGCCTGTGACCAATGCTGCTTTGGGTGGGGCAGTCGATGCACGGGTGATTAATTCAGGGGTCACGCGCATGGAGCATCCATCGCCAGGTTGGATCGGCCGACGCATCCGCATCACCATTAACTGCACAGCCTGTTGGCCGACGAGATAGCTGGGGGTGCGGATGGTGGTCAGGGGCGGGGAGACAAGCGAAGCAATTTCCGAATCATCAAAGCCCACCACACTCACATCATCAGGTATCCGCAGATGCAGATGATAAGCTGCGCGCTGGATGGCAACTGCTGCCCCGTCATAGCAGCAGAGCATGGCAGTGGGGCGATCCTCACCTGCTATGACTTTCTCCACGCCTGCCTGCATGTGATCAATTTCACAACTGCCACTGACAATCCAGTCTTGTCGCAATTCAAGTCCTGCATCCACGACCATGGTTTTAAACGCAGCAAGACGATCACGGAAGACCATGTTGTTATCAAGGTCGCCTGCAACGTAGCCAATTCGTGTGTGCCCCAGTTCGCGTAGATGTTCAAAACCAAGACGAATGCCTTTGTGATTGTCGATACCCACATAGTCCGGCCAGCCGTTGTGATCCCATGTCATCATGCTGACCACCGGGCATTGGCAGAGCTGAAGAAAGTCCGTCACATCCTGTCGGTAGATGCCCATCAGGAACACGCCACGGGTGTCGGTATTGCTGATCTGGTTGAGTATTTCGGTGGTCTGTATGTCCTGCATCACCTGGACTTCAGTGCGAAACCCGATCGACCGTGCTTCACCAATCACGCCGTTCATCACATGCCTTGTAAAGGAACTGCTGAATCGGTTCTCACGGGAAAAGTATTCCGACATGGGCAGGCTCGAAGCATGGTGATGACTGTTAAACGGATCCTCAGGAATCGGCACAATCGGGAACCGCACCACATTGAGGATCCGAAAGATACCAGCCTTGTTCTTTGAATCCGTCTGTTTGCTGCGCCGGCCAAGAAGTCGGGGCATCTGTCCGCTCTCCCGGACTACCGCCAAAACGGCGTCGCGTGCCTTGGGACTGACATTCTGGTGGTTGTTGAGCACGCGCGAAACCGTGGCTGTGGAAAGCCCGACTTTTTCGGCGATCTGTTGTGCAGTCAAAGACATGGTGAAACTCCAATGAAGTAAAGTCAATTAAGTTTACACTAGTTTGCATGAAATATCAAGAAAACTATATAAAAATATCTTGACCTTGCAGTATTTCAGAAATATAGTTTTGTGAGTATTCAGAATGTATATCAGGATTAACAGCTATTATTCATTGGGTTTTATTTTCAATTGCATGACTTTGCATGAAAACAATATTTTAAAATGAAATATAGTCCTGCCGTGCAAGCCGTTTGTCCATTAGATTACATGGCTTACGGTTGCGTTGAAACGAAGAACAGTTAATTGAGGATTTGAGCCATGAATCATGTCCATGAAAAATCAGATACCGTCACCAGCCCACAGATTGTCGCAGTGAATCGTAATCAATATCGTGTTGCTTTTACGCTCATTGAGCTTTTGGTGGTGATTTCCATCATCTCTTTGCTTATTGCGATTTTGCTGCCGTCACTGGCCAAGGCTCGTAAGTCCGCCAGGCGATTGCAGTGTCTTTCGAATGTCCGACAGTTGCAGCTTTTTAGTCAGGCTTATGCCAATGATTTTAATGGTTGGTATTTGCCACCAATGACCGAATTTAACAAGATCAACTGGCAGCACACCTACTGGTCAAATGACTCACGAACCCGACAGTACGTGGATTTGAAGCCTTACACGCCTGTTCATTCAAACTCCGCAGATCGAAGCCGAATCTGTCCCGATGCGACTTATGCGGTGGAACATGCCAATCCTGATAACTCAGTGAGTATGCGTTACTCCTATGGCATGAATTTCAGCGAATACTACGATTGGCATTACCCAGACTATTACGTCTATTCCAATCCCGAACCATTGATATTTGTGGGTTATCGGGATGCTTTGATAAGACGTCCAAGCACGGTCTTTTCCTTTGTGGATTCGCGTGAAGCGGCAGTGACCATGGGCAAGTCCTCGGGCTATATCAATGAGAATACTTCGGGCCAATTCATGACCGCATACCGACATGAAAATGGGGCCAACCTCGTGATGTATGACGGGCATGCACAGTTCTTGAAGCGGGAATTGATCGACTACGCCTACCTCACAGCTGATGAGCAGAAGAAACTTTGGCTTGCCTATGACGTCCCTTGATCTGTTCTCACTGCAGGCAAGGGGCAAAGAGTTTGCATGCATCATTGTTTAATCGTTGACTATCTAGAGGATGACATATGAATCGCATTGATATGATGGCGACTCAATTCGCCAATACATCCCGAGTCGGTGCTGCAGGTGTCCGTCGACACCCACGCGGAGCGTTTACGCTGATCGAATTGCTGGTGGTGATCTCCATTATCTCAATGCTCATTGCCATCCTTCTGCCGGCATTGGGTAAGGCAAGAGAAGCGTCCAAACGGATGCAGTGCCTGTCTAATCTGCGGGGCATTATGGTGAGCAGTGCCAGTTATTCAGCGGATAGCAATGATTGGTTCATGCCGGTTTACCCGGAGTATCACTACAACGATTCAAGTGGTCTGCCGACACTGTCCTGGGCTCAAAGTCGCATCACACGTGGTTATCTTGGATACAAGCCTGCGGATAACAGTGGTGGTTCTGATGCTCAGCCTGCGGTGACATGCCCCAAGTCCTACGCCAGTGCCAATACCAACAGTTGGAACGGTGAAGCAAATATGCATCGCTCCTATGGTGGCAATTTCACGGACTTCATCACATGGGGGACCCCAAATTACCTTTGGCAGAATCCTGTTTCGGCACGTCCTCATGTCGTGGGATACACCTCGATCCAGATTTTGTCGCCGGCGAAAAAGCTGGCCTTTGCCGACGCATTGGATGGCGGGATCCGTGAATCGAGTTCCCCGAATTATGATGGCGAACACCTTCCTGCAACCAACACGCAAACTGCCTACCGTCACGATAACAGTCTCAATGTCTCCTACTACGACGGACATTCGGCTAATTCACCTCGTGAAGTGATTGATAGCAGTTACCTGACTACTCAGCAGATCGATGATCTGTGGTTCGTATATCCCAAGTAAGTTCAAAACCCATTATTTCAAAAAGGTATTGCTCATGCGTTTATTGTGCATTGCAGCTATCGTCAGTGTTTTTCTTGCAGGCATTCAGGCCAATGTCACTGTTGTGCAGGGGGCGTCTTCGGATACGACTGAGCTTCTGACAGCAGACATTTCGATTCGACCGTCATCGGCTGATGTGCAGGCCACGCCCTTGGCAGATGCAAAAGGACAGAGCATCACGATCAAGCCCGGTAGTGACAAGTGGCCGGGTATCACGCTCAAGCCAACTACCAGCACCGTCTGGGATCTCTCAGGCCGAGCGCATCTCGAAGCTGTTGTGAAAAACACAGGTGACAAAACCATTCGCGTGAGCTTCCGTGTGGACAATCCGCATACACAACAGAATCGCAATCCGTGGAACTGTGAATTAAAAGACATCCCCGCAGGCGCAACGCAAACCGTCAAGGTGGTCTTTGGCAAGTCATGGGGTTTTCAACCCGGCTATGCACTGGACTCCTCGCGCGTTGCGATGATGTTGTTTTTCCTGGGTAAGTCCGAGCAAACACAGTCCTTTGAAATTTTGTCCATCACGCCCGGTGGCAAAGCTGATCCTGCCAGCCAGTCAGCCTCTGCGACGCGTGCAGCACCTGATGGGAGTCTGGCTCCCAAAGCACTCTTGGATATGCTCAATCCCGATTTGCTTTCGCTGGTCAAAGGTTCGTCAGATCAAATCAGCATCGCCCGTGCTCATGTGGGTGAAGGTGCAGGACTCAAAGCTGAATTCCATCCCGGTGCGGATGCCTGGCCGGGGATACGTATCCGACCTGCTGGCAGTTCGGCGTGGAATCTTTCAGGCTATTCACAGGTTCGCGCTCGTGTTGCCAATACAGGTAACCATCCCATGAGTCTGAGTCTGCGTGTGGACAACCCTTCGCGCCCTGACAACCGTAACACATGGAACTGTGAAGGTCTCACCATTGCTCCGGGGCAGACCGCAACGCTCATTGTTAACTTCGGTCATTCGTTTGGTGGCAAAGGTTACGATCTTGATCCTTCAAACGTTAATAGCTTGCTGCTGTTTTGTTCCAAGCTCAATGTCCCCGTGGCATTCAAGGTTGAATCCATCGTTGCAGGCAACAAGACCGACTCCGATGCACAGTACAAGCACAAGGAAGTTGACCTGCGCTTTAAGCCCAAGGATGGTTTGATTCTTGGTGGTGCGGATTTTGATGCAGACAAACAGGCACGCGGACACCATCATGGTAAGGTGCGTTGGAACGCTGCTAAGAACGTCTTGGATATCGAACTGCCACGCCAGAACAGTCGTGCCCAACTCATGCCACTCAAAGGCTATTGGCATCTTGGTGATGGCAATCAGTTGGCGGTGACGATTCAAAATACGGGTACTGATATGGCCTCGCCGCGTGTTCGACTTGCCAGTCAGGCTGGTGCGATTGAGCAGACTTCAAGTCCTATCAAACCCGGTCAAATCCAAACTTTGATCCTGTCCTTTATTCCCGAAGTGCCCTGGCAGGGATATTGGTCCGCAACTCAAAAAGGCAAGCACAGTGTTGACGGAACCGGCACGAAATTTAACAGTGATAAATGCAATGAACTGACCATTCACAACGACACCGGCAAGCCCGCAACGTTACAGGTCAAACGCATCGTCTGCGAGACAGCGCTGGCGGACATCCCTGATTGGGTTGGCAAGCGACCACCCGTTGAAGGTGATTGGGTGCAGACCATGGATGACAACTTTGATGGTAGCACATTGAACACGACCAACTGGTCAAACACCGGCCCCAACTACTGGGACAAAGTCAGTCGTTGGAGTCCGAAAAATGCGATCATGGGCGAGGGTGTCGTGCGACTGCGTTATGAGAAAAAGTACGGACCGCATAATGATGATCCAAATGCTCGGCCACGGAATCTCACTGGCAAAATATTTGCTGACTACACCGGCGGATACCTCGAAACGGATCGGAAGTTCACCCAACGCTACGGCTACTTTGAAGCTCGCATGAAGTTGCCCGCCACCAAGGGACTCTGGCCGGCGTTCTGGATGATGCCTGACCGTGGGCCGGATGTGCCTCGTGCCGAACGCGGAACCACGCGCAACGGTGGCATGGAATTCGACATTATGGAAGCACTCTCCGTATGGGGTCCGCACCGATACAACGTTGCATTCCACTGGGATGATTACGGTTCGCAGCACAAGAGCATCGGTACCAACAATATCTACTTCGCCCCTGACAAAGAGGGTTTCTTCACCGCCGGACTCCTGTGGCTGCCGGGCAAAGCCGTCTTTTATGCCAACGGTCAGGAGGTCGGACGTTGGGAAAATGACCGCATCTGCAATGTACCTGCATACATGATGTTCACCATGCCTAACGGCGGTTGGGACGGCAATGTGCTCGATGATTCGGATCTGCCTGATGACTTTATCATTGACTATGTCCGTGTCTGGCAACGCAAAGACCTGATGCAGAAATAAGCATCAGGCAGACTGACAATTTGATCTGTGATTTTTCGTAAACACGACTTGGCAGCTGATTCATATTCCTGGATCAGCTGCCGCCTGTGACAAGCTGCGCGATCGTTGCGCCGGTCACAGGACATCTCCGCATTGTATTGGGATCACCCCATGAGTCTCGCACGTTTGAAAATTTGCAACGTAACCCTCAACGCACATCAGAAAGTTCACAGCCATGAGAAACGCACCGTTGTTTACCGTCATCCTGTTGATGTTGTCTGTCCTTCACGCCAACGCACAAGCCTATACCGATGAAATCCTCAGCGTGGACTTCCCGGCAAGTGTTGTCACGGATGGAACGATTTCGATTCCTTGCCAATGGACGACCTCAACGGATCGTGACATGGTGCTCAAGGTCTGGAGTAATGACTGGGCAGTGCTTGCTGGGATTAGCACGATCACGGTACCTGCCGGCTCTTTTGATCAGGACTTGGCAGTGGATGTGACTGGATTGGTTGAGGGTGATTTGTATCACCTGCATGTGGCACTTGAGCCTTTAAATTCCTCGACGCGATTGGATCAAGCCTATCAGTTCAGTACGCCAGCAGCGGCGCCGGTTTATGCAGATGAACTTGTGAATGTGGATTTCCCACAGAGCCTGCCTGCGGATGGGACGGTCACGGTTCCCTGCCAGTGGACGACATCGACGGATCGTGATGTGGTATTCAAGGTCTGGAATTATGATTGGACAGTGCTTGCGGGGATCAGCAACATCACTGTGGCAGCAGGCAATCACGATCAGGACTTGTCTGTAAATGTGTCAGGTCTGGTTGAAGGTGATCTGTATCATTTGCATGTTGCCATCGAGCCATTGAATTCTTCGACGCGACTGGATCAGGCGTATCAATTCAGTATCCCGGCGGTAGCGGGGCAGGGGTCTGTGATTTTAAGTTCATTGACCCAAGCGCAACGACTCGAAGCCATCGAAGGTTTAATTGCGTATCAGGAAAACTTGATCCTCAGCAATGCACAGGCTCAGCAGCAAGCTTTCGTCCCCAATCGCGGGACGGTCTATTACTACAACCTCAATGCCTCAACCAACGGCACAGGACTCACCCCCCAGAGTCCGCGGAACCGCATGTTGCTTGATCCCTATTCACCTTATGTCACGTCCGGTGATACCCATCTGTTTCTTGAGGGGATGGAACATGATCTGGGCGTCCATGCCAACGGCACGCTTAATGTCCTCAACAGTGGAACCGCAACACTCGGGCCGGTCATTGGTACCTATGAAGCAGGGACTGGCGCTCGCGTGATTGATCCGGCGAGACGTGCCACACTGACATCGTCTAGCTATTACAAAGTGATCAAATCCGCCAGTGGGTTTAACGATGCCAATCTCCCCATTGATGTGAGTATCAGTGGTATCAATATCCGTATGCAGAATGTCGAACGTATGTCCGATGGCACGTATGGTCAAAAAGACTTCGCTCGTGGGATTCATCTCAATGGTGAACGAATTCTCATTGAGCATTGCGATGTCATCGACGACATTCCTGAGCTTACGGACCCCAATGACAAAATCGCATTTTCCTTGATCATGGGGATCGAGCTCTATGGCAATGAGCCCACCGTGCGCAATTGTCGCGTGCTGATGAAGGATGGTGACTGTCTGTATATCGGGGGCGTGACGAATATGCCTCGGTCCTATGGTTACAATCCTGAAATTGTGGGTAACGAGTTTCGAATCCTCGGGCCGACGCGCAATGACCGCACGGGTGGCGACTGTCTGCAAATCACCAATACCCGATTGATGGATGGGGGCCTGGTCTATGGCAACGTGATGGAAAACACCGTCAATGCCAAGGGTGTTTTGATCGTGGAAAATACCGATCCCGTTGATCCGAACAACATCAACCCGATGTGGATTACAAACAACCTGCTCATTGGTTGTGACCCAGGTAACACGCCATACTTCTTTGCGCCGGACGCTTCGGGCAATTGGCTAAACGGGACAACGCCCATGCCACAGAAGTGTCTGACCATTGGCCGTTATGTCAATGTTCTGGGCAATATGCTCGTTGATTCACAATTCGGTATACACACGTTCAGCGGATACAACGACATTATTGGCAATGTCATCATCATGCGACATGGTGCAGCCAATGCTCTTGCAGCCGACCAGTATCGCGCCGGTCTGAATTGTTACTACGGCAATATGAATATCATCGGTAATACTTTCCTGGCAGAGTTTGACAGTGATGCGGGGCTGACATTTGCCACCATGGATCACTCGTGGCTATCCAACAATACCGAAGGCAATATCGCGTCCGGCAATTTCCAGATCGGATTCCATGTCAGCGGCCCGTTGTCGTTCCTGCGAAACAACGCCTACGGCATTGCCACCGAGTATCATGTCTATGACAACAGCGGTACCGCCACCAACGGCACCAGTCAGGCCATGCCAAGTGGCAACAGCATCGCCAATCCATCCTTGTCGACGTTCCTTTATCCCTTGGACGGTACAGGCCTGATTGCCGAGCCCCAATGGGACACCATTGACCTGTATGGCAATCCATTCACCGGGATGCAAGGGGCTGTACAAGCTCAACCCACTCCGTAAAACCAATTGCTGAAATATAAAATCGAATAAGGCGTCAGGGTTAGTGAATCAACCTGACGCCTTTTTTACGTGTATGGATTGCTCGGTCCAGATTAAGCGGAAGCAGGGTCAATTGAAACACGATCGCAAAGCAAGCCAAAGTCATGTGAATTAATTTTGTTTGAGCCCTTGTCGTTGAACTTTAATATGTGAGAATGGATTATCATTTGTGTTTATTGAGGCCTTTGAAAAACCAGAATGCATTTTCACCGCCAAGACGCCAAGGACGCTAAGTTCGAAGAGAAAGACAACAAGGCATTTTTTTAACCACAGAGGACACAGAGAGCACAGAGGTTCAAAACTTTGAAACGCATTGATTCTTGTCTCTTGCTCTGCGACCTCTGTGGTTAAATTGGATTTCTCTGCCTTTAGAACTCTGCGTCCTTGACGTCTTGGCGGTGAAAAAAATGTGTTTTTCAAAAGTCTCCATTGTCACTGGCAGAGTACGTTAGCCAGCGAAAGGTTGTTTATATGTACGGCTCGTTAACCCATCGTCTTGAATCTCAGCAAGACAGTTTCCAGAATCAAAGTCACACTGATCATCCCAACTGTTTTGTTTGCCAACCCCATCGGCCGTTCGGACTCCGCATGGCTTACGAACCGCAACCCGATGGCAGTGTCCTTGCGCACATGGATTGTCCAAAGCTTTGGCAGGGGTATCCGGGGATGGTGCATGGCGGGATCATCGCATCGATCCTTGATGGGGCGATGACGCATTGTCTTTTTGCTCGTCAGGTCAGCGGGGTGACCGCGGATTTGCATGTTCGTTATCGCCATCCATTATTACTCTCGGAACCCGCGACAGTCACTGCAAAGGTGACGCGCGTAATGTCGCCGGTGTATGTACTTGAAGCAGAGATTGTGCAGCAGGATATCGTGCGCTGTACTGCGACCGGTAAATTTATGGATCGCCGATTTGCCCAAGAGGATCAATACAAATGACTCGCACCTTTACCATCACCACACTGGTTGAAAACACGGCGACCGGTCGAAACATTCGCGCTGAACATGGCCTGTCGTATTGGATTGAAGCTGATGGGCATTGCATATTGTTTGACACCGCCCAGACACCTGATGTTTTGATGCACAATGCCCGTCGACTTAAATTCGACTTTGCAGATGTTGAAGCTGTTGTCTTGTCGCATGGCCATTACGATCACACCGGCGGACTCATGGCAGTACTCGATGAAGCGAAACATCCCCGGTTGTATTTACATCCCGATGCATTGGCTAAACGATACAGTCAGCATACAGGCGGGGTGATGGTGGATGTGGGTGTCGCTGGCGGACTCTCACGTGCAATGCTCGCGGATAAAGCTGAGATAGTCTGGACGCAATCGCCTACAGAAATCGTTCCCGGTTTGTGGGTGACTGGCCAGGTTCCACGTATCAATCAATTCGAAGACACAGGCGGCGATTTTTATCTTGATGCTAAAGCTCAACAGGTCGACCCCATTGTCGATGACCAATCCATTTTCTTTGATACCAGGCAGGGCGTCGTCGTGTTGCTGGGCTGTGCTCATGCTGGCGTGATCAACACACTGACGCACATCCGATTGTTGACCAATGATCGCCCCATCTATGCAGTCATTGGTGGTATGCACCTGCTGCACGCATCAGAAGAGCGCATGACACAAACCATCGAGTCCTTCCGGGCTTTGAATGTTCAGTTACTCGCCCCAACCCACTGCACCGGCCCCTTCGCAGCAGCCAGACTCTGGTCAGAATTCCCAGACCGCTGGCAACCCTGCCGCGTGGGAGCACGGTTTGTGTTTGAGTTGCCTGAAACTATATAAGTAAGTCATGAATGCCTTACTCTGAGCACTTGCATTGCCTTGGCATCCCTGTTATATTATTCGGCTCGTTACATTGTACGACAAAGAAACTTCGGTTCCTTGCCCTGAAGGATGAATGATATGCCACGTGTTTGTGAATTTACAGGTCGGAAAACTGGTGTGGGTAACGCATATGCTTACCGCGGTAAAGCCAAGTATCTCGGTGGCGTGGGTATCAAGGTCACAGGCAAGACCAAGCGCAAGTTCAAGCCCAATATTCAGACGGTCACTGCCATTGTCGATGGTGCCCCGACCCGCGTGAAGGCTTCCACTAAAGCCATCAAGAGCGGTTTGATCGTCAAGCCTCTTAAGCGTCGCTATGCTTATAAGCCAGAAGCGGCTGCCGAAGCCTAAATCATTTGATGTGATTGGCTTAACGCCTCATACAGGTCCACCGCCACAGAGACGCTCGGCTGCACGACGCGGCGATCCGGTTCATCTGTGACAAACTGACGCACTCTTTGGCCAGTGGGATCTTCTATTTAGACAATTTAACCACTAAGAGACCGGTATTTCTTGACCGGCTCAATTGCTGTGCTAGGACTATAAGTGACGAATCATTGTATTTGTCATGGAGGAACTAACGCAGATCGGATGTGATTAAACAGGCCTGATACATTTATGTAGCTCGCTGCCCGGCAAGTATTTGTCACATCCGCGATTTGTCCTGGGAAAGCCTGCTTAAGCAGTTGGAACCAGACAGGGAAAAGTGGGATGTCCGACTGTCACGTACCGGCGTCGTCAATTAATCAACTTTGACGCGATACGATTAGACAAACATCCAGACTCAAAATTTAGATGACATGCTGACCGATTTCGCAAATCAGGCGGTTGTTGTACACAGTTGACATCATGCAATTGATGTGAGCTGTGGGATAATTTTTGGGTGCTTTGTGTATACGTGCTATCCGGCCCATGGGAATGAACCACAGAGTCACAGAGGCACAGAGAAAAAATTAGTTTCTCTGCCTTTTCCAAACTCTGTGTCTCTGTGCCTCTGTGGTTAAGACTAATAACCACGCGATAGCACCAGGCGTATGCAAAGCCCCATTTTGAGGGAACATGGATCGAGACGATCTGAAAAGACAGGTTCAGGAAGCCACCGATATCATTCAGCTTATCGGTGAACAGGTGACACTCCGCCCCAAGGGCAAGGAGTTTGCTGGCCTATGCCCGTTCCATGAAGACCGCAATCCCTCGATGTTTGTCTCGCCCCAAAAGCAAATCTACAAATGCTTTGTCTGCGGTGCCGGCGGTGATGTGTTCAGCTTTGCCATGAACTATCACAAGCTCAGCTTCCCCGAAGCACTCAAAGTCCTTGGCGAACGGGCAGGCATCGAAGTTCACGACTCGCATCAGCAAGGTGAACCCGGCCAGCCCACCGTCCGCCAAAAGCTCTCCGAAGCCAACAAGTGTGCATGCACGTTTTTCCAACGGCAATATCAGCACGAACAAGCCGGCGCCAAAGTCCGAGACTACGTGGCCAAGCGGGGTATCAACACCCAGATGCTCGAAGAGTTCCAGATCGGCTATGCCCCCGATTCATGGGACGGTTTGGCGACCTATCTCCAAAAACGAAACATGCCCATCGAGGACTACATCGAAGCAGGTTTGGTCAGTCCACGCAAAACCGGTGGCGGCTTATTTGACCGTATGCGTCACCGCCTGATCTTCCCGATCTGTGATGCACTTGGACGTCCCATTGCCTTTGGCGGACGCATCCTTCCCGATGGCACGATTGATGACAAGAACGAAGCCAAGTATCTCAACAGTCCTGAAACGCCGCTGTTTAATAAGTCCGCGACGCTCTATGGATTGCATTTGGCCAAGCAGACGATTCTCCAAACCCGCACCGCCGTCATCGTCGAAGGTTACACCGACGTGGTCGCCTGTCATCAGCACGGCGTCCGCAATGTGGTGGCAACCCTCGGAACCGCATTGACCAAGGAACATGCACACGCGCTGCGACACTTCGCGGAAAAGGTGGTCCTCATCTTTGATGCCGATGATGCTGGGCAAAAAGCAGCCGACCGTGCCGTCGAAGTTTTCATCGGTGGTACGTTGGATGTCACCATCGCAGTCTTGCCCAACCGCATGGACCCCGATGAACTGCTTGCATTGCCTGATGGACGTCAGCAGTGGGATGGTGCAATCAAAGACTCGCGTGATGCGTTGGATTATCAGTTCGACCGCATGAAGGATCAGTTCACCGACAACGATACGGTGGCAGGGCGTCAGCGGTTGACCGAAGAATACCTGCGGAAGCTCGCGGTTCAAGGTTTGGAAAAGATGTCGCCCATCCGTCGTGGGTTGGTTTATGAACGCTTGGCACACCTGGTTCACCTGGATGAAAAAACCATTGGGCAGATGGTCAGCCGTCTTGCTCAATCCAATCGTCCAGCACCCCCAAAGCCCAAGCCTCAACCCACGCCTCAGCACCCAGGCGGGCCGGAATATTTGGACGTGATGGATGGTGATCCTGCATTGATGGACCCGGACATGCCCCATCCAAGTGATTTGGCAGGATCGACATCAGGGCAGGATGCAACCATGCAACCATCGCAAGCTGCCAGCGGTATGATTCCAAAGGTGCGCTCCCGGGCATTGAGTCTGGCTGAACGTCAGTTGCTCGGATGCTTGTTGCATCGACCGGAATTGTTCAGCATTACATTAGGCAATGGGCATGCCTTTGAGGAGGCCATCATTCCCGGCGACATGACCAGTGATTCGGCCAATGCGTTGTACCACGTGGTTTATGAACGGATCACAGCCGGTGACAAATTGCGGCTTAGTAGCTTGCT
This sequence comes from Phycisphaerales bacterium UBA7800, assembly GCA_002480565.1. Classification (GTDB taxonomy): domain Bacteria; phylum Planctomycetota; class Phycisphaerae; order Phycisphaerales; family Phycisphaeraceae; genus UBA7800. The sequence continues at coordinate 62,413 of DLCK01000002.1, read as the reverse complement.
CATGGAACTCATGGAAACCGGCCGACAGGACTTGGCAAATCTGCTCACGCAGGCCGATGCGGATATCGAAAAATTAGGTCTCACCGAGGCCGAGCAATTAGAAGCGGTCTTTCGTCAAGCCGCCGCGAAGTTATTGGAAACCAGGCAGATGGACGAGAAACAGGAAACACGCAATATGGCGTTGAGTACTGATTCTGCGGAACTTCAGGAGAATCTACTGCGTCAATTACAGGAACACCACCGGGCCAATCCGTCACCTGTACGGATTGCCGGGATTTCAAGAGGAAAAAGTTGACCTGTTTTAGTGGACAAACGCGCATTCGTGTGGTTAGTTTTGAGACTATACGTTTGTCCCAGACCATTTGGCAAAATGGGTCAGTTTAAGGGAAAGGATTAAGCAAGTGATCGGATTTGGAACACATCCAGCGTTGGAGGAGATGATCGCAAACGGTCAGGCTCAAGGTAAAGTTACCTATGATGAACTCAACGCGCTATTACCTGACGAAATGGTCGAACCTGACCAGATCGACAAGGTGCTTTATCGACTCGAAGAACTTGGCGTGCAGATGGTCGAAGGGACCGTCGAACCTGTACGTCGCAAGCCTGCTTCGGTGATGATTGAGGACCTCGAAGAGGAATCACCGGTTCGGAAAATGGTCGATGGTGAGATAGACGAAGACGAGGTCGAAGACCCAGAACAACTTCGTGCTGATTTAGCTCAGGCATTACAGGAAGCACAAAGTCGTCGTATTGATGACCCGGTGCGTATGTATCTGACTCAGATGGGTGAGATCAGTCTATTGACGCGTGACGAAGAAATTCGTCTTGCCAAGAAGATTGAAACCTGTCGCATGATCTTCCGCCGCAAGGTGCTTGAGAATGACTACTGCATCGGCAATGCAGTGGAAACCCTCACGCAGGTGCATGATGGCGAATTGCCGTTTGATCGCACGATGAAAATTTCAACAGCTGAGGACGATGCCAAGAACAAGATCGCTTCTCGGATTCCCAATAATCTCAAGACGGTTCGTCGCCTCTTGGATATGAATCGCCAGGACTGGGAACTGCTTGAAGAGTTGGGTGACGCATCATCCAAGGCTGCTCAAAAACAGGTCGAGGAAATCCTTGCCCGCGTCCGCAATCGTCGTCGCAAGATGACCACGCTCATCGAAGAATTGAGTCTTCGCACCAGTAAGGTTCAGCCGTTGCTGCGTAAGCTCAAGAGTATCTGCTCAAAGATGAAGCAGCTTCAGCGTGACCTTGATCGTTCAGATCGTTATCCCGATCGCTACGATCCCGAAGACGTGATGGTCATGGAAGAAGAACTTTCGGGTCTACGAAGCCTTGTACTTTGCGAGCCTGAACTGCTTGAAGAAAGTGTCAAGGACATCACCGTTGTCTTTGACGAATATGAAAAGGCGAAGCGCGATCTTTCAGGCGGTAACCTTCGTCTGGTGGTCTCCATTGCCAAGAAGTACCGCAACCGTGGCTTGTCATTCCTGGACATCATTCAGGAAGGTAACACCGGCCTGATGCGTGCGGTCGACAAGTACGAATACAAGCGTGGTTACAAGTTCTCGACCTATGCCACATGGTGG
>DLCK01000002.1:0-60509 GCA_002480565.1 Phycisphaerales bacterium UBA7800 | reverse complement strand
ACCTATGCCACATGGTGGATTCGCCAGGCCATTACCCGTGCGATTGCCGACCATGCTCGTACGATTCGTATCCCGGTGCACATGATCGAAACCATGAGCAAGCTTCGCAACATTGCCAAGAATCTGCTTCAAAGTCTTGGCCGCGAACCTACGATTGAAGAAATCGCAGAAGCAGCCCGCATGCCGGTCACCGAAGCACGACGTGTGCTGAAGATCAGCCGTCACCCGATTTCACTGGACCGTCCAGTTGGTGAGTCCGAAGACAGCTACTTTGGCGACTTCATTGAAGATGAAAAAGCAGAGAATCCCACCGACTCGGCAACGTCAGAAATGCTCCGTGGCCGAATTGAGCAGGTCCTCAAGACGCTGACTTATCGTGAGCGTGAAATCATCAAGCTCCGCTACGGCATTGGTGATGGTTACACCTACACGCTTGAAGAAGTGGGGCGCATCTTCAAAGTCACCCGCGAACGTGTCCGCCAGGTGGAAGCAAAAGCTATCCGCAAACTCCAGCATCCCGTCCGTGCCCGCAAGCTCGCAGGCTTCCTCGACGGTAACTGGGAAGGCGAAGCTGAGTAAATCTTCCCCCGGAACCCCCGGAAGTTTCACAGAGAATATCGAATGTAAAACGGGAAGCGCATCATGCGCTTCCCGTTTTTTATATCAATCACTTTGCTTTTGCGAATTATTGCCCGCCTTGTCCAGACTGTACCTCTGGCATTGGACTGCCCATGATTCGTGCAATCGGTCCCCAGATATCACTGTATGCACAAGAGTCAAAATCGTTTGGGCGCTGATCCTTGGGCAGTTGGTCAGCAATCTTTTGGGGTAACGGATGTGGATGTCGTGGATTGTTCACGACTTTCTTCAACGCCCACACCATCCATCCCACGTCGTGCTTGGCAAACACGCCTAAGACTCCGGATTGAAACTCGCGACAAGTCGTTTCATCGTGATCCCACCATGACGCGCCAAACTCCGTACACAACACAGGCACGTTGTATTTCTCCATAAACGCAGTGATGTGCTTTTGCACAATCCATGGATGATCGTCCGTCGGGTAGTCATGAAAAGCATAGACCGTGTTGTTGTATGGTGCATCAAACGAGTCGGTGTAGCCTCCCCATGTGGGTTCAAGGGATCGCGAATGGGTCCAGTGATAATTGCCAACAAACAGGATGTGGCGTTGATCGACTTTACGAATCTCATTACGGCATCGGGTGTACCATTCTCGCACTAAAGCTGGCTTGATGTCATGCGGTTCATTGCATAACTCATAACCCAGAATGTAGGGCTCGTCCTTGTAATATTCTGCGACACGTACCCAGCGATTGATCCATTCGTTGACACCATCTTCATCCCAACGGCTGACATTTTTTTGCGACTGACGAGCTTTGGCTTCATTGACCTGGCCTGAAAAATAACTGTGGCAGTCAAGAATGACGTAAAGGCCATGACGCTTGGCTGCCTGGATTACCGGATCAACAAAAGTCCGCAGGTGGTAGTCCAGATCAATGGGTTCGTGTGTGCGGTTATTGAAATACCGCAGGTAAAACGGCAGGCGAATGGTATTCAAATGCATGGACTTGCAGAACGCTGCGACGGCTTCATCTTGAGCAGGAATGATCACGTTCCGAGCATAGCCCACGCCAACAGGAATGAACGGTTGCTTGCCGTCTTTGGATAACTCGGAGGTGACAATGTGTCGTCCTTCGACTTTAAGCCAAAGATGGTCGGTGTCGGTTTGATAGCCAAATACATTTTGATCGATTGCCTGATCCATGACCTCGTTGCCTTTGTTGATATGTGCGGTGAGTGTGTTTTCTTTCTGAAGAGTCAAGGGAGGGTTATCCCATGTCAGGCTGTAGGTGCCGTTTGCTGAGTCGACAACTTTCAGATGTTTTTTGCCAGTGGCATCAATGATTTTTAAAAACACCTTGGCCTTTTTCGAAAGCGTTTTACCCTTGATTTGAAGGGTTTTAATGTGCTCGCTTGTCGGGTTGGTGACATGGACACTGACGTTGCGGAGTTTGGCTACTGCGATGTGATCGACTTGGAACTGGCAAGCTTGATCCGCGATGACTCTCACGTTGGCTACCACATCATCTGTATCCAATTCAACGTCATTGGGGAATGTGAAACGCAAGACCTGCCAACCGTCTTCGATTGATTGTGCATCATGGATTGATTGGGGCTTTGAAAAAATCTGCTTCTTCCCCATGGTTTGAATCATGGCTTTGAGTGTCTGTGGTTTACTGTCTCCAATCATGCGGTACTTGACCACCAGTCGCATGCACACGTCCTGCAAGTAGGGCAAGGGTTCAAAACGACGGAAAGTTGGCAGGCTGATACCACCTCCCGAATCTTTGCGCGTGGCAGTGATGAGCAGGTGAGATTTTGTACCAGTCTGCTCGACTTTCCCGCCATGCACGCCCGAGGTTCGCGTTTCCCAAGGTTGAGGATTGCCCGATGCAAAGAGCACCAGTTCATCGGCTACCGGCAAGGCGTTTTCCGAGACGTCCTTGGCGTACGTGATGGACACAGCCATGAGCAAGCAACAGGCAGTGATGATCCGATTTAATGTCTTATTCCAACGCATAAAAAACCTTTCTCGTTTTACGACTGCACACCGAGCCTTAAACCTTCTTGCAGGTGTCAGCCAATTCACTTTTGTGTTTGAATGTCTATCGTTTAGGGGAAAATGACTTCGGGTTTAATAAACAGTCGCACGGGGGCGCTTTGAGGATGTTCAATCCGCCAGATTAATTGTCGCGCAGCATAGCGTCCAAGGTCGTGTAATCGCAGATCAATCGTCACCGGCCGGGGGTCGGTTTTAATCAGGTGTCGCTCGCAGTTGTCGCAAGAGACGATCTGAATATCTTTCATCGGCTCGATGCCCTGGGCTTTAAGGGCAGTGTATAAATCAGGCAGTTGGTAATCCACAGGCACAAACAGGCCATCGGGGCGTTGCTTCATGGCAGCGAGTTCTCCGACCAACTGCTGAGCCAGTACATGGCTGGGCGTGACCAGGGCGGTTTGCGGGTCGGCGGTAAATGTTGCACATGGGATGCCGGCCTTTTGCATGCAGTATTGGAAAAACATCTGCCGTTCAATACAAGCGTCATGTCCAGGTTCAACATTAATATAAGCCGGCCGCTTAACGCCAATGCGCTGAAGATGTTCAAAGGCAAGTTTGGCGACCGAATGATTGTCGCAAAAAACTTCATCACCAAATTGCTGACGGGCATTTCCATGAATCATCTGGATGCATGGGAATGCTTCGAGGCTTTTGATTGCTGAGTCCGGGACATTTTTAAGATCCGCAAGAATCAGGATGCCATCACAATCGTTCTGTGAAAACACGCTTGGCAGGCTCCCGTCATCAGGCATCCGAACAAGCATCAGTCGCAAATCATTTTCGGTAAAGACGGCTTCGAGCCCATCCATAAAGCCCCATTCATTAAGCTCCATCATGCTCCAGCCGGCATAGACCAATGCGACATTGCGCGTGCGGAAACAGGCTTTGGTTGGTGGCTTGGGACTTAAGCGATAGCCCAAACCCGAGGCAACTTTGCGAACACGTTTTGCTTTTTCCTCGGACACCCGCGCGGAGTTGTTGATGACCCGCGAGACCGTAGCCAGCGAGACGCCAGCCTGTTCTGCGATGTTTTTGATGTTGACGTTGGTCAAGGTGAACTCCGTTGAATCAATGTGATCATCCGTGTTGATCTGTTTAGTGTATCTTGTAATACCAACCTGAAACACCGTTCTTGCCATCGCCCATGAATTGTTGGGGTTTTTGACTCACATGCATATCCGCCCAGAGCAGGTTCAAACCATTGCTGTGACGTTTGGCGATGCGAACGTCGATGTCGTAACCACCTTTGTAGTACAGATACATGTAGTTGTAGGCATAGGAACTGGTGGTGGCAACATACTGATTCACATCGACGGTGTCGCCAATCAGGGCGCTTTCGGAAAAGACCACAAAATCACCGAGTCGAGCGCGTTGAGTGTCAGCGCGATAGCTGATGTTGTTCGTCCAGCCCAAGCCGCCGAAGAGTCCCGGATCGTTGTCGAGTCTGGATTGGCAAACGCTGCTGACACCACCGAATCCCGGGCATGCATAGCCGCCTTCAGCACCGAATTTTGGATCATCCTGCATGGTGTTCCAGTCGACGGTCATGTGTCGCATATATGGCGAGGTGTCAAGCTTCCATTGGCCGGGTGTCCCGCCGCTTTTGGTTGCAGCAGGTAACCACTCGTCAAAGTCCGTGGTGTAGATGGTAACCGCAACGCCAAGTTGCTTGAGATTGCTCATGCACAGTGTTGCCTGTGAAGCTTTTCGTGCTTTAGCCAAAGCTGGCAGGAGGATTGCGATGAGCATAGAGATGATTGAAATGACCACCAAAAGCTCGATAAGTGTGAAAGCATGGGTGTTCGATTTTGAAAATTTTTCAAGCATTTTCATCGTCCTGTATAAACGAATGGTATCCAAACTTCTCACGCATTTATAGCTGCATTGGGCTGATGTTGAGAACAATAGCCTTGCAGTCATATGGTGATCTTATACAGGGGAAAGCATATGTCTATTGAATTGTGAAAAAATATAAGAAAATTTTCAATTGTGTTTTCATATGGTTCAAAAAGATAGCTCGCATGTTGGCCGAGTCGTATGGGCGTTGTGGTTTATTTGAATACGATGGCGTAAATCGCCTGCTCATAATTAAGGCGTCCGCCGTGGCCGTCGAACATCATGTAGTTGGCGGTATCCAGATGACGTGTCGGATCACTGCTGATGTAGGGCCATGGTTTTGTGGGGGTTTGGGGATTGAGTTGCCATTCAAACACGCTTGCTGAGATGTACTTGGGCATGACAAAGTATGTCGAACTGTCACCGATCATCATTTTTTCGGATTGGCGTAATACATCATCAAAACGAAAGGCCTGGATTGAGTCGTCAGGCAGCTTCCAGCTTGATGAAAATACACTTGCTGTGGAGTCGGGGCGCATCGGCGTGGCATTCATGCCGATGCCCATGCGGGAGTGATCCAGATCGTACCAGGCGCGAGGCCATGTCGTGCAGCGATAGACTTCCGGCAAGTCATCATAATACAGCTCGTTGTGACTGCCATCAATGAATTCACTGGTGAGAAATGACCAGATGGATCGCTTGGTACTGGTAGCGTTGTAGCCATTGCTGGTCATTTTGGCTTGAGCAAAGTAACCGTTATAGGCGTCAGCATACATTCGCTGTGCAAGGTAAAGTTGACGCTGATTACTCAGACATGCAATGGCTTGGGCGTTTTTACGGGCGCTGGCTAAGGCAGGCAAAAGTATCGAAACCAACAATGAAATGATGGAGATCACCACCAGCAACTCAATGAGTGTAAACGCCATTTGTGGGCTGCGACGAAGGGGGCGTGTTTGAGTCCGGTTGTGCTGATTTTGGATCATCTGAGCATCCTTGCGTGTGAAGGTTTGAGAGAAGCCAGATTGGTTCATATTCAATACTAGGCAGCAAAGATGTGTTCGACATGGACAAAATGACTGCAATTAGTACGGTTAATCAATAAATCACATGGTAATCGGACTTGGATCGTGCAAATGCTGCGTTTGGCTGACATGGAGGATGCCGTTGATCCGTCTATACTTCCATAGCAAAGTTAACACAGGGAGTGACTGTTAATGGACAGAATGATTGCATGGTATCTGGTGGTTGGATTTGTGGTGGCCTTAGGTGTCAATCAGCGATGTGCTGCTGAATCCGAAATACTCCCTTGGATGAACAAGCCCGCTACGGTGTTGCAGGAAGGTGATATGTCATCGGACTTCCCGCGTGTCAGCGGACTTGATGAGCTGGCGATTGCGACGACGCCAGCATGGGATCGCACCGATGCCTCGGCGACTTGGATGTACTTTGAGCAATCACACTATGCCCAGTTGCCCCAACTCATCAAAGACGATCCCGCGTTTGCAGCCGGTTGGGATCGGCTCGTCAAACTCGTTCAAACCATGATGGCGGATGAAGGGCTTGGCGGACTTAAGGATGTGGAGCCTCAGCGGTATGTCTACAAACTTGGTGGGCGATTGCTCAATGTCGCTTTGTACTATCGAATGACCGGTGATCCGCAAGCAGGGCGATTTCTCAAAGCCATTACCCTGGATACCGCGCGTCGGCCGATGGACTTCTGGTTGCACAAAGCCCTGCGTAAGTATCCAGCGGACTTCCCATATGGCCAATTGGAGACTGCAATCCTTGGGCGAGGGATGTCGGTTGCGATGGTTTGGGGGCATGATCTTTTTGATGCGTCCGAACGTGAGATGATCCAGACTGCATTGCGTCAAAAGGGTCTGTATCCCATGTTGCGTTATTTGCAGACGATCAAGCGACACAACAACTTTCTGCCTGCCATTGCATCCGGCGCCTTGTGTGCTGCAATTGCCTTGGATGATTCATTGGCAAAGAAGCATGCCTTGGATTTACTCAATCAATGGGGGACGCTCGTCGAAGATGATGGCAGTTATGGTGAGCAGATCGACTACTTCAATTATGCCTTTGTTAATTTTGCCAAGGGGCAATTGGCTTTGGGGGCCAAGCATGTCACAAGTCTCTGTGAGACACTTCCTCAACTCAAAGGCACGTTGCCCTGGCAGCTATCGCATTACAGTTTGGATGACCGGGGATACGCGGTGCGTCTGAACTTTGGAGATGATGATTTTCATGGCGGGGCGCCCAGTCGACTCACAACACAATTGCTCGCACTCATGACGGGTAACGGTTTGGGGACGTGGATGCTTGAGCATCTGCATGGCAATGTGCCAACGGATGATGCCTATGCCATGATTGCCAAGATTGCGTTGGTGGGACAGATCATGCCCGATGCTGTTTCGCCGGAGTATCTGCCGAAGGTTGCTGGCTATGACACAGGCATCGGCGTGATCCGCAGTGGTTGGACTTTAAACCGTGATACTGCCATTGCCATCCGCAGTGGGGCAGGCAGTCGAACGCGTTACAGCCATGATGCGCCCAATCGCAATAGCTTGGCCATGATGTTTCATGGGGAGTATCAATTGGTTGAACCAGGTCGCGCCAGCTATCGCAGCCCAATGCGCCGGAGTTATGATCTGATCACCAAGCATCACAATACTGTCAGTATCGGTCAGTCCGTTCAGCCACGCGATCGCAAAGCCCAACTCCTTGCAGCAGGGACTGTCGGTAATGTGGATGTACTCGTCAGTGAAGCAGCCCAGAGTTATCGACAAAAACCCAAGCATGCTCGCCGGAGTGTGTATTACCTTCGGGACTTGGATTTGATTGTGGTTTGGGATGTGGTGCAGCTTGCAAGCCCTGAGTCGGTGAGTATCAATTGGCATTATGGTAATGACGAAGGGCAGTCCACCTTGACCCAGCAGGGCAGTGAGGGTTGGCAACTGCTCAAGCCACGGACACAATTGGACAGCTGGGTCTTTGCGGATGTGCCTCTGGTGGCAACGCAACGCGAAGGCATCATGCACTTGGACTACTCCTACTTTCCTAGTGATAAAAATGAAGGTCAGTGGGGCAATGCTTTTGAATTGGAATCAGCAACTGCCACGCCGGTTGAGAGTCTCTCTGCGGTGAGTGTGTTTGCCCCGCAGGTTCGTTCGCAGGCCGAGCCGGTCTCGGTTGAGAAGTCAGTCATGCAAAACGGCATCACGCAATTGATGATCCGACATGGCAAGCAGTCGGTGAGTATTGAGCTTAATTCAACAGGTGTTAGTGATTTATCAATCAAAGCTGCTGTGATCGGCGATGTGGTTTTAAATGCTGATGGGCAAAAATGGGCTCAATGACAAAATGAACGTTCATATTATGTGGTCTTTGATTCATGTTGTATTGATGGACGATTTCGTTTTTAATCATCATTCACTTGCTCAAAACGTCTGTTTTTGAACTATTTTCAAACATTATTGTTGTTTGTCTTGACTTGCTGGTTTTGATGCCAATAATTTGAATGTTCATTTTGAACGTTTGAATTATGATCAAAACAGAAGTCAATATCAAAGATGTTGCCAGCCGCGCAGGGGTTTCCACCGGGACTGTCAGTCGCGTGTTACGTGGCGAGCAGGGGGTTCGCCCCAGCAACGCCAATCGCGTTCATCAAGCGGTCAAGGACTTGGGATACACGCTTCGCGGACGTCGGCCTCTAGGCAGTGGTCGGGCGCCCAAAGCTCGCAAGACAGGCAATGTCGGTATCTATGTCCCAAGCGCCTCGTCGCAGTGGGCCAATCATCCAATGTACAGCGCATTCTTCCAGGGACTTGCCCGTGCATGTACGCAGATGGGGTTCCATTACCTTACGGAATTTGGTGAAGGCTCGCAGGGCATCCCAAGGATGGTTGCGGAAAATAAGATTGATGGCTTGCTGGTGAAGAACGTCACCACACCAGGCATTGATGAAGTCTGCAAACAGATGCCGGTCGTTGGACTTAATGTCAATCAGCCGGGCTTGCCATTCGATCAAGTCAATTGTGATGACTACCACAGCGGCTACTCAGCAGCCCAATACCTTTGGGAAAATGGGCATCGCCACATTGGCTTTGTCTGCAACATCAGTCACCACGCGATGCTGCTCATGCGATACCAAGGTTACGAACGCTTCATGCGAATGCATCATGCGTTTGATCCTGACCTGGTTTATTTACGTCAAACCCAACTCAATGGTCCGTCGGTTCCTGAAGCGAATTACCCCGAGTATGACCAGGTGCTTGAAGGTTGGCGAAAGCTTCCAAAGAAGCGTCGTCCCACCGCCGTCCTTTGTGCCAATGACTGGAATGCTGCGGGCTGTTATCAAAGCGCCCAACGTCTTGGTTTATCCATTCCCGATGAGCTAAGTGTTCTGGCATTTGATAACACCGTGGAACTGTGCAGTCTGCTTTCGCCGCAGCTTTCAAGTTACAGCGTCGCTATCGAGCAGTGTACGTATCAGGCAGCCATGCGTTTGATGCACCATATCGACCATGGCCCGGATCACCAGCCGCCCGTGGTCCAAAGTGTCGTCGGGCAGTTGGTCGCTCGGGACTCAGTCGCAACAATCACAGCGTGAACAACATGCTGTGTCGAACTTCAATTTCAATCTTTCCTATGTTCAATGGATCGCACATGATGTCAACACACATTCGCACTCTTAGCCAACTGACTTTTCTTTGCCTGTTAGTGATGTGTACCGCCTGTAGCAATGCTCAGACCGTACTCAATGTCAAGGATTTCGGTGCCATAGGAGATGGTGTGAACGATGACCTGCCAGCATTTAATAAAGCCTTGGAAGCTGTGCGGACTGTCACATCACGCCCGGTCACGCTTCGGATACCTGATGGCACGTATCGCTTGGCGTTGGATGAATCAGCCAAGATCAAATCGCATCTGCATATTGAGTCGCAAAGTGATCTGACCGTCACTGGTGACAAGCAGGCATTGCTGCTGGTGGGCAGTCCATATCACATGGGGGTTGGTATCTTCAAATCCAAAAATGTGACGGTTAAAAACCTTGCAGTGGATTATGAGCTTTTGCCCTACACCCAAGGCATTATCACGACAGTCGATCCTGAAGCACAGTTGATTACCATCCGCGTGGACCCTGGCTATCCCTTGCCAACTGATAAACATATTGATGCGTTTGCCAGCAAGAAGGGGCATAACGTCGGTAGTCTGTATGACCCGGATACCAACCTGCGATGCAATGAATATTTCAGCCAATACCTGCGTAAACAGGTTGAAGATTTAGGGGATGGACTTTACCGATACAAGTCCTCCAACGTCGTTAAACAGAGCATGGTGGGTAAACGCTTCGCAGTTGTCGGTCGTCGCAAAGCCAGTGCGTTTCAGGTTGACGCTTCGAGAGATTGTCTACTTGAAAATGTGACTGCCTACAGCGCTCCGTCCTGTGGTTACAACGTCTCAAGCAGTTCCGGGATCACCATTGATAAGTCGAAAATCATGCATCGCCCGGATGTCTCCGGCGCGCCCCGTGCCATGAGTACCAATGCCGATGGCCTGCATTCAAAGTGGTGTCCGGTCGGCCCGACGCTTAGCAATTCTTCCTTCACCGGCATGGGGGATGATTCGGTGAACATCGGCGGTTCCTACACCCCGGTCCTCCAAAAGCTCGATGACAGAACCATCGTCGTCCAGGCCCATGGCAGCATCACCAACTATCCCACCGACTTGATTATGGCAACGCCCGGCCACGACCAACACCTCAAAATGCCCAAGCTTTTAAAATGGAACGGCATCAAAGTCGAAGGTTACAACAAGCATTGCCTCATGCTGACTTTTGACGCACCGTTACCTGAATTGGTGACTTGGAAGCAAACGAATCATCCTCGCAAATGTTCGCAGGTGCTGAATCTCAATGCATGTGGTCGCTATGCCAAGGTCATTAACAATCACTTTTTTAACCATCGTGTCCGTGGCATTCTCATGCGTGGTCCCGACAGTTTGATCAAAGGCAATCGCATCGAAAACATGTCCGGCCCGGCCATCGTGGTCAGCAATGACGGAGGCTTTCTCACCGAAGGCCCATGCGGTGATAACACCATCATTGAAGATAATGTCATGTCCAATATCGAGCGATCCGATATCTACATCGCGTCCTCGCTTGCTCCCAAAGTCCGCGGTCTGATTATCCGTAATAACAAAATCGAAAACTATGGCGGTGACGATCCCTACGGGCGTGGCATCAATGGTAATCCATTTTACATCAGTAAAGGTGCGGATATCGTCATTGAAAACAATACCATCACCAATCCCAACCCCGGCTATGAAAAGACGCCCATTCTCTATCACAAAAATCTCGGGAAGATCACTTGGAAGAATAACTCGATCAATGGGCGCCCATTGGATTTGCAAAAGGATGCCGCTGACATTCCCGAAAAGAAGTAATGGCCATGTGGTTGGTCTGGATTAGTTTTTTGCCTTAAAACAAGTTGTTTTTGAAAGGTTGACATGCTCATGTCAATGAAAGTGATTCGTGCTTACGTTATGTGTCTGACTGCAATCTGTCTTATGGGTTGTTCGACAGTCAGTGTCCAGATGGTGATTAACGTCAAAGACCACGGCGCAATCGGTGATGGCAAAGCTGATGATTATGCTGCCTTTGTCAAAGCTTTGGAGATTACCAAAGCACAGGGCGGCAAGCCGGTGACGATTCAGATCCCGCAAGGCACATACCGTCTTGGAACCTTCGATGTAGACAAGCCATCCAAAGAGGGCGGTAATCTCACCATTGAGAATATGGCCAACGTGAGCATCGTCGGCGAAAATCAACCCTTGCTATTGATGGGCAATCCCTACCGGCATGGCATCTTTGTTTCCAACAGCAAAAACATCACCGTGCAGAACGTACGGATTGATTACAGCCCCATGTCGCAAACGCAGGGGACGATCGTTGCGGTGACGCCTGATAAACATTTCATTGATGTGAAAATCGCGCCCGGATACCCGCTGCCTACCGAGTCATGGATTGACTTTAATCAGGCAAAAAAGATCGTCCCGACCAAGAATGTCGGTTACATCTTTGATGCCAAGACTGGCAGAAAACTCAATCAATTTTACGACCAGTACATGTGGAAGAATGTCACGCAGGATTTAGGCAATGGCGTGTATCGTTTCACGACTTCCAACGAAGTTGAGCCGGAGATGGTGGGTAACATCTTCACCATCGTCTCGCGTCGCAAAGCCGATGGCGTAAAGATCGACAACGTGGCTGGCTGTCTGATGGAGAAAGTTGTGATCTATCACGCGCCAGCTTGTGGTTGGAACGTGTCCAACAGCAAAGATGTGGTGATCAACAACAGCCATATTGCTCGTAGACCCAACACCGACCGTATGATGAGCACCAATGCCGATGGCCTGCATTCAAAGTGGTGTGCCAATGGTCCAGTGCTGTCCAACAGTTCCTTTACCGGCATGGGTGATGACTCGGTGAATATCGGTGGCAGCTATACCCCCGTCATCGAGCAGCCCGATGAGTACACCATGATTGTCCAGGCCCATGGCACCGTCAACCACAAAATCGGTGATTACAAAGTCGTGGATCGAACCACCCTCGGACACGTCTCGCTTGGTAATATTCGCAGTATTCAAGGTGTCCGCGTCGATGGATTCAATCGTCCATGTCTTAAGCTGACGTTCGAAAACAAACTTCCCAAACTCATCACCTATATGTCCGTCAAAGACAAGGATCGGCCACAGTACAAGTGTTCGCGACTCATTAACTATGACTACGTCGGGCGTGGGGGCAAAGTGATTAACTGTCACTTTTACGATCATCGACTGCGTGGCATTTTAATGCGTTGTCCCGATGCCCTGATCAAAGGCAATCACTTTGAAAACCTTGCAGGCCCCGGCATTGTTGTCGCCAACGACAGCGGCTTTTTGCAGGAAGGCCCATCCGGTGATGGCACCCTCATTGAAGACAACACCTTTACCAACATCGAACGATCCAACATCATGCTCTACTCCGGCGCAGGTGAGCAGTCCGACATCGCAACGCAGGGCGTGATGAATGTCATCATCCGCAATAACCGTTTTGAGAGTTACGGGGGTGCCAATATTTATGGGCGCGGTGAAGTCGGCAATTTACTTTCTATCCGCAATGCTTCAAACGTGCTGATTGAAAACAACACCATCGGTAAACCCTCTGACGAACAATATCGCGGTCAACCTGTCATCCTCAATCATACTTCCCAACTCATCTGGAAGAACAACAGGATTGAGGGAAAACCCTTGGCATTGCCAACGGAGCCAACAGCTACGAAATAATCAACGTGCCACTTTTCTGTTCGTCACAGGTGGCATTGCCCATATTTCTGGGAAGCACATTCGAGTATTCATTCACCCATAAAAAAGGGTGATACTTATCGTTCGCCGATTAATCCAACCCCTGTTTCACATGCATATGCATGTCTGCTGTCGTATGGCCTGACAGGTTTGTTTATATCTAAGTATCACGCGTAAGAGTACGGTTTTCTTTGTCCCTTTCTGAAAGTGAGCGCTATGAACCGTGTAAAAGGAATGTCTCAGATATGGTGTTGGTCGGTCTTGTGTGTGTTGTGTCTGCAATGGTCCGCACATGCTCAGACAGTGTTGAATGTCACAACCTATGGGGCGGTCGGCGATGGGGTGACGGATGATTATCCCGCATTTGTTGCAGCTTTGGATGCCGTCGCACAGTTGTCACCAGCACAAGTGATTTTACAGATACCTGACGGTTCTTATCGCTTGGCGTTATCACAATCTGCTGACAGTAGTGCAGGTCACTTAAAAATCAGTGGCATTTCCAACTTGACCGTAGAAGCCAGTAATCAGGCAACGCTTATCTGTGGCAGTCCCTATCACCATGGCATCTACATTAACGCGTCGGACAATATTACCGTACGCAATTTAGCCGTTGACTATGATCCCTTGCCACATACACAAGGTACGGTCGTCGCTACAACACCCGCATCAAGATATGTCGATATCACCATTGATCCAGGTTTCCCGCTTCCAACCGAAGATCACATCGACGGCTATGGCGGTGCACATACCGCAACCAATGTCGGATACCTTTATGATCCAACGACCGGCAGAAAACTCAACCAATACATGGATCAATACCTGCGTGAACAGGTGGTCGATCTGGGCGGTGGCGTCTATCGTTATCACACATCAAACACGGTGCTTGATGATTTTGTCGGCTTGAAATTCGTCGTCGTCGGCAGACGTAAAGCTGATGCGGTCAAGTGCAATTCATCAGGCGATGTCTTACTGGAAAACGTGACGGTTTACAGCGCGCCTGCAACTGCGTTTAACATCCAAAGCTGTGATCTGGTTACGGTGGATCAATGCACCATTGAGCAGTTACCCAATAGCACGCGTCTATTTTCCACCAATGCCGATGGTGTGCATTCGAAGTGGTGTACGGTTGGGCCTGTGGTGAGTAACTGTTATTTCACAGGGATGGGTGACGACTCGGTGAACATTGGCGGATCGTTTGTGCCGGTGATCAAGGTGGAGGATGCCTACACCATCGTGGTCGAATCGCATGGTTCATTGTTCAACTTCGCGGATGATTTTATCTATATGGATAAGACGACTCACGGGCTTATTTCACTTGGCCCGATTGTCAGTATCAAGACGACGACCATCAGCGAATATTCCAAGGGTTGCATGCGGATCGTTTTTGAAAATCCCGTGCCGACCTTTGTGACTTGGCTCACCACGCAGGATGTGCGATCATGTTCTCAAATTCTGAATCTCAATGCTTGTGGTCGCGGGGCGGTGGTGACAGATAATCATTTTTACAATCACCGTGCACGGGGTGTGTTGATGCGTGCACCCGACTCCCTGATCCAAGGCAATCACTTTGATACCATCGCTGGACCTGCCATTGTCATCAGTAATGACTCAAGCTTCCTCAGCGAAGGGCCGTCGGGCAGTGGGGCTCAGGTTTTGGACAACACGTTTACCAATGTCGAACGTTCCAACATTTGGATTCAATCCTCTGGAGACGGTTCGAGTACCACAGCGACCAAGGGCGTCTTGGATGTCGTGATCGACAACAATACATTTAACGATTACGGCGGACTCAATGCTTATGGCCGAGGCGCGGTGGGTAATGTGTTTTACATTCGCAATGCATCCGATTTCCAAATCTCCAACAACACCATCGGCGAACCTGCCTTTATGCAATATCCAGTCTCCGTGTTCGACGAAAATTTTGACAGCTACGCAGATACCGCAGCATTGCAGAATGTCTGGATCAATGCTGTTCCTTCATCACCCAACAACGCATCGCTGACATTAACCGACACGTTCACTGCAACACCTAGCGGCTACTCAACCACGCTAAACAGTCAGACAGCCAAAGCCAATAACGGCGTGAACTATCGTGACATGGGCATCACCGTCACCGAAGACTTTACACTCACCTTCAAGATGCTCCAGTCAAACTTCAGTCGCTACAACATGGTCGGACTGCTCAACAGCGATGGCACGCAAGGTTACGCAGTCGGTTGGAGTACGGCATCTTCGACGAGCTTCTATGGCAACGGCTATGTCCAGATCAAGAAATTGAATCTCACAACACCATGGGATAATTTCTCAACCACCGGCACGACGATTTCGGCAAGTAACGCCAACCCGGATCATCCTGCAACGGGCTATGCCGTGACCGGAACTGATCCTGTGACATACGACACAACCTTTGCAGGATTGGCGGAGATTAAATTGACATGGGATGCCAGCACAGGGCTTTTGACGGTCTATGTGAATGGTGTCGAAAAACTCACCGCAACGGATACCGACTTTGGCAGCTTCTCACGAATCTACATCCGTGGGAATGTGTACAGCGTGGTCGATGATATCAATTTATCCACGATGGCCGATCCCGCCATGCCGATCACATTTAGTCTTACCGATAATTTGGATTGGTCCAACACGACGCGCACTAATGGCGTGGCCGTGGACTTCGATGACTACACAATCTCCGGCTATGGCGGTGGGCAGGATGGCTACGGCGGCTATCCCGCAATCGCCAACACCTCGGATGGTGGCTTGACGGTTGCG
Source organism: Phycisphaerales bacterium UBA7800 (assembly GCA_002480565.1). GTDB lineage: Bacteria > Planctomycetota > Phycisphaerae > Phycisphaerales > Phycisphaeraceae > UBA7800. The sequence goes on along the minus strand of DLCK01000002.1, from coordinate 44,917 downwards.
ATCCAAGGCAATGCCTGGAAACGTATCCCGCTTAGCTACACCATCACCAGCAAAACGGTTCTTGAATTTGAAGTCACCGCTGCGGATGAAGGCGAGATACTCGCTATCGGTCTGGATGAGGATACCGACTATTCCAATGCCGTCCGCGGACTTCAGCTTGGGGGTAGTGATGTCTGGAATCAGGCATGGCAGGGGATCAGTGCCTACACCTCTGACAACAAGACCTACCGGATTCCTGTCGGGGAATTTTATACGGGACCGATGAACAATTTGTTTTTTGTAGCGGATGATGATGCCGATGGCTCGACGGATGCGGTGTTTAAAACAATCATGATTTACGAAGACAAATAGGTTGTTAATAGATCTGCGGGGCGACCTGTGTTGTTCTATTTTTAACAGAACATATATTCGTTACAGATGGATCGCACAGACAGATTCTTTGACAATAATGTTGGCAATGGCGTTTAACTGAGATACTCTGGAATATAACCTTGGCGGTTCGAGTATTTGTTTGTATGAACCGTCAAACAACAATGGAGCTTAGGAGAAACGCCATGTTAAAAACCGTGATTGCTATCGTTCTGTCCGCTGGTCTGCTCTTTGCAATGAGTGGTTGCAGCAGTTCCCAAACCGCATACAGCTCACAAGCTGACCATCAGTTCCTCAAGGACTATGCAGACAACCCGATGGACTTCTGAATCACCCATCACACAATGCAATACACTGACAACGATCCGACGTGACAATCGGATCGTTTGTTTTTTGTTGGGTAACGGCGATAATTCAATGTGTCTGAAAAAGGGACTGACACATCATGCAGATCACACAGCAAACGCGCGACACCTTGTTGGCTATTGAGATGGATCATGGGGACACGTTGCAATTGACGTTCTCTGATGATTCGACACACACGATTGAGATTCTCGACAGTTGGGCTCATGTGTATTCGACGACACTTAAGCAGATCAAGGTGCCGCAGTCGCAAGGCAAGACAGTATTGCATTGCGGCTGTCAGATGCTCATTGATGGGCATGAAGTGAAGCTCATTCGCTGGGTGGGTGATCAACGCAGTTTTTATGAGCCTTGGGAACTGTTTGGCATGCGTATCTGGTTTGATGCGACGGTTCATATCTTTGATCATCTCAATGAAGCACATGGGCCATGCAAGCCACGTAAAGATGTCCGACTTGCGATACAGGAAGTGGGCAAACGCATCTGCCCGGTCTTGCTGCACCCGTGGTGTCCATTGCCTAAGGATGGATTGAAGATCGAAGACTGTTATCAGGGGATGGATTGCTGGATGGGGCCGTACTTTGGTGCTGACGCGCATGGCGGGTTAGACATCAATCATCCAGCAGGCACGGTCTTATGGACACCTTTTGCCATTGATGATCAGGCGTATTACAACCAGGTCTGCAAAGGTGATAACAACAATCGTTGGCAAGGTTCACACACATGGGCCGACGGTTCACGATGGTTAATCCGAGCCTGTCACCTGATCAAGCTGCTGACACCTGAACACACACCATTGGAAGCGGGCATGCCCTATGCACTTTCAGCTGGCGTGCATGTCGGAGATTTTGAGCATACGCATTTTGCTTTTGGTATCTGCGAACCGGATGCATCGGATCATGACCAGATATTTCTTGACCCGTGGATTCTGTTCTGGCAGATGTATCAGGATCGGAAGCAAATGATCGTGTGATATTCACGTGGGCGTTGCGCGTTAGAGCCGTTCAAACAATTAATCTCCACCTTCCGTTACTCCCGCGCAGGCGGGAGTCCAGTGGAATTTGCAAGCGTTCACTGCATATCACTGGACCCCCGCCTGCGCGGGAATGACTAAAAAAAGAAGGCATGGAGATTCATTGTTTGAACGGCTCTAAAACACAAGTGGATTGAATGAAAAGAAAACGCCCTCGTCGGTGAGACGAGGTCGTTTTTATTTTGTGATGTTTGATCGTCAGGCGGTTATGCCTTGGCTTCGGGGCGTCCTTCTTCGGGCCAGTCGGTGTGGAAGAAGTTGCCACGTTTTTCGTCGGTCCGTTCGTAGGTATGAGCACCGAAGTAGTCACGCTGACCTTGGAGCAGGTTGGCGGGCAGGACGGCACTGCGGTATCCGTCGAAGTATGCCAAAGCCGAACCAAAGGCAGGGGCGCTGACACCAAACTTGGCACAGAGTCCGATGATTTCACGCCATTCTTCCTGTCCGCTGTGGATGGCCTTCTTGAAGTAGGGATCGAGCATCAGGTTCTGGAGCTTCTTGTCGTTGGTGAAGGCTTCGGTGATTTTCTGCAGGAAGCTTGCGCGGATGATGCAGCCGCCACGCCAGAGCTTGGCGATCTGGCCGAAGTTCAGTTTCCAGTTGTACTCGTTCTGGGCTTCGGTCATGAGTTGGAAACCCTGAGCGTAGGCACAGATTTTCGAGCAGTAAAGTGCCTGGCGAATTGCTTCGATGGTCTTGGCTTTGCCACCGGTGAACTTCTTGGCTTTGGGGCCCTTGAGGAGTTTGCTGGCTGCGACGCGTTCTTCCTTGAGTGCTGAAAGACAACGAGCGTAGACGGCTTCGGCGATGGCGTTGGCGGGGATGCCCAGGTCCAGTGAGTTGCTGGCAGTCCACTTGCCGGTTCCCTTTTGTCCTGCGGTATCCAGAATCTGGTCGACGAGGAATTTCCGGGGGTTGCGTGGGTCTTTTTGCTGGAGGATGTCAGCGGTGATCTCGATGAGATAGCTGGAGAGTTCTCCCTTGTTCCATTCTTCGAAGACCTTGCCGATTTCGCCGGCCTTCATACCAAGCAGGTTTTTCATGATCGCGTAGGCTTCGCAGATCAGTTGCATGTCGATGTATTCGATACCGTTGTGAACCATCTTGACGTAGTGGCCAGCACCGTTGGGGCCGATGTATCCGGTGCATGCTTCGCCGCCCTTGATGGGCTTACCGGGCTGGGCTCCCTTGAGTTCTTCGCCGGTCTTCTTGTCGACCTTGGCGGAGATGGCTTTCCAGATGGGCATCAGTGATTTCCATGCGGTCTTGGAACCACCGGGCATCAGTGACGGGCCAAATCGTGCGCCGGTTTCACCACCGGAGACGCCGGATCCGACGAATTCAATACCCTTGGCAGTGAGATCTTTTTCACGGCGGATGGTGTCGGTCCAAAGCGCGTTACCACCGTCGATGATGATGTCACCCTTGTCCACCAGTGGAACCAGTGAGTCGATCACTGCATCGGTCCCTGCGCCAGCTTTGACGAGGATGATGATCTTGCGGGGCTTGGCGATGGAGGCGACAAATTCCTTGAGCGTCTTGGAGCCCACGAGATTGGGGAAGGATGGTTCGCGCTGCTCTGCCTGCTTGAGGAACTCGGTGGTCTTTTCGGTGGTGCGGTTGTAGACAGCGACTTTAAAGCCGTGGTCAGTCATGTTCAGGACGAGGTTTTGTCCCATGACGGCCAGGCCGATGAGTCCGACGTCTGCGAGATTGTCTTGTGATTTCTTTGCCATGTTGTTGTTTTCCTGGTCAATACGAAGTTTGCATATCAGGTTAATTAGTCGTTTGGTAATGCTGTCGTTACGGTACGAATAAGTAGAATTTGTATCCGCGTCCGCGTTTTAGGTCAAGCGCAGATTGTTTGGCAAGTCGATATACTCTGCAATTATGGAGTTGGAAAAAATGCCTGAACAAAGTGATGAGACTTGCACAAGTGATCAGGACGTCGTTGTCCCGTGCGTTAAAGACGCTGGAGATCTTACCAGAAATGGCGTGATTTGGCGCCTGGTGATTTTTGCAATTTTACTGGCTTTTGCCATCAAGCCGATCTGGTGGTCACCGGGTGGCGACGCAGTCATTTATCTGGATGTAGCTCAATCACTTTGGCAAACCGGTCAGCTCGAAGCATTTGGCTCCAAAGCTATTTTTAACCAGGTCGGTGTGGCATTTTTCTTCGCGCCAGCTTTTGCATTTGCAGACCGCCCGTTCCTGATGCTGTCAGTCATGCAATGGGCCGCAGCAGTTGGGATCATGATCCTTTGTTACCGCTGGTTGCGGAAAGAGCTTAACCGGGATCATTCAATGTTGATGACCTGGCTGATACTACTGAACACTTCATTCTGGATTTACTATCTGCGATTCCTTTCTGAGACGTGGTGTTGTGTCTTGTTATTTACTCTGGCATTGATGTATCAGGAGTTGGTTAATGCCATCAAGCAGGGGCGTTACCGGTCTGCGTGGTTGTGGTGCATTGCCAGTTTACCAGTAATGGTATGGGCGGCTTTGACGCGGAATATCTGCACGTTTATGGTCGGTGGACTGGCCGTGGTTCTTCTGAGATTGTATTGGCAACAACGCATGGGCAGGATTCTGTTACATGGGATGGCCATGGTGTTACTCGTCTCGCTGGTTGGTGGTGTTACAGCGGGAGGTTGGTTGTTGTATCAACAAAAGCAGACGGATGCGACAAGCCAGGTGAGTGAGTCTTATCTGGAATTTGCCGAGCGTGCGTTAAGTGAAAATGCTCAGCAATCCCGATCAGTCGTCAAGGTCGTGACCGACAGCATACATCGTCGCACCACTACACTGGGGCGAGCAGTGGTGCCGGGTATGTTTCGTACATATCCTGAAGATGGTCAATGGCTTCACCCGTTAACGTTTGTCAATGTGATCGTGACGATTTTGGCCATCTGTGGTTTTTTGCGTTTAGCCAGATCATCGTTGGATGTCTATGTGTGGATGACTCCGTTTTACGTGGTGTTGTTACTGGTACTGCCGTACGGTGCCGGGACGCGTTTGTTACTTCCTGTCATGCCGGTGGTCTGGTTGAGTCTGTATGAATTGTTTAAGGAGCGTTCCTGGCAGAAAAATGCCATTATGGTACTGCTGGTACTGCATCTAATCATTACCGTAGGCCGCGTGGTTTCCATGTACCCGCATGAACTTCAACGCCATCAAGAATGGCCCATTATCGATACATTAGCTCAATCAGTTGATCAGATTGACCCGCAGCGTCAGGCCACATGGGCCTATCTTGGAATGGATTCGGATTACGTGAGTATGTTGTCTTTCTCAAGGAATCGCTTGATTGTGCCCTTTAATCCTGAATCTCAAGCCCAGTACATCGTAGTGGTAGGTGATACACAACGACCGCAGAATTATCAATGGATACAAAGTGTAGAGAACTATCACCTGCTAGAGCTTAAGACTCAGTGAATTGATGAGCCTGCATGGCTCACCTGTGATCGACATTTATTGAACTGGATAGCGACGTTTGAACAGTTCGAATTCTTCGTTTGACCATAGCAGATCATGATGAGGTAATGGCATGGCAGACACCCGTCGGATCACCCAGCGGGGCTTGTATTGATCCACTTCGATGAGTGGGCGTTTACGGCGGATTCGCATGTCTGCGAGGATCATGACTTGTAATTCCAAGTTGTTGACATCTTCAACGCTTTGGATGGTGCCGTGTTCGTCGCCCATTAAATCTGAACAGGTCCGGGCAATTTCCCATTGATCCTGTATTTTGACAAGACGTGGTTGCTCGCGGATCGCCAAGCCGATGGTCACGGCAGCATGGATGACAAACACAACGCACATCATGCTATGTTGGGGCAGACGGACAGTCCGCAGTAATTGCCAAAAGAGCAGCATCAGCACAGGTAGCATAGGCGTCATGAATCGAGCGCCATCACTGTAATGAGCATAGACAATGTGCAAGATCAAGTAGGGGACGAATCCGATAAGCAGCAGGTCGCCACGTTTGTTGGCAAACCTGACCCATGCCCAGCACATGGCAAGGAAAAATGGGACATAGACCATCATCGTCACATGTACCCAGGACTCCATATTGGAGTAGGCCTTGAACATGCCCGGGATGGTCAGTCGTCCAATATCGGAGATGCGCAGGTATAAACCTTTTGTGAGCATTTCAAAGACACTTTGAGAATGCTCGGGAATCATACCTACGATGTAGGTTCCTTCGATGAGTCCAGCTGATGTGACGCTGGCTTCACGAGCCAGAAATCCAAGCACAATGATGCCCGGGAGTCCGACCCAAAGACAAAGCATTCCAAAGGTATTGACCAGCTTTCGTTTTTGCTTACGATCCTGAAGAATTACAGCAACGCCTGCACCAATGGCTATTGCTAGCCCTGATGGACGGATGGCAGTACACGCGCAGATCAAAATCAAACCTGCAATCAGGAATTTGAAACTATGCCCTTGTGAGGATTGGCGGTGTTCAGACCACTGTCCAAAACATACTGCGGCCCAGACTAGTGTGGCCATAAAGGGTGCTTCTGTAGTGGTGGGGAATCCGAACTGCCAGACACAGGCATGGAGTGTTGCGGCTCCAGCAATCAATGCTGCGGACTTAGGTGTATATTGGGAGGCCCAAGTGTAAACCCCAAGCATATAAATGCACAGTAATGTCGCTTGAAACAAAGTTAACGCGACAAGTGGCAGATCATTGATTAAAAAAAATGGGCTGATGAGAACTGCATAACCAGGTGATGCGATCCAGCGAATCGAAATCCCGCTGGTCAAACCATACCCATTGATTAAGTTCCGCGCCTGATTAATGTACAACGTCGAATCGGGCATGGGATGCCAGATGCCAGCTGTTAGGACATACAACAGGATGGCAAAGATAACCAGCCAGACATAATCTTGTCGCCTTGTGCGCATATCCGCATGGATCAAAGATTTTAAGGTGGCAGGCGGCCCGGGTAAATTCATGAATCCCATTCTTTACGCAACGTGATACGTGTGATCGAACACAAACCGTCACATCATACATCACTGTTGGCTTAATGGCATCCGATGGGTTTAGAACTTGTTGGCTTGAGCCAGTGGTGCCTTGCCGTCGAGGACATTGAGCAGGTTCTGGGTCGACATCAACGCCTGGCGCTCCACGGACTCAAAGGTGCGGCTGCCGATGTGCGGGGTGATGATGATGTTGTCGATGGCCTGGAAAATATGCGGGGCCTTGATCGGCTCGTGTTCGAGCACATCTGCTGCATAACCCATGAGCTTGCCGCTCTTGCAGGCCTCGGCGACATCCGCTTCGTTGATCAATCCGCCACGGGCACAGTTGATGATCATCGCGTTGTCTTTCATCTTGCTGATGCGGTCGGCATCGATAAAGCCACGGTTATCTTCCGTGAGGAACATGTGCAGGCTCAGCACGTCGGCCTGATCGGCGACTTCATCGGCTGAGCAGAGGTATTGGATATCGTTTTCTTTGGCGAAGGCTTCGTCCCAGTAAATGTCATATGCGATGACTTTCATGTCAAAGGCACGGGCACGCTTGGCGACTTCCTTGCCGATGCGCCCCAGACCGATGATACCCAGCGTTTTACCTGCCAGTTCGCAGCCGGTGATACGCTTCCATGAGCCGTTTTTCACGTGGGTGATTTCGGCATAAAAATGCTTGGACAAAGCGATCATCAGGCCCATGCAGTGTTCAGCCACGGTGGTGTGATTCACGCCGGGGGTGAAAAGCACAGGGACTTTCAAATCGGTGGCAGCTTGCACATCGACACTGTCCAGGCCGATCCCATATTTGCTGATGGCCTTGAGTCGAGGCAGGGCCGCTTCGATGACTTTGCGGGTGATGGCGTCATCACCGTTGAGCAGGCCATCGACGCCGCCGTCAGCGGTGACCAGACGGAGCATTTCGTCTTCGGGTAACGGCCCACGTCCGGTGATCACTTCGTGGCCTGAAGCCTTAAGCAGATCATGGTGTTTGCCGGGGGTGTCCTGATAGGAAGTCGTGGTCAGCAGGATGCGCATCGTACCGCTCCGAATACGGGGTTAAATAAAAAAGTCCAAACGAGCTACATAGGATACAGAGGTTTTTATCTCATGCAAGAGCTAAACGTCAAAGACTCGTCAGGGACTTGCGGTTTGCCTGGTATAACTGATAATGAATCGACCTCATGACCCTCATTTTGAAAGCTTAATCATGCCCAATATCCTCGTGTTTGCTGGTAGCGCTCGCAAAGACTCGCTTAACAAGAAACTCGCCAAAGCTGCTGGCGAAATGGCCGGGCGGTTGGGAGTCGATGTGACGTTTGTCGATTTGGCCGACTATCCGATGCCACTGTATGACGGTGATCTTGAGGAAGCTCAGGGATTGCCGCAAAGTATGCTCAAGCTATACCCGTTGTTCAAAGCTGCTGACGGTTTGATGGTGGCGTGTCCTGAGTACAACAGCTCAGTGACACCGCTGCTTAAGAACACCATTGACTGGTTAAGCAGACCCCAGGACGGTGAGCCGCGACTTGGCGCTTTTGCTGGCAAAGTCGTCGCGGTCATGGGGACATCGCCTGGCGGCTTGGGGGCGATGCGTGTGCTGCGTCATGCCCGTGAAATCTTTGGCAATATCGGCGGACTCGTGATCCCCCAGCAGGTCGCTGTCCCCAATGGTGCGGATGTCTTTGCTGCTGACGGCAATATCGCCGACGAGTCCGTCCGCACGCGACTTGAAGAAATGGTCAAAGCTATGGTCAAAACCACACGCAGTCTGACGTAAAGAATGTCTGTACAAAATAGCTGTGACACTGTGTGTCGCTGATGAGATTGATGTGTAAGAGCAGAATTATTCCGACTCGTTAAGCAGATCCGGTCGGCGCTGTTGGGTGCGGATACGTGATTGTTCACGCCGCCAGGCGTCGATCTTACCGTGATTGCCAGAGAGCAGAATGTCGGGCACTTTCATGCCCATCCACTCGGGGGGGCGGGTGTAATGCGGGCAATCCAGCAACCCCTGGGCGCCTGGTGAGAAACTTTCAAAATCTGCGGATGTCTCGTCGCCAAGCACACCTTTTTGAAGTCGAACCACCGAGTCGATCAATGTCATGGCAGGTAGTTCACCACCGGAGAGCACGTAATCACCCACACTGATTTCCATGGGAGCAAGGTGTTCAATGACCCGTTCGTCAATGCCTTCATAATGTCCGGCAATGATAAGTAGTCGCGGATGGGATGCCAATTCCTCAACCAATGATTGATCCAGGGTTCGGCCTTGCGGTGTCATGAGAATACGTGTGGCAGGGCGATCGTCCTGCGATTCGACGGTGGTCACCGCGTCGTAGACGGGCTGACATTGAATGACCATCCCCGGGCCGCCGCCATAGGGAGGTTTATCAAGTTTATTATGTTTATCATTGGCAAAATCACGGATGTCCGTGACGTGATAGCTGACCGGAGGATCGGTCGGCCCATCTTCTTTGTTGGCATGCAAAGCCGGGTCCGCCGCACGTTTGAGGATGCTTGATCCTAAAACACTGGTGAACATCTCCGGAAAGAGCGTCAGAACGTCTATGCGCATGACAAGACCCATTGGTGTTCCCACAGGATAAACCAGCTACAACCAGTACCAGTGGAAACGTCCGGGAAGGCCTCCATCGTCGGAGACCGCAACTTCCGGAGTTACTTGGTGGGCGTAGGCAGAATTTCGGCTTTACGCAGCAGACCTTTGACGGTCTCGCTGGGTTGTGCGCCAACGGAAAGCCAATGCTCAATGCGGTCGGCTTTGAGAGTGATCGCCTTGGCGTCATCCTTTTCCATTGGGTTGTAGTGCCCAACTTCTTCGATGGCCTGACCATCGCGGGGTGACCGCTGGTCCATGACACAGAGACGATAGAACGGGGCGTGCCGTCTGCCAAAACGTTTTAAACGAATTCGAACCACGTGTTGCTTCTCCCAAGGGAAGATTCTCAATCAAAAAACTCTGTCGGGTCCGCCCGATGCAGAATCGAAAATCATAACGGGTATGCCCGGTTTTGTAAAGTCTCAATCAAGACTGAGCAGGAGATTGGGGCTATGGGCTGGCAGATTGGTCCACACAGCAACCCATTACGCGGATTGTCAGACTGAGTTTGTAAAGGATTGGCATCCTGTACTCAAAACGCGATGACAAACAAACCCGGCTTGCATCTAACTGCTTATCGGCCCAAGAAGTCCGGCTGCAACGATTGTGACTGTTTATGGGCCTTGCTTTTCCAGATTCAAGGGCATTTGACTCTTGTGAGTGGGTTATTTTCCCGATGTTGGTGACGTTGATGACAATATCCGGGTGGGGCCTGAGTTCTGTTTTTTAACGGCCGTCCATCAAAAATCTTTGTAAAGGAGCCGGCCTTGGACAGGGACTTTAACAATCGCATTCTCATCGTTGATGACAATCAGGCAATTCACACTGATTTTCGCAAGATCCTTTCCAGTAGCGAACAAACGTCAGAAGTGAAAGTCGGTGCGCTTGAAGCACTCTTGCAGCTTAAGCCCGCCGAGCAGGAAGGTGCCCATCGACGTTACATCGTTGATTCGGCATTTCAAGGTCAGGAAGCACTTGATAAAGTCAAGCATGCCAAAGCCGAAGATCAACCCTATGCCATGGCATTTGTGGATATGCGGATGCCTCCAGGCTGGGATGGGGTCCAAACCATCAAGAAGCTCTGGGAAGAAGATGCGGACCTGCTATGTGTGATCTGCACTGCTTATTCGGATCACTCGTGGGATGAAATGGTCAGGCTCCTTGGCGATACCGATCACCTGTTGATTCTCAAAAAGCCCTTTGACGTCGTGGAAGTCAAGCAACTTGCTGCTGCCCTGACCAAGCGTTGGAACCTGGCCTGTGAAGCCACACTCAAACGCAGTGAGCTTGAACAGATGGTCGAACAACGTACCGTCGAACTGCGACACATTCATGACCAACTGCTGGGTGTTAACGATGATCTGGCCAAAGCCAAAGATCAAGCAGAGTCGGCAGCAAAGAGCCGTACAGAATTTCTGGCAACCATGAGTCATGAAATCCGCACCCCCATGAACGGCATCGTCGGGATGACCGACGTGCTCTTGACCACGCCTTTGGATAATCAACAGCGAGGTTATGTCCAGACTGTGCAACGCAGTGGTGATGCACTGTTGTCGATCATTGATGATATTCTGGATTTCTCCAAACTTGATGCAGGCAAGATGACCCTTGAGCCTACAACCTGTGATCTGACTACGTTGATGGAAGATGTCCGTTTGATCCTTCAACCCAAGACCGAAGAGAACGGTAATACCTTTGAAATTCAGGTTAATCCGAATGTGCCACGGTATATCAGTGCTGATCCAGTGCGATTAAGACAGGTGGTTTTGAATCTTGCATCCAATGCCACCAAGTTCACGCATCGTGGTACCGTGCGCATGATTGCTTCGGTTGATTGCGGTTCAGATCAGAACCATTGTGCGCTACAGATCAAAGTGGTTGACTCCGGGATCGGTATCAGTCAGGACGTCATAGGCGACCTCTTTAGCATGTTCACTCAGGCGGACATTTCTACCACAAGGCGTTTTGGTGGTACGGGACTGGGGCTTGCCATCTCCCGAAAAATCGTTGAATTGATGGAAGGTCAAATCAGTGTCACCAGTGTTGTAGGTGAGGGCTCCGAATTTCAATTCACGATTCCTGTCAACGTGGTGACCGATGAACAAGCGTTAAGCGAAGTTGCCAAGCAAGTCGGCCCTGATCTGTTCAAAGCCCATGTGCTTGTGGTGGAAGACAACGTAATCAACCAACGTGTGGCACGGGTGATGCTCCAGAAACTCGGTTGCGTGGTTGACTTGGCTCCTCAAGGACAAGAAGCGCTCAAGCTTATCAGCAGTACGCAGTACGACTTGGTCTTCATGGACTGTCAGATGCCGGTGATGGATGGGTATGAAGCAACACAAGCGATCCGTGAAAAGTTTACCGCAGAACAGTTGCCGATCATTGCAATGACTGCCAACGCACTGCCTCCGGATCGTGAACGTTGCCTTAATGTCGGGATGAACGACTTTATGGCCAAGCCAGTCAAGCTCCTGGCATTACGCAGCATGCTTCACCAATGGTTAAACCAGCAGGCGACAACTCCTAAAGAATCCGTTGCATAATGGATTGCGAGTTTGATGGATCAGTTGGGTACCACGACTTGTGTGACGGTTGCCCGAGCACGGATCACCGTGCGTGTGGGCTGGAGTTCCGTTTGCAGATCAATGGGCATCGCATTCTTGCCAAGCACATCATCAAGAACCAGAGACAACCAATCCGGAGCAGGGCCAGATGTATCAATCTCGCCACGGTCTTGATCGCCGACGACCAGTCGTGTGCGCTTGCCAGCATCGACGGACTCCATCATCCCCTTGGTGCCAAACACGCGGACCATTTCATTGCCCCATGTTCCAAAACCGGTCGGATTCAGATAGTTGGCAATGACCGCATAGAGTCCGCCGTTTTCCAGTTGCCCGGTGATATGGCAGGCCATCTGCAAATCACTGCCCGGACGTGTTTCGCCAAGGGGGGTTTGCATGGCCTGGGTTGATGTCGCTTTTAGACCTGTGAGATGTTCGACAAAGCGCATCGCGTGCACACCATTTTGCTCAACGAGTCCGCCATCAATAAGTTCGCATTGAGGTCGGCGTTCATGCATGGGGTAGGACTTCTGAGCCAGCACCTGCACCACGTCGCCGATCACACCCTCGGCAACCAACTGCTTCATCGCCCAGTAGGGTTGGTCATAGACCGTGCCTGCCATTTCATGGAAGGTTGCCTGGCTTTTGGAGGCTGCCTCAATGATGCGATCCAAATCCGACTCGATGATCGCACAGGGCTTTTCAGCATAGACATGGATGTTGCGACCCAACGCTTGGATCGTAATCTCGATTTGATCTGCACGTTGTTTGGAACATAGTGAGACCATCTGCAGGCCATCGACGTTCAGCAGATCGTCAAAGTTGTCACAGACCACCATGTCAGGATATTTGTCTTTGAGTTTTTGCTCTGCAGCTGGCGCCATATCACCACAAGCAACTGGTTGAAGTTGTGGATAGCGATCCATTTGCCCGTGAATCTGGTGTCCTTCTGATCCCCAAAATCCGATTTTGATCGGTTGCATCTGTATTACCTTTGTCACAAATCAGTGTTGAATGTCTACCAATGTAGCGGATTGTTCAGCTTCTGCGATTTTGGACAGCACGCGAAGCGGTTCGACGATGTGTTGGATGTCATAAGTCGGGGCATCAGGTTGTTGCCGAACAGCCTTGGCAAAGCCCGGCCAGTTGTACAAACCGCTACGCAGTTGAACTTGCTGAGAGTCGATGATCTGGCGTGTTTGACCGATTGTTTCACCGATGACAAGACTCAGTGATGCTTCTTGGTTTTGGCGTATTGGGCCGACGTTTCGGTAGATCGTGCCCCGCTCAAAATTCAAAGTCAGACTATTGCGATAGTGATCCCCATCTTCGACACAGAAGCTTGCAAAAATATTAGCCAAGGTTCCGTTTTCAAACTTGATGCCCAGCTGCGCATTGTCCGCAGTTGGCCGACCGGTGAACAGGCGACTGCTCATGACGCTGATTTGCTTGGTGGGGCCAAGCAGTTGAACCAGATCATTAATCAGGTAAATACCCAGTCGGAACACCGGGGCCGCAGGACAGATATCCGGATCATCCTGCCAACGCCCATCAGCTTGCTCACGGTAGCTGACCCAGACATCTGCACGTGCGCCGATCGCGCGTCCGAGTTGGTACTGCTTTTGCCACTTGGTGATGATGGCAAGATCATCGCTAAGTCCAGGTCCTGGCGAGTTGAGATGTATCACACGTCCCATTTGCCGAGCTTTAAGCAGGACAGTTTGTGCCGCGTCAGGATCCGTCTCAAACGGCTTGGTGGTCATCACATCCTTGCCAGCATCAATGATCTTGTCCAGCAATTTAGCTCGTCCATTGGGGCCGGTGTACAGTCCAATTGCCTGGACATTTTCATCAGCTAGCACCGCGTCAAGTGTCGGGTAAATCGCAATGTCAGCTCGGTCACCCACCAACTTACGCGCCTTATCGATATCCATGTCACAGACGCCTGCGAGTTTGATATCCGTCGGAGCATTGTCACTGATTAAATGGTCATAAATGTGTCTGCCGAAGTTCAGTCCTACCAGGACAAACACTATGGGGGGATTGGATTGGCTCATCATCAGCTCTACATCTACCAGTATCAAAACAGCTGAAGACGACTTACGTCCCCAGCTGTTGATCAGTTTGATGAATTGGATGATCCGACGCAAGTACCCCAGTACGTGATACAAGCTTTCGTGTTACTTGATGAGTAAATTGATTTGTTCATTGGTCATTGGTTCGATTAATAGATCATCAAACCGCAACTTAATCGACTCCTCGCCACCGGGGAAGTTGATGCGAAAGGACGCAAAGGGTTTTTCGGCTTTTGATGCTTCCATGGAACCGATTTTGCCGACGACCTGCCATGCTTTGTTTTTACTGTCCCATGTTTCAAGTTGCAGGTGCATCGTCATGTCTGTGGCTGTGACCGATGGGACATACCATGTGACACGGTTCCAGACCTTGCGGTCAAAAGTGTTGGTTTTTGAAGTTTTCCATCCGCTGCCACCATCAATAAGCGTGATGGGGTCTTTGCCTTTGGCTGACCCCAGTGAGGCGAAGTACAGGCGCTTGTTATAGTGTTCGCGGAGTTCCAGGCCAGCGGTCGCTTTGGTGGCTGGGCCGTCAAGCAAAAACGAAACCTGAATTTTAAGCCAGTCATATTGCTTCTGTGGCAGGTTCATCCCCACGCCCCAACCGCTGCTTTTATATCCTTCTGGACGTTCTAAAAGCATACAGTTGCCATCACCTTTAACGGTGTTGATATTGTCGATCAGCACAAGGTCTTTACCCTGCGATCCCCAATTGCGTTTTGGTGATTGGCAGTTCATCCCTGCAACCTGATCTTCAAAATTCAAAGACACAAAAGCAGGCTCCTGGGCAAACAATGGGCTTGCGCAAACAGTCTGCATCGCCACAAGACAGAGGCTCCAACACCAAATGGATTTTATTTTCCAACTCATCGCTTCAAACTCCTTAGCGGTTTACCAATAGTGATATTCATAGGGATCAAATGGCTGAGGCAGGGGCGTGTACAGCCGGACACCTGCGGATTGATCTTGTTGTTGCTGTTGCAAAGCATTGATGTCACCCTCGGACAAGCTGGCCCAGAATCCGAATCCGCGTGAGCCGGAAACGACTTTGAGCGTGATGACGTTGGTGCCTTTTTGAAGGTTGAGTTTGACCGACATACCGTTGGCACGGGGGGCGCCTTTGCGATTGATCGCGCGGTAGACATGCTTGCCATTGAGATAGACATCCGCCCAGTAATCGACTCCGATTTTCAGGATCGCTGCCCGTGCTTCGTTACTGTTCACTTCACGGGTGGCATAGGCAACATACCCATCTGCCTGATTCACGACCGACGCAATATCCACAAAGCCGTTGTCTTTGGCCATGACGGTTTTACGGAAGTCCAGGTTGCTGCCGTCTGCTTGTTGGTAGGTGAAGTTGGGATTGGTGTCGCCGGTGATGGCTGCTTTGTGGCCGGGGTATTGCGGGTCGAGTGCTTGGGCACCTTGGCCTTGAGCTTTGATCGGGCCAAAGATATGCCAGTGTTTGAGCCAATTAAATTTCGCACCACTTTGAATGGTGTTAAGCAGTTTGCTTTGTTCCGTTGCAGGCGTCGCGCCCATCGCGGTGATGAGTTGGCTGGCAAGTTGTCGGAGTCGTTGGGATGCGACTTGTGTATGGTACGGCTCGTCATTGCTAAATATGTCAGGCGTGAATTGTGCGATGAAAATTTGACCCCTGTCGATTTTCTGTTGGAGCATCAAACCACTTGCTAAAACGGTTGTGTCTTGAGGTTGGCCGTCTGATGCAAAGCCGGTGGTTTGGATCGCTTCGCGCCATCGCAGAAGGTTGGGGCCGATACCCATTTGCTTGAGTGGTTCGGAGTGTTGAGCTTTGCGAAGTGTTAGGGGCTTTGTTTTGTATCCCAGGGCTTTGAGTATTGTTTCAGGAGCCTGGAAAAACAGGACATTAATGCCACTGGCAGCGGCGCTTCGAATCTGCTCAGCAGTCACGGTATGTTCCTTGCCGTTGATAATCATCAGACCGTTGGACACATCCTGTTGCTGTTTGATACCCAGTTCGCTGAGTGATTTGTTATTGCTAACAAGAATTGTCGGACGGGTGTTTTTATCTTGAATGTTGTTGAGTAAACCATGCGCGATACGTGTGGGTACCGGGTCACTGCCCAGACGATCTGTAAGACTCAGCGAGCAGAAGATGATCTGCCCCTTGCCATTATGGTAACGCAGCAGCGGTGAATAGTTCATGTCGAACTCACCTGCAAGCAAAGGTTGGAACCCGACACGTTGGGGGATTTCAAACATGACCGGCGCGACGACATGGTTGTTGTTGACTCTGGCGGCACGACGCAGGTCATAACTGCGAGCAGCTTTATTGGCAGGCAGCAAGTCCGGTGAACCTTGCCAATACGACAGGTCGGTTCTCGTCAGACCTTTGATGATGGGATCATCAATCAATCGTGGTTCGAGAATTCGCGTGCCGACTTCAATGCAATTCAGCCCCATCTTTTCCCAGTCCACAGGCAACTGCTCGAGCATCAGGACATTGAGTCCGTTGCGAATATCAGCATCCGTGTAAGGCAACTCTTTGAGATCATGCAATGCTTCACGGCCGATGACCAGCAGCTTCACACCATCAAGCGATTGACCGATTTGCCAGTTGGATACATCACTGCCAAGTGACTTGATCCATGCGGTACTTTTATTTGCTGGATCAAAGACAGCGATTTTGTGTTGTGCTTTTTTGCCTGAAAATGCAGGGTAAATCTCGATATCCGTGGTGTCGTTGGCAATTTCCCTGCCATCCTGTTTGATCGACATGCTTAGTGTCAGCACGGTACGTTGATTAACATTTGGAGCGACAAAGGAGAACGGGTGCAGTTGGATATCACCTGCTTTGAGTTGTGCTTTGTCTGATCCTTTGCTGATGATTTTGCCAGTCGAATCGGTGACCTGCCAGGTGGCGGAGAGTTGTTTGTCTCCGGGGCCGTCCCAAACATAGGCAAGTTGTTTGGTGATCTGATTGCCTGCGTAAAATGCGTGGGTTTTATCCGTATGGGTTGGGTATCCAGCGATGTAACTCATCAGCGGTTGTTGGCCACGTCGATGGATGTAGAAGTTTTCGTTGACCCAATCCGGAACTTTGGTTGGGATCTCTTTGATGTACTTTGCATACTTGCCAAAGACTTTTTCACGCTTGGGATTAAAGCCCGGAGGATCGCCGAAGCTGACTGAAAAGTCCCAGTAATAGCCTAATGCTGTCACATCATAGGTCCGCCATGCGCGATTGGTTTTGTCCATATACAAACCGTGGAAATCCCAATACGTGTCTTGATACAACGGCAGGTATTTGTCGGTGACCCATGGGCTGGTGATCACATCATTGATGCTTGCCAAGGCTTCGTCGGACTCCTGTTCGTAGACTTTGTCACCAAGGGTAATGGCCATGAATTCAGGTAAGTAAACCTGTTTGCCTTTGATAAAGTTGGCGGTGATGGGTTGGCCAAATTCCACCGCACAGAAGGGCATGTCTCCCTTTTGTGCGTAGTACATCGGCCAGTCTTCGCGCTCCTGCAACGGCGCAAAGTTGGTGTACAGATTGGAGGTTGAAAGATCGCCTTGATTACCATCTGCATGGGAGTAAACCAACGTGTTGGGATCGACTGCTTTGGCGGACTCTGATGCGAGTTGGATGACGTCGGCCATGGGATGGCTGTAGTCTTGACGTTGTCCCATGGTTAGTGGATGGATGGCATCCTGCGGGTTCATGGTGTTCATACCTACGGTCCAGAAGAAGACGCTGGGATGTCCGCGGTAGCGTTTGACGAAGGCCTGTTGTTCATTGAGATAAGCTTGTTTGATTGCTTGGTTTTCCAGGAGTTGGTTACGCAGATGATCGACTCCGGGGATGGGCAGACTCAGGCCGATACCTGTTTGATCTGCATAGTCGAGATAGTCTTGCGTGTAGAGTCGGCTTTCTGACCAGTTCTGCCACCAGCCGGTGGGGTTGGGTTGGAGATAGAAAAAGTTGTATCCCATCATGGTTACGAATGCGACATCAGGCACGGTTTTCCCGCCGACAAAAGAGCTGGTTCGCAGTCGGGTTTTGATGCCGTTGATGTGGATGTCTTTGCCGACGATTTTGATATCCCGAAAGCCAAATGTTTTTGCTGCGGTGGTGTCGAGTGTTTTGCTTTGCTGCTTAAGCGACAGTTGCATGGTGTAGAGATACGGCGCATCGACTTGCCAGCCGATTGGGTTAGCCCACTTTGAGGAGATGGTTTGTGTGTGTTGGCCGGCAGCGATTGTCATGGGGTTGGAGTCGAACGCTAAAGCGACGTTATCATTGGCATCTCGAATGACTGCTGTGAATACTGCGTCTTTGATTGTCTGGGTTGCGTCGGTTTGTACGTCAATTGCCAGTGTTTTTGTATCCCATGAGGTTTTGGCATAGAGGTCGGTGATGCCGACGGGTGTTTGGACTTTGGTGAGTGTGACCGGGCCGGTGATGCCCATGCCCCATTGACTCATGGGGATTTCACGTCGGAGTTTACGGGCGTGATAACGCAGGACGTCTTGTTCAAAGTTACGGGAGATACCAGTGTAATCACGCGTGGTGAAGATCAGCAAGGTGTTGGTTTGTCCGAGCTGAATCTGATTGGTTAACTCAATGACACCGCCGGGGCGCAGCAGTTCGCCAACACGTTTACCGTTGCAGAAGACGATGGCATCACCTTGGATTTGAGCGAAGTCGATCATGACGCGTTGGTCTTTGAAACTTGCGTCCGCTTCGAAGGTTGTCTGCCACCAGAGACTGTGGGTTTTGCTGCGACTGGTCTTGGCCCAGGTGACTTTGGATTTGCCAAGAGAAAGATGTCGCCAGTCGTAGGCACTGTTGTTGTGCGGATTCTGAGCTTTGACCGGTAAGGTCGCCCAGTCGCCAGCAGTTGGCAATTGAGCAGGGTCGGTTGCAGGTTTAATTTGCCAACCGGAGATGGGGGTGCCTGCCAATGTCATCACCTGTGCGGACAGGTTTGTGGTGACGATTAACAGACTACAGATCGACAGTGATAAAACACGTTGCAAAGCAAACGTAGACATTCAGATATTCCTTATCAGGCAGTTCTTTGGGGAGGTTTTTTGAAATTAATTGCGGGACCAGGGGAAATCATCCAGCGAGGTTGAAAATGCTTCACTGGTTCCCATTGCGCCGCTGTCATATTGGAGGTTTTTCTCACCGCCAAGGTAGACGGCCTCGGCATGTCCATCAGCCATACTCATGTTCAACGAGGCACCATGGAGCAAGATAAAATATTGATCCCAACGCGTGACATACAGACGGTTCCAACCCTCAGCAAAGAAAAAAAGCTTGCTGGGTTTGAGAATGGAATCCACCACGACGTTTGGATTTGAGGACCATCTAAACGCAGTCTCAACATTGGCGTTGAAGCTGCTCTGTACATTCCAATTGGTATCACTCGGATCATATTTCCATGTCAGATGATTGTTGCGGGCAAACCCAGGACGCGTGTCACTGGGGCAGACTGCTATGCCGGTTTTGTTCTTGATCGCATTGAGTTGGTCGGTGTAATACAAAGCCCAACCATGTGGGTTGTTGGGATGCGATGGTGAGTGACTGTCCTGAATGTGAGGCAGCTTGCCATTGAAATCATTGGTGTAAAACATCACGCCAAGATTCATTTGTTTGAGATTATTTAGACACTGCATGCGACGTGATGCTTCACGGGCGCCAGCCAAGGCAGGCAATAAAACCGCAATCAGCAGCGAGATGATCGAGATCACCACCAATAGCTCAATGAGTGTAAAACCGCTAAAAACTGAACTGCGATGCTTGGATGTCGAGTTGGTTTGCATGTTCATTTTATTTCCTCAAAGTCACCTGTGAACACCGGGTGTTGGATCGTTTTGATGTTCAGTTCGGAGCAAGAGCAATGGTGTCGCCATCCGTGATGTGAGGCATGACGCGCTGAGTCGCTTCTTTGACAGGTCGTTTGGCAAGACGTGAACGCAGGTTGTCTAAGGCACCACGCATCATGCCTGCAAAGTCCAGCTCAATCATCACCGGCTTGGGATACAGGACAGATGCAAGCTGCGAGTAACCGACGGCGATCACACTCAGATCCTTTGGCACGTTGAGCCCCATCTCTGTTGCATGATGAAGGACAAGCCCTGCAGTGATCGCACCACCGCAGATGATCGCAGTGGGGCGATCAGTATTTTGTAATAGCGATTTGATCCATTGGATTTGTTTGAGCTTGTTCTTGCCCGTTGCATCTTTGAATTCAGCAGTCCAGTGAGGCTGGCATTGAATACCAAAACGTGCGGCGGCGCGATCAAATCCGTTTTGAATCTCAGCGTGGATTTCGCATTTCATTTCACCCCGAGTCATGGCGATTTTGCGATGCCCCAATGCAGCAAGATGTTGGACGGCTTGCTCGATACCATTGTCCGTTGCCGATAGGACGCAGTGTTCAGAGGGTTCATCAAAGGTGACCCAGGGAATGGCATTTTCTTCGCGGAGTTGTTTAGCCAATTTGCAGTTGGGATTGGTCATGCCCACGACAATTGCTCCATCGAGCATGCCCCCATGGACGAGTTGGGAGATGCCGCTGTTGGGTTGCCCGTCATCGAGGACGAATTCGATTTGGCTGCGGAGCCCTTCTGCCTGACAGAGATTCAGGAAATGGGTGGTGTACCAGCCGGCGCTACCAAACGGCGAGGTGTCAGCATTGTTTTGTTGATCGTTGTTTTCTGCCACAAACAGCAGGCCGATGTACCCAGTGTTGTTGGCACGCAGCAGTTGGGCTGCCATCTTGGGTCGGTAGTTCATCTCCGTAGCGATCTTGGAGACTTTTTCGCGAAGGGCGTCGCTGATCCGCCCGTTACCCGACAAGGCCGCTGAGACGGTCGAGGGGGCGACATTGGCCTTGCGAGCAACGTCTTTGATACTCACTGAGGTCGTCCGAACTTTGCGACTGATCGGATCAATCTGCAAAACGCTTGATGTACTGTTTGCCGAATCGTTTTTCATGGTTGGGGAATCTTAGACTTTCACATGGCACGGATCAATCATTTGAGGTTAATTTTTTGAGCTTTTATCAGTGTTGAAAGGACGTTTTTTAGGTTTAAGTTTTTGTAATTAAAATGTTAATGGTCAACTGATGGCAGGGATTCTGTTTCTGAGTATTTTGATTTTTTCATCATTCACTTTTGCGAGCGTCCGAAAAAAACATTGACGATGGGAGCTTGTCGGTAAACAATAGAAGCAATCCAATTCACCAGAGTCGGGGGTACCATGCCGGAAATCTGGACACTATCGGGAATCAATAATCAAGCGCGAGCCAATGGCCCTTATGTGGACTATGTGGGGCAGTCGCTGCTTAAGGGCATCCCGTCACTCAAGCCCAGGCATATTGCTCGGAGGTATGCCAGTCGGTTGGGATGTAAGTCGCATTATCCTGATTCATGTAACGTGCTGTGCTTGACACCTGATCGACTGCTTAACAGTGAAGCTCAGAAAATTGCCATCGGCGATCATGAAGTCATGCCCGGCATTAAAGCTGGTGAAATCAAAGATCGCAAAGTCCACGTGATGCTCCTTGCTCCCAAGACCAATAAGTACCCCAAGACGCGACCGACCACGTTGGAAATTTACTGGGGCTCCTACGACGCAGTCCCCAACCAAGGCATCTTCAGTCCTGACAGTTTGACCTTCTGGCGAAGTTGGTCGAACAAGGTCTACCCCATCAGCGCGACGCATGGCATTGACGATTACCTTGTTGCCAAACCCAAGATCGTTAAGCGTGTCAAAAAACGTCGCCCCAATCACAAACCCACCGGCCCACGGTACCGCTACGCATGGGTATCCACCGGCCAGACCGCACCTAGTGTCTTGCAAACGCTTGAGAGATGGTTCAACGATTTACCCAGTGACGATCTTGTACTCGTTGGACACAGTCAAGGTACGAACATCGCAATGCATCTGCTGGCGAGAGGGATGGGGTGAAACGGACAAGTTGCAAGCCAATGAATCGAAAGTATCAAGCCATGTGTTTGATGTTCTGGGGCATGACGATCTTTACAGGGATTGTGGCCATGATGGCTGTGGATGCATATTGGCATTCTGCTCGATTCGACATCCAAATTAATTCGGTCAATTGGATCTTCTCCAACCAGAAAGATCGGTTGGGATTGTATGTGGTGAATGCCGACTCTATGTATGGTAAACCTTATGGTTCTTTATCAAAGGGGTCGCATTGGGGATATGGTTTGCTGTACCAATCCCGCAAGGAGTGTTTGTACTGGATGTCGCCAATAGGTCGCGTGCCCGGTGTAGGGATGGGTGTCCACTATTACAATTTTCTGTCGGATATTCCCTCAGATGCCAATCCGTCTACATTTTTTGGTTCCGTTGCCACAATGGTGTTGGTCAATCATCTAACCTTGATCATCCCAATGACCTTGATCACATTGATGCTTGGGATCTATATCAATCGCTATCGAAACAAGAACTCGGCAGGACTCTGCGGTCAATGTGGCTATGACCTGCAAGGCTTGGCTGCGAATACTGCATGTCCCGAATGCGGGCATGTCAATAGTGATACAGTCAAACCTTCGGTCTGATCGGATCGACACGATCCGGCTCGCAAAGGCAAGGTGGGTGGGGGATGTGAAAGATGTTTGCGTGTGTCTATGTCTTGCAATAGCTGCGACACTGCGTGTTGCTGTTTGAGCTTTGCTCAAAATTTTGGATGCGACTTGTAGACTTAAATCGTTTGATCGTGTTCGACTTTGCGCACAAAAAAAGGCTGACTCCATTGAGCCAGCCTTTTTGATATTGTGCATCGGATACTTCGGGAGAAGCTTCCGGGGGTTACTCAGCAGCAACTTCGCCGACCTGGTAGCGGACGAACGAGCTGATTTTGGCACCCTTGGGCAGGAACTCGCGGATGGGCTTCTTGGCGTCCATTTCGCGGAGATAGATCTGACCCATCAGGGAGTTTTCGTCAACCCAGCGACGGAGCTTGCCGGTGGCGATCTTTTCTGCGATCTCCTGGGGCTTGCCTGAAGCTTTGGCTTCGTCGATGGCAGCTTGACGAGCTTCTTCGACTTCGGCTGCGGGCAGGCTGTCCTGATCCACGCCCTTGGGAGTGGGGACAGATGCGGTCACGTGCATGGAGATGCCTGAGAGCAGCTCTTCGGACAAGTCGCCTTCACCGACGACAATGGCGCCGGTCTTACGGTCGAAGTGAACATAGCCACCGACTTTATCACCGGAGACTTTAATGCCACGTGCGAAGCTGATGTTTTCCTTGGTGGTGATACGCAGGTTATCAATCAACTCGGTTGCTTCGGCAGTTGGGGTGGTGGTTTCACCATCGGGGCCAGCAAGTACGGCTTCGGCAATCTTCTGTGCTGTTTCGACGAATGCGTCGTTACGAGCGGTGAAGTCGGATTCAGCTTTGAGTTCGATAAAGGCAATTGCGCCGTCACCCTTGGCGATGGCCAAAGCGCCTTCGCCGGCGGGGCGGTCGGTGCGTTCATCCATCTTGCCTTTGAGCTTTTCGCGCAGAAGTTCGATGGCCTTGGCGCTGTCGCCGTCGGTTTCTGCCAGCGCTTTTTTACATTCCATCATGCCCACACCGGTGCGTGCACGCAGAGCCATTACGTCCTTGGCGGAAATCGCCATAGTTTCGTCTCCTCACAAGAGTGTTTCGTGAATATTCATATCCCCATCAACCCGACATGACAAGACTTTTTGTCTGTCAGACGCAGCATCATATCACGGTGCCAACGTTTTGGAGTGTTCAGGAGATTTGCTTACTGATTATCAATCAACCTTCAGTTTTTTCGGTAGCAGCGGCTTCTGCGGTTGCAGCAGCTTCAGGTGCTGGTGCAGGTTCGGCGGCTTTTTCTGTCGCTTCGGCCTGTTCAACTGCGGCGGCTTCATCGCTGGCACGGAATTGTGAACGGCTTGAACGCTTACGCTGCGGTTCCTTGTTGTCGCCAGCCTTATCCTTGCCTTCGTTGGCAATTGCGCGGGCTTGCTTGCCTTCCTGGATCGCAGCACACAGAGCGCTGGTCACCACTTCGATAGCACGCATCGCGTCGTCGTTACCGGGGATCGGAATGTCAGCCATGTCCGGGTTGGAGTCGGTATCGATGAGGCAGATGGTGGGGATGCCGAGTTTACGAGCTTCCTTAAGAGCGTTGGATTCACGGTTGACGTCAATGACAACCATGGCACCGGGAAGCTTGGACATACGACGCAGACCATCGAGGTTGCGTTGGATTTTGTTCTTTTCACGGCGAAGCTGGGACTCCATCTTCTTGGAGTACTTGTTGATTTCGCCGGACTCTTCCAATGCTTCGAGTTCTTCGAGACGCTTGAGGCGGTCACGAATGGTGCGGAAGTTGGTGAGTGTGCCGCCGAGCCAACGTTCGGTGACCCAGTGCATATTGGTTTCACCGACATGCTGTTGCAGGCAGGCACGAGCTTGACGCTTGGTACCGACAAAGAGGATGTCTTTGCCAGAAGCGACGGTGCGGGTGACAAACTTGCGAGCGAGCAGCAGGCCCTTGATGGTGGCACGCACATCAATGATGTGAATCTTGTTGCGCTTGCCGAAGATGTAAGGGGCCATCTTGGGATTCCAATGCGTGGCGCGGTGGCCGAAGTGAATCCCTGCGTCGATGAGATCTTTAACGAGTGAAGCCATGATTCCTAACTCCTGAGTTGTGGAGGCAGCGACACCAACGTTGTGTGGGCTACGATCTGTCACGGTGAAAAGCCTGGAAAAACAGGAGCGATTCACAGTGTCCGCCATTTCAAAAAAGGGGCGGAAGACACAACGCCTAAGGGCGCTTATTACTGTCAAAAACAAATGCCGTCCTGCAATTAGGTCGGCATCCATATACAAAGGTGTCTAAAGGCCCAATGCCATATAGACATCAACTCCACGTAGCCCACCAGAGTCGATTCGAACATTGTAACAGGACATCATTGCACTGCAAGTGGTTAAAGGGGGAAAGCAGGGCAAACGCATGTACGTTTTTTTGCCTTAGCGAGCCGATTCGTGTCGAGCCGGGATTGAGCGAAGCTCAAATTCAGGACACAAACAACATGTTTGATACCGAAATTTTCTTCAGCTACGGATTTCGTCGCGACACCCGACGGCTCGTTAAGGCACAAACGTCTGCATGCGTTCATCCTGGGGTGGAATGTCGGGTTTCGTGATTCAGGGCTCGGGTGTCGAATTACGGTATTACCTCAAGTTTGACAGGTTCATTGAGATACATTTTATCTGATCCTTGGCGTACGAAATCCAAAACCCTGCTTGAGTTTTCACCAGTTTTGGTTCGGATTTGCCGATGTTACACATATAATGTTCCACAAGGCCCAATAACCAAGGACCATCCGTTTATGGCATACCCGCCTCCACCCCCATCCCAGCACACCGGCGTCAACGTCGGGATGTCCGGCCTCTCGGCATCCGGACCATCCGGGGTCTCCAGTGCCATGACCGCAGCCGATGGCCGGACTCGTTTTTCCAATGATGAGTTGGCGATTGTCCTGTCCTATTTTGACATTGGGATCATCGAAGCGATCCAGGAATTCCCACGCGGATCGCGTAAAGCCCCCAAGCTGCTTATTCGTGCTGAAAAGGGATTGTTTCTGCTCAAACGCAGAGCCCGCGGTAAGGATGACCCGTTCAAAGTCGCATTCTGTCACCAGTTACAACTCTATCTGGCATCCAAGCAGTTCCCGTTACCACACCTCATCGGCACGCGAAACGACAACAATTCCATGCTCCAGTGGCGTCACAATATCTACGAACTCTTTGAGTACATCAAAGGGATCAGCTATGACAACTCACTGGAAGCGACCGGCGATTCGGGTAAGACGTTGGCCTTGTTCCATAAACTATTGGCTGACTTTCAGCCCGAATATGAGCCAGCCATGGGCTCGTACCATGCGTCGCGCTCCGTAGCCGTCTCCTTTGAACGGATACCTCAAGCATTACACAAAAATGATCCGGAAGGTGAACGGGCATCCAAACAGCAGATCATCGACTTGGCTAACTTCATTAAGACTTCCTACAACGAAGCGGCGATGAAGGTCAATGAGATGGGCCTGCCTGACTGGCCGATGCAGATTGTTCACAGCGATTGGCATCCGGGCAATATGCTCTTTCGCGGGCCAAAGGTCGTGGCAGTCATCGATTACGATGCAGCACGGATTCAGCAGCGCATCACTGATATTGCCAACGGGTCGTTGCAATTCTCCATCATCGGTGGCGGAGACGATCCTGCTCAGTGGCCTGACCATCTGGACGAAGCCCGTTACAAACGCTTTCTACGGACTTATGATTCGGTCCCCAATTGCGTACTATCCCGAGCCGAGTTACGCACCATTCCCTGGCTGATGATCGAAGCCTTGATTGCTGAAAGTGTCATCCCCATCGCCCAGACTGGCCAGTTTGCCCGGATGGAAGGTTTAAGCTTCCTGCTAATGGTTGAACGCAAGGTTCGATGGTTACAGGAACATGCTCAGCGATTATCCGAAATTCTGGATAGTTGAGCCTTTGCTTTAGCTTATTTGCCAAGGCAAACGCATGTACGTTTTTTGCCTCAGCGAGCTGGTTCGTGTCGAGCCGGGATTGCGCGAAGCTCAAATTCAGGACCTGCCTTATATGCACAAAGCCTATTGGTCTCTGTTGATCCTGTGTTATAATCTGGGTTGGGTGTATCAATGCAGTCGCATACCTGATGGGTGTCAGTTTGCGTCTGTGAATTTCAATAAACTGCGTTTTGCAGATTTCCAGGTGGGACTCAGGTACGACAATGATCACAGGTGTTCAAATGGTGTTGTGCCTTGCGCTACTTGCTCAGTCGGGTGAGATGCCGTTGTCGCAACGTATTGGTCAGCTTGATAGTTCCGACTATGCCCAACGCCAGTCCGCGACGCAATTGCTCATGCAGTCCCAAGTCGTCACAGATGAGCAGCTTGATGACTTTTATCAGAAAGCCACATCACCTGAGCAGAAAAACCGACTGGAACAAATTGCTCTGCATCGTGTTCTTAGACAATGGGTCAGCAATATCAAAGTCGACAAATCGGCTGGCGGGTCGGTTGGGATTCAAATCTATGCCATCAATCCAAAAACGCATCCTCTTTACGAGCAGGGTGGTATTTGGATCAAGTCAACACTTCCAGGATTCCCTGCTCATGAGTTGTTGCATGTGGGGGACCTGATCGTCGCTGTGAACGGGATGCCTGTATCAGCCAAAGGGACGGGCGTGGAACTGACGAAAGTTTTCATTTCGCTTATTGAACCGCATCCCACTGGAAGCAGTATCGAATTTACAGTGATGCGTGGTAGTGAGGCAATGCAGGTTCAATGTCCAATCGCTCCCAAGACTGCGCTGATGAAACTCTACCCTCCCAAGGGCACTGTCCAACTCTCGCCGATGGGTTTTAGGCTTTGGCAAAAGCGCTTTGAAACACTCTCCGGTCAAGCCAGCAAAGCCACCGCACAACACATGCCCAACCCTGCCGATGAACTGATCCCCATTGAGTGGCAAGCCAATGCCGCGCAGTAATGGTGGAATGAGTCTCTCTTGTTTTCGCGCTTAGTCAGATGATGACTTTAGCTCCTGAGCTGCTGATATTTTTATCAAATTGGAAATAATTCCATTTTGTCCCTTTTAAAGGGTCCGTATAAAATCCTCTATCTGATCTGATGGTCTTGGGTTTTATCACTGGTTTCGGCATTTGTCGGTTGATGTGCCAAGCGGGTGCAAATTTTTTGATCATCTGATTTGCACGTCTAAATCCCAAATCGTTTTGTTTAAGCAACAGGGCAGACAAACAAAACTTTGGAGGCAGTACCATGAAATCACTCGCTCAATTCACCGCTTGGACATTCGTCGCTGGCATCATTCTCTTTGCCGCACTCAACCCAACCAACGGTGTGATCTTTCAGAGTCCCGGCGCAGCAGTCGGCATCGGTCTGATCGGTCTTGGCATGTGCATGGAAGCCCGAAAGAAAATGGCTGCCCAAGCTCAAACCGTCGCTCAACGCAAAGAACGTTAAAGCCGACTCCTTAACTTGCTCCCAAGCGCTCCGGCGTGATTGATGTTTGTTGTTTGATGGAAAAAGCACCCTAGCCTGTGGGTGCTTTTTTCGTGGATTCATTGAATTGGCGAACCGTCTGACACGTGAATCATGCAGGCAATAAAGCTTTGAGCTTCGCAGACAAATTCTCTGCCATGCGACGCATGCCCCAGTCTGAGGGATGGATCATGTCATGGGTCAGACATTGGGCGTTGTCGAGAATCTCCGGTCCTTCGATCAGGTGCAGGTTGGGTTTGTTTGCAGCAGCGACTTCTTCGCGCAGAATGCGTCGAAAGTCCTGTGTCTTTTTCGCGTCATCGGAGTCCGGCGCGGCGCAGAAGTCGGCACTGTGTTGAAAGAGCGTGATACAGGCAACGGGTTTGTCAGGATGTGCTTGGGCAACCTTGTTGATGCCGTACTTGACGCGTTTACGAAATTCGTCATTTTCAAAACCGAGCATATTCACCGACAGGCTTAACGTCGCAATATCCCAGTCATCACGGCTGGCGATGTAGTCGAACATTTCCGGTTCCGCATGACAGGAGCCGGACATCCCCAGGTTGATCAAGTCCGCACCCATGAGCTGAGCAGTTTGTGATACATAACAAAGACTCGGGCGCGTCGCGCATCCACCTTCAGTAATCGACGTGCCATAGGCAAGGTATCGCAAGCTTGGCATCATCTGGGGTTTTGGAGGCCGGACATTCTCGCCTTCGATTTTATAGATCACAATTTCCTGTCGCGGTAACAGGATTCGAACAACGTTTGGATCCCATGGATCATTTTTAAGAAATTCTGGTTTCATATCGCGCAGGCGTTGATTGACGGTCAGTTCAATCGTCAATGGATTTCCGGTTAACGGGTATTGACCACTATCCATAAAGGAGCCGTAGGAGACTTGGAAAGTGCCGCCACCTTGTGGAGATGAAAGGGTGACTTTGACCGGGCCGTCTGCGACGAATCGGATTTCACTGTTGGCAGCATTGAGGCTGCGTCCCTGAGCACCGGGATTGAGATGTTCACGGACGGATTCGGGTACACGTTGGATTTTCTTGCCATCACGCCAGACGTCAGTCAATTCAGCGATGTTATGAAGCAGCACGTTTTCGAAAATCATGTTCAAGCCTTTTGCAATTTGGTATGTGAAATTTGAAGGGATCCATCATAGCGAGATGGTTGGACAGGGAGTAGTGAGTTGAGAGTAGGAATTTAAATCGCTTGCGGTTTAGCGTTCCAGGAATCTATCGGACACCTCAATTGATTCGAGTCTCGTGGACGCTGCTAAACCTCAAGGTGTTGGAATACAATTGATCCAATCTCGAATCCCTAATTGACGTGTCTGTCCCAGTTCGAATGTGCAACGATGCTGTCATATGGTTACCATACTGCCCATGCTTTCAAACTGGTTTATATGGTTACTCATTGGTTACATCGCAGGTTCGATCCCCTTTAGCCTGCTCATTGGTCTTGCCAAGGGTGTGGATATCCGCAAGCACGGCAGTGGCAATGTCGGGGCGACCAATGTCGGTCGCGTGTTGGGCAAACCCTATGGC
The DNA here is from genome assembly GCA_002480565.1 of Phycisphaerales bacterium UBA7800. Taxonomy (GTDB): domain Bacteria; phylum Planctomycetota; class Phycisphaerae; order Phycisphaerales; family Phycisphaeraceae; genus UBA7800. The sequence goes on along the minus strand of DLCK01000002.1, from coordinate 15,282 downwards.
ATCAGCTGTTTCCTGTTGGACGTACTCAAAGGCGCTTTGCCGGTCGCTTTGGCAGGGCAGTTTATTGATCACAGCACCGTCGCCGGGCAATGGCAATGGCTTGCTGTCGCAATCGCGCCGGTCATGGGCCATGTCTGCCCGATTTGGCTCAAGTTCAAAGGTGGTAAAGGTGTCGCCACCGGATTCGGCGTCCTGCTGGGATTCTGGCCGACACTGACTTTGCCTGCAATTGGGACGATTGTGGTCTGGGTGATCTGCGTGCTGATCTGGCGTTACATCAGCCTGGCATCGGTGGTCGGGGCGATGGTCTTGCCGATTTTTTTGATACTGATTACCAAACTGGTTCATCATCAAAAAGTCGCGGATGTCTTACCGTTTTTGATTGTCAGCAGCTTGTTGTGCCTGTTGGTGGTCTTGCGTCATCGCAGCAATATCAGCCGCCTGTTGGCGGGGACCGAGTCCAAGGTGTTACAGAAAAAGTCGGTTTGATCTCCGTGGGTATGCATGTGAATCACAGATGATTTTCGCGTGACCATTGCCGGTGTTCGCTGGGGGTGGCTTGGGTCAAGAGTTTAAACCACCGACAGAACACCGTTGGCCCGGACATTCCAAGAGCATCAGCAATCTCTGCAATGCTTAATTCCGTATCACGTAACAAATGTCTCGCTCGTTCCAGACGCAGTTGGTTGATTGTCTCAAGCGGCGATTCATTTCGCGTCTTGGCAAAGAGTCTGCGAAGATGTGCCGGGGAGACACCCGCTGCCAACGCCATTTCCGACACACCCACATGCTGACTCATATTTTGGCTATACCACGTCATCGCCACGCGGACACGTTGCTCGTTATATCGCTGTGTCCAGTCGCCCACTGGCAGGTTTTGATCCCGTAACGCGATCGTCGAAAGTTCCAGAATCAAACGCTGCGTATACAGGCCAGTGAGGTTGGTGAGTCTGGGATAATGTTGTCTTAAATCAGCAGTCAGTTGCTCGACTCGTGTGACATCATCATCGTTCAATGAACGATCCAGTACACCTGATTCTTCACACGCCTTGATCAAATGGGAAGGGATATCCTCGTTGTCCACGTGCGCAACCACGATGCGACATTGTTGGTTTTCAGGTGAGATCCAGCCATGGGGAACGCCTGGTGCGAATATCCATAAATGATTTGATTTAAATGAATAAGGATTGTTTTTAGAGTCCGGGTAAACAGCGTCCATTTGACCGCTGACGACCGCCTGAAACTCCCATCCACTACGGACACTCAGCCCGATGCCTTTGCGGTGATAGTCACGTTGACCGGATGAAAGATAATGGAGCATGATCGAAAATGCTAATCGCAAGGTTTGATTGCGTCAATGCCAAATACGGGATAGTATCGTATCTTCTTGTCATCAATTACGTATGACCTTCAGGAGTATGACAATCATGAGTGATCGAAAAAGATATGCTGTGGTCGGCCTTGGTAGCCGATCTTCCATGTTCACCCGGGCCCTGTACACCGACTATGCCAAGGATAATGCCTTGGTTGCGTTCTGCGATATCAACCAGACGCGCATGGACTACTACAATAATAAGTACCAAGAGGAATTCGGCATCAAGCCGGTCCCTACGTACAAGCCTGACCAGTTCGAGCAGATGATCACCGACCACAACATTGATTGTGTGATCGTGACTTCCAAAGACTGTACGCACCACGAATACATCTGTCGTGCGATGGAAGCGGGCTGTGATGCGATCAGCGAAAAACCGATGACTACTGATGCAGCCAAGTGTCAGCAGATTCTCGATACGCAGGTTCGCACCGGCAAGAAACTCACCGTCACCTTCAACTACCGTTATGCTCCGCGCAACAGCAAAGTCCGCGAACTCATTCAGGCTGGTGAAATCGGTGATGTGCATAGCGTCCATTTTGAATGGCTGCTCAATACCAAGCATGGTGCAGACTACTTCCGCCGGTGGCATCGTGATAAAGCCAACTCCGGTGGCTTGATGGTGCATAAATCAACCCATCACTTTGACCTGGTTAACTGGTGGATTGGTGCCGACCCCGTGAAAGTTTTCGCGCTGGGCGGATTGAAATACTACGGTCAGGAAAATGCCCAAAAACGCGGTGTCACCGAGTTCTACGAAAGGGCACATGGCAATCCCGTCGCTGCCAAAGATCCTTTTGCCATTGACATGGAAAACAACAAGGAACTCAAGGGACTCTACCTGGATGCCGAACACGAAGACGGCTATATCCGTGATCAATCTGTCTTTGGTAAAGGTATCAATATCGAAGACGACATGGCTGTACTCGTGGGCTACAACTCCGGCGCAACCATGTCTTATCACCTCACCGCCTATTCACCGTGGGAAGGTTACCGCGTTGCGTTTAATGGTTCCAAAGGCCGCCTTGAACTGACATGTATGGAAAACGCTTACGTCTCAGGCAGTGATGACGATCACAACATGGCACGCAACGTCTCGGGCTCATCACCCTACGAAGTCAAAGAGCCAACACAGTTGATCCTCCAACACATTTGGCAGAAACCCATGGTTATCGACATCCCGCAATCCAATGAAGGTGGTCACGGTGGTGGTGATGCCAAGCTGCTCCGCGATGTCTTTGAACCCGGTACGCCAGACCCCCTCAAACGTGCTGCATCACACCTTGATGGCAGTATGTCTATCCTCACCGGCATCGCAGCGAACATCTGCTTCGAAACCGGCCAAGCCGTCGATATCCCATCACTGGTCAAATTCCCGCAACCACAGGAAGCATGTGTCTGATCAGACGTAACACATTTCAATAAATTAATTTCCAAACGCTCGGCATCAATGATGTCGGGCGTTTTTTTATATTTTTGATAGCACATGCTTGATTGATTCAAAGTGGCTGCATATAAATACCGGTAGTCGGAATTAAAGGAAGTGCTCATGATTACGCTAACGCACCACAGTCAATCAGTTGATAAGACAGGGCAGACTTCTTGGCATCGTAATGGCGATACCGGGGATTTTGTTCTTGGGTCATCCCATTGGTCGCAGTCGCTGCATATTGCCAAAGTCGCCACCTGTCACCTATGGAATCATCTGGAGATCCGCAATGAATCCTATGATGTGACGGTTGATGATGTTCGTGAGTTGGAAGATGGACAGGAGCTTGATTGCAGCGTCTCGATCCCGTTTGTTGGTTGTGTGATCCGCTTTGCTTTACAGGTACAAATTGATCCAACCAACGGGCAGTTGCGTTTGAGTATTGCACAATCAACACTCAAAGAACTGCAGCCCGATGCAGCGACACTGCTATCAATCGACTTGCTTCCGGGGATGGGGTCTGCCACGGTAGGGCAGGCCGGATACCTGTTTTTACCTTGTTTTGCAGGTGTTTTACATCGCTTTGATCATGACGTAGCCAAGCAAGTCCGATTGACTCTTTACGCTCAGCAACCACAGTGGGCATCAAAATGTCACTTTAATCTCTTTGGTATTCAAACGCTCAGTCACAGTTTTTGTGCAATGATCACACAAGGTGATAGCGATGCGCAGCTTGTCGTTCGATCACATGACGGCATTGAAAAGCAATACAGTGTCCATGCGTCATTGGTTTATCGCTGGAACCATGTCGATACAATGATCGATGGTGACCGCCAGCTGACACTTTGCCCGGTGACACCGAATCCGCTGAATTACAATCGCTTTGCTCGGATTTATCGGCAGTGGCTACGTGACGAACGTGGTCTGCAAACCCTTGAACAAAAAGCTCAATCGCGCCCAGCTGTCAATGACTTTGCCAACACTTACCTGCTGAAAATTATGATGGGTTACAAAAAGGCTGACCTCAAAGGCCAGGGCGAATATCAATCCAATACTACGTTTGCCCAGACGCAAAAAATTCTCCAGCAGATGCACGATGACGGCATTGACCACATCACCACCCAACTCGTCGGCTGGAATGCAGAAGGTCACGATGGCAGATACCCACAACGGTTTCCAGTCAACGAACATGCTGGCGGAGAGTCAGCGATGCGCGATTTGATCCAATGGGGCAAAGACAAGAACATTCACATCGGCGTTCATGACAATTACTCTGACAGTTATGAATGTGGTGACGACTTTGATCTGGACAACGTGATCGTCGGACGTGATGCCAAGCACTGGCGCAACGTCCCCTGGGCAGGCGGATTCAATTGGCGATTGTGTCCGCTAAAGAGTATTGAGCATGCCAGGCGCGACATGCCACGCATTGCAGAAATTGGCGTCAAAGCCAATTATTACATGGATGCCATCGGTGCGATTGGGACATGTCACAGCAAAGATCATCCGGCGGATCGTCGCGCGATGATGCAGGGCTTTATCGAACTATTCAAACTTGCACAGCAGCATTTTGACACTGTCAGTACGGAGATAGCCTTTGGGCCTTACCTGCATTTAATGGACGGTGTGTACATGACGCATAGTGTTGAAAATGCAGGCAAGTTCACAGACTTTGTTGAGCATTTTGTGGATGAACATGTGCCAGCGTTGGCAGTGGTATTGCACAATGGGATGCGCTATCACCTGGCGCATACGTTGGCGTTGCAAGGCCGGCGCGGGGCGTTGATGGATTGTCTCTGGGGTGCGATGCCGTTCGTGGAGATTGCTTATGAGCATGTCCCTGGCGCGCATGGCATGCCTCGGTACGAAGACGTTCGCGAGTATGTACTGGCATCCAATGAACTGTGTCGCGGCATTTTGGCGGATCGGGTGTCCGTGGACATCGATGCCATTGAACAAGTCGAAGATGAGCTATGGCTCACGCGTTATGCCGATGGCAAAGTTGTGCAGACAGACTTCACAACCGGCAAAGTAACGCTTATTGATAGTACAAACTCTGCAAAATGACAGTTTACCTTGCCTTGAAGATTGACTTGTGGCTCTAGGGGGTGAAAATACTGATAGTCGGTATTTTCAAAGGAACGAATCATGACACAAACCAGAAATCATCCCCAGGCACTCAAGGCTTATCGTATGATTCTGCGGTATCTGCGAAGTCGGAAAGTCACGGTGGGTGATTTGGTCCCATCACAGCCGGAGTTACGGCAGGAATTAAGTTTCAGCAATGATACCCTTACCCGCGCGATGAAATGGCTCGTGGAAGATGGTGTGCTTGAACGCAAGCAACGGGCTGGCACGATGGTATTGGATATGGCTAAGGCGCGCTTGGATGATCACACGGTGATGCTGGCAATGGTGCCCCATACCACGTTACCTGATGAACCGTTTTACGGTCACCTGCTTCGCGCGTTGGAAGGCTATGTCCGCGAGATACTCGGTGCCAATGTGCGCATTATGGCTCATGTCGTGGACAAGCAAGGCAATGCAACTTGGCCGATGCACACCTTTCCCGGACTTGAGGCCATGGTACGTGAGGGCGACATTGATGCGGTGATCTGCCCGATTGCTGTGGATCCAGTCGCGACAAGCAAACTCGTTGAATTAGGTGTCCCCTGGCTACATGTGAGTTCATGGGAAAAGACAGCTCATGGTGTGGTCATTGATCAAAAACCGATGATGCTTCAAGCCTGTGAAATGCTTGCCAAACGTGGCTGTAAAAAGTTAGGAGTGGTGACCAAAGATGCTCGTGCCAAACATCACAACCGATATTGGAATGCGTTGATTCAGTCGTCGGAGATGCTTGGTTTTACGGCATTACCGGCGATAGAAGCTGGTGACATTTCACTTGAAGCCGGCCGACAACTGGCGCGCCGGATCCTGAAAATACCTGCGCGTCAGCGACCTGATGGCATGATCGTGATCAACGATGTATTGGCTTCAGGACTCACCGATGTGCTGCGCGATCAGGAAACTTACCGCCCGGAGATCGCGGTGCAGGCCAATGTACCCGGGACGTTGATCTTCGGCTTGCCGGTCATCCGATTTGATGTGGATGTGTACCAGTTGGCCCAGCAGGTGGTTGAATTACTCCGCAGCAGTTGGCTGTCTCCTGATAAGCACGCAGGACGCCAGTGGCTCAACCCACACATGGCGCATGAACGCGCTAGAGATATGCAGACACCTGCCATGGTTGTGGCAGACTGAAATAGATTTGAATGACAGCAAGACAATAGATTGGAGACCTGCTATGTCCAAACGCTCAGGTTTTACTTTGATTGAATTACTGGTAGTGATCAGCATTATTTCGCTGTTGATGGCTGTTCTGCTCCCATCGCTTGCAAAGGCTCGTGATGCAGCACGTAAAATTCAGTGCGCCAATCAAGAGAAGCAATTGGCCTTGGTCTTTCGCGTCTATCTCAATGACTTTAATGAAGCTTTTAATCCTGACCCCATGACCGCAAACAACTGCAGCGATCAAGTCTGGGACGGCTACAACAACAACTATACAGCAGCCGGACACCTGGTGAAGTATCTCAACAATGTGGCAGACGTACTTTACTGCCCGGACAGTGCATGGTCTCGTTATGATACGTCGGCTGAAAATCTTCAGCGTATCAAGAATCGCACCGCCAACACTTCAGCATGGTCAAGTTATGCCATGGGGATTATCCCGACGATGAATGGTGTCTATGCCAACACGGATAGTAGTTATGTCGGTGATCACTTTCAGGTCGGACTCTGGGGCGTGAATCCTGCGATTTTTGCGGATGATTTAAACTTGCAGTATCCCACATACTCGGACAACATCGTCAATCACAAACGACTTGGATTTAACGTCGCATTTCTTGATGGGCATGTCACATGGAAACCCACCCGAGAATTACCGAGTATCGCGCTGGCTGAAGGTGTCAACAAACAATGGGCCTCTGCCTATGCCAACAAAGTGTTCTGGGAATCAGTCAGTGGCTACAACTCGTTTTCTACTGACCATCGACCGTAATCGATTTTCATTTTGTAACCTAAACCGTGATTGGAGAAACGCGTGAGACAGCGTTGCAAGGTATTTTTGTGTTCGTTGATAGGAATGTATGTGATGGTATTCATGTCACAGGTGACAATGGCTGCTGCGGAGCAATCCGTCGTCGTCCGAACTGGTAAAGCGTCCGGTCAGTTGATTGTCAACGATGACGGTTATCAACTCACCGCAACAGTCACCGAACTTGGAGACTACACGGAAAACTGGGATTTCCCAGGCACAGTAGTGGACTACCTTCTGCCCAATACCATTGCTTTATCCAAAGATATCAATCGTGTTGGCTTATCCTTTACCAATCCTGAGTCAAGCAACAAAGCCTATGATCCCATGCTGCGGGTGTTGATTAGCGATGCACGTGGGCATCTTTATGCGGTGGGAACACGACTGGGTGCCAAGCAAAGCGACTTGCCACTGACCGATCATTGGCGGACACTTCAAACCTTTGACTGGAACATCAATGAGATGGGGCGAATTGATCCTTGGGTGATGATGCGCGTTCTGCCGCCGGCGCCGGACTATTATGATTCGCCACAAGCTCCATTGAAGCTTGCAGGTTTTCGACTTGTCTTGCGTGGCATGGATAAAACGCCATGCGTTCTGAAAATCAAAGATATCTCACCATTGGCAGCAGATGAAAAAGCCGACCCCTATTGGCAGGTTGATGGTGATCAGCAGTGGCTTCGACACATTCGTAAACCCTATGAAAATTTTGGGCGTTACGGTTGGGGGCCTGCCGAACCTGGCCCGTATCTTAAAGCATCAGACTTGCGACTTCCTGGTGGGAAATCCCTTGTTTCTTGGGAGATTTTAGCTGCTGACGATTGGACGGTCATTGCATCGGATCATTTTGAACTGGATGTCAAACCTGATTCAGTTATCCAGTTGCCACTGCTTGAAGCAGGCACGTACCGCATCAAGCTATGTGCAATCACAGGCAAGAACAAAGTCACCCAACGCTATCACCAGTACGTGGTCATCCGTAACAGTCGCGGACCGCAAGAGCTTCTACCCAATGGCAAACCCTTGCAGGTCTCCACCAACGTGAAGAGCAACGTGTTCGCAGCAGCAGAGGATGCTTCACTATCACTCACTGCCAATCAGTCTGGCCAAGTGCAATGGACACTTAGCACATCCGATGGTCAGAAAATCGCAGACGGACAATCATCACAGATTAATCTTGAATCCTATTTCAACCAACACCGCGTCCTGTGGCTTAAAGCTCAACTTGTCGATCAAGGCAAGGTTATTGATGAACTGGATCGTGTATTCGGATTGCGATCACCTGCACCTGTTATGCCAACCGCGTCAGACAGCGTGACGCCAAAAGTCAAGCAGTTTGAAGGCAAGCTCCGTCGGGTCAAAGGTGATTGGAATGAAGGCTCCACCCCCGTCGTCTCCGAGTCTGAGAATGTCTTGAAAAACTTCCGGGGCTGGCTCGATGATGCGGTGGATGTGGGTTACAACATCGTCGAACTCTCAGCGCCGTGGTATGACTTAAATCCACTGCCGGGCGTATATCAGTTTGAACCACTCGACAAACTCATCGCATTAGCCCAGCAGCGGAACCTGAAAGTGACGCTGCGAATTCACCCGATGATCCGACAGGTTCCCGGCTATGTGCCACGCCAACTCATGACCGATCAGGCAGGCTTTGCACACGGTCTTTGGAGTGGTGGTGACAATCAACTTTTCAGCCCTGCATCCGAGCCATATCGTTTGGCAAGTAATGCATTCATCACGGCATTGGCATCGCGATACCGTAATAATCCAACCGTGCTGGGTTACACCATTGAGAGTCTATTCTTTGATCATGACATGATCGACATGCCCTGGCTTGGGCAGTCGGTGGACTATTCACAAACAATGCGCCGTGGATTCGTACGTTGGCTTGCTGACAAGTATGGCCACATCAATAAACTTAACCAAACCTATGGCTCGCAGTATGTCCATTGGGAACAAATCGCATTACCCAATGTCAAAGTCAGTCTCGATCCAGATGGACGACCAATGCCACATCAACAGCCAGCAGTTCGCGATTGGTTGGATTACAAAATTTCCACCATCACCAAACTGCGCACCGGTTGGCTAAGCGCTGCTCGCGCCGCGGACCCCGCTGCATTTTTAGGGATATACAACACCGGCTCAACCGAGTTCTATCTGGACATCGTCAAACAACTCGGCGGTGTGATCACCTATGGCTCAATGGAAGCCCAATACCCCCGCGAAACGCGACCCGGTATGGCAGGTCGCTTTGAACCCCATGCCAAGATCGCGCGCACTGCCATGCTCGTGGATGTCGGGTTGACCAATATGCTCATGATTGATCAGCCGGGCATGCATGGCTTGTTTAACTATTGGAAACCCGAATGGTTACTCAAGGATCAACCCCAACCCGTCACCGAAGCGGAAAACCGCCTTAAAACATGGTTCGGATTTATGGATCAGATCACCAAGGCCAAACCGCTTAAGCAGGTTGATGCCAAGCATGGCGCGTATGTGATGTGTGATGAAACATTGCTCTATGAACACGGTCACCTGTTCTACGATCGTGTTCATGATTACCTCAAGCCATTCATGCATCATGTGGCAGCGTCAGACATGCGTGCCGATGCCTTGCACGCCAAGGATGTGGATGGTGCATCACTGCAAAATCGCCCGTGGGTCTATGTGCCTTTTGCGTCGGATTTGCTTTCCAGTGAAGTCCTCAGCACGCTTAAGCAATATGTCCAGCAAGGCGGCACGCTCATCATGGAAGCGGGTTCTGGTAAATGGTGTCTGCAAAACAATGAGTCGGACGTTTTAAGCAACGCGATTGGATTTGGTTCATGGAAGTCCAGTCCTGTGACGAGTGATTCGGTGAGTACCAGTTGGAATGGATGCAAAATTAACTTCCGAACCAAGCCCTGGAATCCACCCATTGATGACCAACCCACACCTTGGATTCACAACGTGGCAGGGGGGTATCTGCAAATCGGCTCATGGGCCAACACCTTGCAAAGCTCGCACACAATGGTGCATCAAAAACGTCTAGGCTCTGGTCAGATCATCGCCTTTGGCGGTGTGGTCGATTGGCTAAGCAGTCCCGGTTTACTGGCTTGCTTACACCAAAACATCACTGGTCAACCACAGGCTCAGCAATCCGTCGATCAAGTTCAACTCATCAAACGCCAACTTGTCGATGACAAGACACACTTCCTAGTCGGTCGCCGGTTCATCACGCAGAATGACATTGACTACATCAAACACGGGCATCCGGAAAAAGTGGATCAGACACCTGTGACTGTGAACGTGCAGTTGTCACAGATTGATGCCCAGAACAAGTATCGCATCACCAATCTGCTGGATGATAAAGTGCTTCCTGAACAAACCGGTAAGGAACTTACTCAAACCGGCATCACGTTGAACCTCAAACCCGGCCAAGCCTTTGTCCTGAAATTTGAAACGGAGTAACGTACGGTGAAATCATTTTACGCTGTATTTGCAGGTGTTTTGTTACTGTCTTTGACCGTCGCCCATGCTGCCCCTAAGTCTGAGAAGCAAATCTTTGCGCACTACATGGGGAGCTATCCGGCAGGTGCCAAGGCTCATGCTCATCACTATCGCATGCAGCCTAAAGACATTTCCCCCGACAACAAGTCGATGCTCAGTCAGGTCGGCGGCCGGACGACCAATTGGTCACTCGTGCCACAGGAATGGTTTTATGGCAACATTGAACTTCGTCAATCTGCCGAGTTGGAAATCAAACGTGCAATGCGTATTGGGCTCGATGGGTTTGCGATTGATGCATGGGCAAGTCCGGAGTTGGCCAAGCCGTTGTTGGATATATTTTTGACAATCTGCAAGGAAAAGAATCTATCGTTTTCTGTCACAGTGTGTCTTGATCCATCATGTCACAAGGTGAAAACTGAAAACTATGATGACTCAGCAGGTGGACACATCGGCGGGATGCATGACACGGTTCGGATGTTGCTTTCAAAATACGGTGACCATCCCAATCTTGCCAGGCGTGACGGCAAGCCTCTGATCTTCACATACTCCACGCAAGGCTTTTTGCCCAATGACAAGAAGCTCCTCGGTGGCGGAAAAGATGAACCGGCAAGGCGTCGGGCGAAACTAGAAGTCTTGAATGATCTTCGCAAAATGGTTCGCAAGGAATTCAACACTGAAATCTTTCTGCATCACGATATCGACAATGAGTTTCTTGGCATTGATGTAAAGCAGTTTAAAGACTCACGCCCACCGCATCAGCCTGGCCCGATCATGGCAGAAGCTGCAGGCGTCTATGCCGAAGGTGTCGACAACCTGCAAGGTCAGGATGCCATCGGCGGATTCCTGGGTATCAACTGGATGCCCGAGTTTGAGCTTGTCGCCCAGCAAGTCAAAAAAGCCGGTAAAACATGGGCGATTCCCATGTGGCATCAGTACAACAATATCATGGGTTCACTCCACGTTCAGACCGGTACTGACCTGATGCGAACGCTTTGGGATCAGGCTCGCAAGACTGACAGCACACTCATTCAATACGTCACATGGAATGACTATGGTGAAGATACCAACCTCTCGCCGGGTACTGCAACGCGATACACCATCTATGATCTGACTGCTCATCAAATCAAATGGTGGAAGACCGGCAAGCAGCCGACCTATGACCATGACAAAGTTTATCTGACCTATCGCCGCTATCCTTCTGACGCGACGATCTATCCGCTTAACAGTCGCCGGTCTGCTGAAGGTGTCTTGGAAGTTGCGACCATTCTCACCAAGCCAGGCAAGATCCAATTGCCCGGTCGATCTGCTGACTATGACGCACCCGCAGGATTGTTTGTTAAGCAGTTCCCGCTTTTTGCCGGACCGGTCATTGCACAGGTCGTCCGCAATAGCCAAGTGGAATTGGAAATCACTTCACCCGATCCCATCTCTGATAAACCATGGCGTGAAGCTAACGCAATGGTTTGTTACTCCAGTGAGTTTGAACGTCAATGGGAGATTGATTTTCTGGGCACGCCCATGCAGACCTACGCCGAGTACGGCGATGTCGATAGCGATGGCTTACCCAATTGGTTTGAGATGCTTTATTTTGGCAAGCTCGGTGATTACACGACAGCAACTGCAGCCAACCCACAGGATGATCCTGATGGTGATGGTTTAACCAACTTGCAGGAATACGCACAGCAGTCTAACCCCCGGAAGAAGACGCAACATTATGTCGTGGGACATGTCTGGGATTTATCGACTGTTCATCAAGCAGGTGCGACGTTTAATCCGGATGTCGATTCAACGGGGCGAAAGGTTTGGCATTACCTTTATGCACTAGGTGAACGTCCCGTCCCATTGACTGGTGAGTATTTGCCATGTCCTATCAGTAGCGACAAGGTTGGTTATGCCGGTGATATGGTTCAACATACGCCTTACAGAGATTCGAGATACAAACAGGTTTACGGCTGGGTTGCACGCCATAAGAATCCGGCGGATGGCTCATGGATGATTCAGCTTCGCCCCAGCGTCAACGTCTCACCGATCCTCGCCTGGCAGGCTCCGATCTCCGGTAAAGTTTCATTGGTTATTGACACATACGCTAAGCCTGACGGTGCCAAACGCAAAGGTACTTTAACCGTTCAACGTTCTGGATCACTTGAGTTATTAGCAGAAATACGCGTGCCACAGAACGAATCGGTTTCGATTGTTTTACCTGAAATACAGGTCAAAACAGGTGATCGACTTTACATTATTGGTTCGCATCATCCTGACTACATTGATGTGATGATCCAAAATTTGAAGATCGAATTGGTTTCACTCTCAAAGTAAAAACATGTTGGCCAGACACGTCTGGATGTCGGTTGCTTTCGGATAAAACGCCCGCAGAGTTTCTGCAGAATAATGTCAAAGCATGTGTCTGTGATGTCATGATCATAGGACACCTGTCAGGGCGATCTATTGGCTGATGAACATGACTTACGCCGATACACATATCACATTTCTTGAGGAGACAATACAGATGCACGGAATCAGGACGCTATCTCAATGGTTGATCTGGATTGGTTTATGTGTTGCATTTTCTTTTCAAACCGTTGATGCGGAAATGTTGTATCAGCTTAAATTCAATGACACGCAGGGCAATGCAACATATCAATCCACAGGTTCGGTCGTGGGTACTGTCATATTGGATACTGATTCAATTGCAGGCACCACGCCGGATATCGCCTATGACAACGCCTCGCCGGATCAAACTGCATGGGCAGCAACACTTCCAGGCGTCGCTACCAACACCTATTACGGCCCGATGCTGATTCTGCCTGACAGTAATTCGCGGTTGCAGTTAACCCAAAGCAGTGACGAGATGACCATTGCCATGTGGGTGAAATGGAACGGCCCGGGAACAGGCAATGATATCCGTGGACTCGTTGGCAAATGGGCAAGTAATCTCGGCTGGTCATGGAGTATCACCACGTCCGGCCAACTCTCGTTTATGCTTCGAACCAATACCGCAGCAACATGGTCACGCACCTGTGAAACACCATTAATTGAAGGTCAATGGACTCACGTTACATTGGTCATCGACAATGATGCCCTCAGCTACAGTAAGACGGCGGGTGGTATCCAGTTCTACATCAACGGCAAGGTTGAGCCACTAACTCAGGGGATGGGAAGTATCGGTTCAATCATCGCCCTAGCTGACACACCCATCGTCGTTGGTACTGCTTTTGCGGGTAATAGTCGGGCGCTAAATGGTAGTCTTGATGATGTCCAGTTTCATGATGCTGCACTGACACCCGCGCAGATTCATCTGCTCTATACAGCTCAATCACTGCGATACCATTTGGACTTTGAAGATGCACAGGCATCCGCGACACTGGATTCGCAAGGTAGTGTTCCTGGCATCGTTGTCGAAGATACAGCCACTGCCGCTGGCACATCGTCACCAGTCCTGTTCACAAATTCAACACCTGATAACAGCGGTTGGGCTGCACAGTTCCCGACATTGTCTGCGACTTCGAATTATGGGCCAGGATTGGAATTACCCGACAGCAACGCACGCTTGACAGTTTCTGAGGATGGTGATGCAATGACACTTGCTGTATGGGTCAAATGGGATGGCCCCGGAAGCGGAAATAGTAATTTTACACGCGGTATCGCTGGCAAATGGAATGGAACCGGAGGGTGGTTCTGCTCTATCACCCCATCAGGGCAGGTTGCAATGACCTTTCGAACCGATACTGCTTCCACATGGTCTCGCCAAACCGTTGCGACACTTACTCAAGGCCAATGGACACATGTCGCAATGGTCCTCGACACCACTGCAACCACTGGCGTGACACGCGGTGGTATTCAGTTCTACATCGACGGCATCATGTCACCTTTGTCACAAAGCATGGGTGATCTTGGCAGTATCATTGCCACTGCCGATATGCCCATCATCATCGGTGCCAACTTCTCATCAAACGGGCAGGCACTCAATGGTTCACTGGACGATGTCCGACTTTATGACACTGCCTTGTCACCCATGGATATCTATACCCTTGCAGGGGCTCCCGGCGATTCTTTGGATATCAATGATTACATCTACACCGACAACGGTAAGCAGATGATCGACCTGAAAAATGTACTGTATCTTGCCTACGCACAAGGTTCCCAATTGCAGTTACCTGCTGGTACCTATTACTTGAATTCCGCGGGTGTCGGGCTGAATAATATCACCGACTTCACGCTCAAGGGCAGTGGCATGGATGAGACGATCCTCGTGTTGGATCACGCAGATACCGCAGCGATGAGTATCACCGGCTCTCACAATGTCACCATCAAAGACCTTTCGATTAATCTTGATCCCATCCCCATCGTGCAGGGGACCATTACCAATATCACCGACAATGGTGGTCAATGGATTTACGACTTCACGACCCATGTAGGCTATCCACAACTCACACCCACGAATATGGCACGGTTTCACGGCTGCTCCTGTTTCTTCTCAGGTACCGATGGCCGACTACTCCCCAATCACGGTTGGTTTGGAGCAGTTGGTGGCAGCAATGTCATCCGTATTGATGATTCGCACGGTCAACTGCTTCTTGGGCCAACCGGTGTGTCCGTCGGAGACAAAATTGCACTGCCGATCCGTGGCTACGGTTTCCCGTTTAATATCAAGTCCAGCGATTCAACGCGGTTGGAAAATGTGGCAGTTTTGGCTTCATCATCATTAGCAGTCTCCTATCGATATGCGACAGGTGAGAACTATTTGCGGATGACCATCAAACGTGCACCCATGCCAGCGGGTGCGACCGAAGTTCCCTTGTTTTCCACCAATGCGGATGGCTTAAACTACATCGCCTCGTCAGGTACGTTGACTATGGATCAATGCGACTTTGGATTTATTGTCCTTGCGATGGGTTT
>DLCK01000014.1 GCA_002480565.1 Phycisphaerales bacterium UBA7800 | reverse complement strand
CCATCGCCGTGACAATAAATAATCTCCATGTATCGTCATTCCCGCGCAGGCGGGAATCCAGTGGCATTCTGTAAACGCCTGCTTATACCACTGGACTCCCGCCTGCGGACATTATGCACGTCGTCTTCTGACGTAGGGTGGGTAGAGCGTAGCGAAACCCACCCTACGAATGATGTCGAGTAAGCTCAACCTTTAAATCGTCCGCAATCTCAATCCATACAAGCACTTGTGAAATGACGTGTATAATGTCCCTGCGCGGGAGTGACGAAAAATTGGCGAACTTGCCGCAGTGGAGATTAATTGTTTGAAACGCTCTAAATGCATCGGTGATGTGACATTGTCCTGAATCACTTAAACAACGGCGTCACGATCAGATTGTCAAAGTTCACTGTCGATGTCCGTGCGTAGACACCGATTCGTCCTGTGAGAATTTCACTGCAACTGGTGGTGTCAATGATCAATTGCTCACTGCTTCCGGGAGCCGTTGCGTAAATTTCAACATGGTTGCCACGCGCTGTAATTCGGAACGTATTGAGTTGCGTCACATCCAGGCCGGTATTCCAAACGGTCTGCATGACCGTGGCGGTTGCGTTGACTTCTTTGAGCAGTTTAAGTCCGCCATTGGGTTCAAGTCGGATGGCATAATGATTGTCTTCATCAAGGTATCGGAAGTAGATATGTCCGACGAACCAGTTTTGATTGCCGGGGATCGTCGTTGCCAAATCAAGGGTCATATCAAAGTCATCTACAATACTATGAGTCAAGACCGAAGCACTGGCCAATGAGGCAACACCACTGGAGACTGTCAGATTTCCCGTGGTATCCACCATGCCGTTTGCCGTATCCATCGTGAGATTTTCGACATCAAATTCAACGGTTGGCACGGTCAATGGCGCATCCCCAACACGATAGAGTCCAATATCGTCATAGGCGTTGAGCATCGTGTACCCATCATTTAAATAGAGTCGTGATACGGGTTCACTGCTGCCTTGCTTGCGACTGATGAGACTGATTTCCAGGTCATCGCAATTGTCAATATCAATCAATGGGTCAGACGTATTCGTCGATATGGTCAGATTACCCGAACCCCCACTGAGTAGCAGATTGCTGCTGTTGACAATCTCAGCAATGGGATAGTTCGCTTCATGTTTGATGCCGAACATGTAGAGATTCTGGGCTCCGTGAATGTAGCGATCCCCGTGCCCGTGCTGGGAATGTTCGACAGATGAGTTGTAAAAGATCATGTCATGGTTGCTGGAGACTTTGAGCTGCGCCGCGTCGTCATTCCAACTTTGCAGTCCGTCGGTATCGCCTAGTCCACCGAGCATGACACAGTCATACCACTTACCGCCTGCATTGTTTTGGAGTCGGGTAAGGGTCGCATAGGCATAGGATGGATCGCTCCATTTGTCGTAGTAAGCCAACGATCCGGTCAGGATACTTTGGAGAAATGTCTTGTAGTAATCCACCGCGAGGTATCCGACGTATTCACAGCCCTGCTGCGGGGCGCCTTTGGCTTGAGTGCGGATGATGGCGATATTGGCGATGTAAATGGGCAGGCCTGAAGTTGCGGAGACGGTCTGGATCATCTGCGTTTCACTGGCTGGTTTCCAAGTCCGCTTGGCATGGATGACGGAGATGTTATTCGCCGCTCCGATGAACTTGGTGCCGGCTTTGAGGACGATGGGTTGTTGGATATGAAACACCCCACGTGGGATAAAGACGGCTTTACCAAAATGAGCATGGGCAGGATTGGTGGTGTCATCCACGGCCTGCTGGATACCGATTGCATCATCATCCGAATCATCATCGCGCGTCACTGCATAGTCCTTGCAGATATTGACGATGGACTGCTCATGGGTTGGGAAGTATTGGCAGACATGCTTTTTTACAAAGTCATCGGACGTGTAATTCCATGCTAATGGCGCATAGGCCGCATAGTCATCGCCCAACGGGTTTTGATTGATGCCGTCGATATTGATGTGGCTGTTGTCGGTGCCGTTGATGAATTGATAATCACTGACACGATACCATTTGGTGGCATCCCCGGTGAGGATATCCGCATTACCGTTGACGGTTCCGGCTTCGATGATGTTGGCTGCGCGGACGTAGACATTTTTCATCAGGACATCGGCATTTTTGTTGTCGATGGCTTTGCCTCCGGGCGCCCGGTGATCAATGGTGCCGTCGATGAGGTTGAGATTGGCTCTGGCCATGTTGAGTGCCGGGTTGTAGTTGCCTGGCAGACTGATGGGCAGGACATTGGGATCAGTGGATGAACCGGAAATGGCAAAGCCGATGACGGTGACCGCACCACGGGACTCACTGACACGCAAGCCGATTTCACTTTGGCCAGAGAGTTGAAGACCGACGATAGTGGGATTGGGACGGTAGACGGTCTGGTTGATGCCAATGCGCCCGCCGGTGATTTGAATGTTGCGTACCGAACCACCGGAACCTGGCAGATTGTTGATACCGATATCAAAGGCTTGGCCACCGATGGCAACGTTTTGCATCAAGCAATACTGTGCCCCGCTCATGGAGACCGCGGTGACCGAAGGATTGTCGCCCATATCAATGTCGATATTACGAAGCTCTGCCCCGTAGTGTCGGGAAGGATCTGACGCGCTACTGAGGAACTGATATTCAAAGAGCATCAGAAGATTGTCTGCCACCGTGGAACTGTTGGTGAGTTTGATGATGGGGCGTTTGGTTGCCAGTGTCTGGCCGACGAGTTTGTGGACGAACTTGGTCTGACTGCGTGGACTGCCTGATGCTGGCTGCTTGTGAATCATCCGCAGCTGATCGGATACGCGATAGGTGCCTTGGGGGAAGAAGACCACCAGATTACAGTCATAGGCATAGTCAATGGCTTTCTGCAATGCAGCGGTGGCATCGACCGTCCCGGTGTTGTCAGCAGCAAAGGGAGCCATCGTCACATCCAAAAATCCGTCTTCCCAGTCATGTAGCGAAGCGTTGGTTTGCAGGTCCAGCGGGAAGTCGTCAAATGCGACGTTATTGTGATAGGTGATGTTCGATGCATCGACTCTCAGAGCCAAAGTAAACACAACGATCGCGCAGCCCCAGAGCCTGATCCAATTTCTCATAACTGTGTCTCCGCAGAATAGGCGCTAGCCAAGAACATGGTTTAGAAGCGTGGCATATCACAATTTGGATGTATCAAAAGCTGTCTCTAAAGTGATTCTAGCAGTCTGTTGCCACAAGCCAATAGTTTGCTTAAATTATTTTATAAATCGTTTACTTAATTCGTTAGTTCAGAATTCAATATCGTTGAAACAGGCTCGTAGTCCATAGCCGTTGTGATGTCATCTGAGCAAACCAAAGGTTCGTCAGAACATGCTTGTGTCTTCAAAAATTCGGATATTCTGGTATGCTTGTCTACACATGGCATGTGAATGATTGACCTGCCGATGATGTTAGACGAGGAGACTGCCATGCCCGGTAAAGACCGCCCCACAATGAGTCATTGTGATAGCCATCCTGCTCAGCCCCCGCTGACAGTGCTTCGTTCTGATGGGTCCCAAGCGCATTCTCATGAGCACGATCATGACTATCAGCACCGCACGGATGAGTGTTCAAGCAGTTGTCTGGAATGCCCGAATCTACAGGCCGAAGACCTGATGGATCTGACGATGCGCGAAGTGTTTGGGATTTAATATCTCAACGGATTTCATTTTTCAATATTGATTTTCAAACACCACAGATCAGTCCTGCACTGCATTCAAATACGTTGCGTCAACAATCCGTAAGTAAGAACACTACAAACCGATGGTCTCGTTGCAGCTTAATCTGCGTGTGTATTGGGTATGCAATATCACATGTCAGGCCGCCCGATGAGTCCAGCTTGGCAGGCGAATCTGGCAGATTAGCAAATTTGACGCATTGAGCCCGTCAGATTCGCCAAGCCTCATCTGGCGGCTTGGGTGTTAAAAGTCATATTCAAACCCCAGTTCAATCACTTTGTCATTGCGATAACAAGTCCGTGGACGTTATGCGTCGTTTTAATCCGGATATTAATCAAGCGATAGGGAAAATGACTATTGCCGATCCTGGTTATCACTTATTGAGTGTCTGCAAACTGCCGATGTGAATATTGATTATGGATCGTGCATTTCCAGTTTTGGGGAGATGTGCTGCAACATTTTGAATATTACATTGGAAAGTTTCCTGCCATGAAACTACAAGCCCGCCTGCTCTGTCTTGGATTGATCCCCACGTTGGTGATTGCCTGCCTGATTGGTTCGACGGTCTGGGTGGTTAACTCGCAACGCTTTGATGGTCAGAACATCAACCTTGCCGGGCGTCAGCGAATGCTCACGCAGAAGATGTTCAAGGAACTGATGATTGGTTTGCAGAACACCAAATACGGCAAGGCGGACGAGTCGACTTTCAAACCCACGCAGATGACCATGAACGTGTTTGACATGACACTCACAGCACTGCGAGATGGTGGCAAAGCCCCCAAGCAATTCATCATCAACGACAAGACGACCTACGCCCAATGCCCACCTGCCAACGGCAAAGTGCTCGACCAACTCAACGAAGTCACCACGCTTTGGCAGAACGCCAGGAAGACGATGGACGGCCTGATCTCCGGGCAGGTATCCGCAGACAGCGACACGATCAAACAGGCTTTGGCTCAAAACATGACGCTGCTTAAAAACATGAACGCAGCAGTCGGACTCATGCAGCAGGCTGCAGAATCCAAAACCAATATGCTCATGATCGTACAAATGGTCGGTCTGGTAATTGGCCTGATCTGCGTGTTCATGACGTTCTGGGTGAGCATCTCACTTAACCGTCTGCTTAAGCAAACGGTGACGACACTTACTGCACGATCATCTGAAGTGACCCAGGCTGCCCAACAGATTTCGCAAACCAGCCAAGCCCTTGCATCCGGCGCGACCGAGCAGGCTGCGAGTATTGAACAGATCACTGCAACGTTACATGAATTAACTTCGCGCAACGTTCGAAACAGCGATGACCTTAGACAATCACGCAGCCATTCACAGCAGACTTTAACAGATGTCGAAGATGGCAATCAGGCCATTGGGCGTTTAAGTCAAGCCATGCACCAGATCAAATCTTCAGCAGACGAAACGGCAGGAATCATCAAAACCATCGAGGAAATCGCCTTTCGCACCAATCTTCTGGCACTCAATGCTGCGGTGGAAGCAGCCCGAGCCGGTGAAGCTGGGAAAGGTTTTGCGGTGGTTGCAGATGAAGTTCGCAGTCTTGCACATCGTTCCTCTGAAGCTGCCAAGAGCACAAGCAATCTGATTGTTGAAGCGGTCCACAATGCTGAGAGTGGTGTTCAGATCAATGAAGAAGTCGTCGCATCGCTGAGCAAATTAAAAGACAGTGCCAACCAGGTCAGCCAGATCACTGAGCGTGTTGCCAGTACCGATGAGGATCAAAAAGAAGCCATGAGTCAGGTTGCCAAAGCCATTGAGCAACTCAATCAACTCGCTCAACAAAATGCTGCCAACTCCGAGGAGGAAGCTGCTGTCTCTGAAACGCTAAGCACACAGGCAAGGGATGTGGACGCGGTGGTTTGCCGACTCAAATCACTCGTCGGTGAAAGTCATCAATCCGCTGCGTGATGCATTTGCTGCTGCCTTGCCATTACAAGACACGCACGGGCCAGCGCATGTCCATCGCCTCCAATCAGGGTTATTGCCTGAGTCTGTGTGATTGCTTCGTTAAGCCAATTGATGCAGTCTTCCAATGAGTAGCGAAACGATTGCTGCCGAAGGTCATTCTTAATTGCACGCACCATGCGATAGATGCGTTCACCCAGATGGGTTTCGTCAGCCGTGATGCTCTGCAATGCAATAGGACGGCTCTGCTCAGTCGTAACCAGCGTTGATCCGTTGTCCCGTTGATATAACAATCGCCATGCCACGGGATGATCCATGTATCGCCCGGAGTCTTGCAGCTGAGCAAACGTCTGGCTGCTGTGAAAGCTGATGTCCAGACGCGTCAACGGTGATTCATCTGCAAACCAGTACCGCCCCGCCGGCTGCCTGTCGCTGCTGAACATGCGGTAAAACTGCACCGGCTTGCATTGACCGATCGCATCAGCCACCTGCCATGCACACGTATCAAGGCAATCCGTCACCACCAATAGATCCACATCGCTGTAGGCATCCCATGAGTCGTCCGCCAGCGATCCGAAGACCGCTATGCTTATGACATCCGGTATTTGTGTGATGACATCGACAAGCTCCATGCAGACTCGCTGCGGCGCATCAGGTTCAGGGTTGGATTTGTGATTATTCATCGACATAGGGCTTCTGCTCCATCACCTGCTCGCGATACGCTTCCCACTGCTCAAATTCAGGCCCAAGCAGTTCCATGACATGATCGGCATCCCTAACCACAACAGGCTCAAAGAGTTCTTCTAACCCTTCAAACAGATGCTCCTGGTACTGAGCATCAGGCAACATCAGCGCACCAGACTCTGCTATAGGTATGGCCATACAGGGGCAAGTCCGTATCATTTCAAAGATGAATTGCGCGATCGGCCGAGTTATTTCACGCAAAGCCAACATACACTGCGCAAACGTCTGCGTATCTGCATCCGTTAAGCCAGCGACATACATTTCCAACTGTGAGTCATCTTCAAAATTAATCAGATGAGCCTTCATGCCCGGCTCACGTGTACAGTCATAACGCGACACCACGTCCCAGGCTGCATCAGAATTCATACTGACTTCTTCCCCATCCCGACACGCTGTTAATCCAAGATCAAAGCTCATGTGCCCCCTGCTGGTCTGAAATGTGTTTGAAATGCTGATTCACCATGGAATCACTGCCATACATCATACCACTGCATTGATTACCCAAGTAATGATCTTGCGGGTAACTAATTGGAAGCCCCAAACCATTGCCACTGTGATATGGAATGCCCATTGTTTTCTCTCAGTTCAAACGCCAATAGCGTTCTTGGCCAGGCAAGTCCATGGTCTCTCGGCATAAGAGAGACAGTTATCCACCAACAATACACATCCAAGGGCGATGGAATCCGTCAATCAGGTGATCCGAGCGGCAATCTGCCAGTTGAAAGCGGTCCATTGGGGGGTTTAGGGTTGGATTTTGGTGTCTAAAGGTATTTCTTGGATCACAGAAGTCGGTTTTGGCAACGATTCGAGAGCTGATCGGGGTGTGATGGAAAGAAAATCAGAGGGTTGGGGAGACATTTTAAAGAATTTGATCGTTTTGAAGGCCAGAATCGAAGGCAGTTTGATGCCTTGATTTTGCGCGCACCACCCAGATTTGGGGCCATTTGCCACTCTTTTGGGCACAATTCATAATTATTTTCGAGGGGTTAAATAACGGTTTTGGGCCTAACTCTCTATTGCGCCTAATCTTCTCTAACATATTGTAAACTTGATGATAATGATTGACAGACGGTTGGTTTTATGTGACAATGATCCGTCTTGCCGGGAGGTAAGGAACGGGTTTGAGTGAAAAAAAATCCTCAAATACGAAGCCATGCGGTTGACAGGGCTTTTTAAATCCGTAGAATTCCTCCCTCACAAGTGACGCACAACGCAACGCAGCAAAACGCGACGCCGACTGCAAGTCACTGAAAAAAAAGAAGTTGCTAAAGCTTCTGGATGACGATCTTTGACAAGTGAACAGTTATACGACAAATGCGTGAGGATGTGACCCCTCGCTACCAAGTCATAAATTGGTAACGAGAGGAAATTTATCCAAGCAAGGGATTCGGGTTCACAGCCGAAGTAACTTGCGGGCTCACATTCTTATGATGCATTAGATAGAAAAGAATTAAACCCCCTTTTACATTTATGTAATGATTGTGAGTTTTTAAAACAATCAGATGGCTTTGACCATCTGATTGGCGACCCTTTAACTGTAAAACGTTAAAGTAACCAAGATCGCTTTAAATTATTTGAAGCTAACCTCCCCTCGGGGAGTTGCAACGAATCTAATTGAAGAGTTTGATCCTGGCTCAGATTGAACGCTGGCGGCATGGTTAAAGCATGCAAGTCGAACGCGAAAGTATTTCGGTACGAGTAGAGTGGCGGAAGGGCGAGGAATATATTTCTAACGTGCCCCAAGGTAAGGGATAGCATCGGGAAACTGATGGTAATACCTTATAACCCCGTAGGATCGTATGGTCCAGCGGGCAAAGGCTTGCTGCCTTGGGATCGGGAAATATGCTATCAGCTTGTTGGTAAGGTAATGGCTTACCAAGGC